>CANQGL010000056.1 GCA_947623185.1 uncultured Lachnospiraceae bacterium
TGAAATAGGGGGTGCGCGTGTGGAAGAACTGAAGAATGCGGTCCCGTCCTCCGCGGAGGAACTGACGGACGACATGTTTAAGCTCCTCGACGACAGCGAGAAGGACTCCGAGTTCGTCGCGATGGAGAGCAAGACCTATTTCCAGGACGCGTGGGCGAATTTCAAGAAAAACAAGCTGGCCCTTGTGGGGCTCGTGTTCCTCGCGGTGATGGTCGTCCTGGCCATTTTCGTGCCGATGTTTTCGCGCTATGAGTACGACGCGCAGGATCTCACCATGCGCAACGTCATGCCCTGTGCGGCTCACTGGTTCGGCACGGACAAGTTCGGACGCGATATCTTTGTCCGCGTGATGTACGGCGCGCGCATTTCCCTGTCTGTGGGCTTTGCGGCGGCGATCCTCAACCTGATCATCGGCGTCGTCTACGGCGGCATCTGCGGCTATATCGGAGGCAAATTCGATATGGTCCTCATGCGCCTGGTCGACATCATTTATTCCGTTCCGACGCTTCTGTATGTGATCCTGATCATGCTGATCTTCGGCTCCAACATCTTTTCGGTGCTGCTCGCGATCTCGGTCAGCAGCTGGGTCGGCATGGCGCGCCAGGTGCGCGCGCAGGTCCTCTCGTTAAAGGAGCAGGAGTTTGCGCTCGCGGCGAAGGTGATGGGCGCGGGCGACGGCCGGATCCTGTTCAAGCACCTGGTCATCAACTGCATCGGTCCGATCATCGTCAATACGACGCTGATGGTGCCGAACGCCATCTTTACCGAGGCGTTCCTGGCCTTTGTCGGCATCGGGATCAGCATCCCGCAGTCGAGCTGGGGTACCATGGCGAACGAGGCGAGATCCCTGCTCCAGAGCTACCCGATACAGATGATCTGGCCGGTGGCGGCGATCTGCCTGACGATGCTGAGTCTGAACTTTATCGGCGACGGATTAAACGACGCGCTGGATCCGAGAAAGCGATAGGAGGAAACCGCGATGGAAGAAAAGAAAGTCCTTTCCGTAGAAAATCTGAGCGTTGATTTTGCCACAGACCAGGGGACCGTCTACGCGGTGCGCGGCGTCACGATGGACGTGCGAGAGGGAGAGATCCTCGGGATCGTGGGCGAATCCGGATCAGGCAAGTCCGTTACCATGTATTCGGTCATGGGGCTCCTGGCCGAGAACGGAACGATCGCGGGCGGGAAAGTGTACCTCGGGGATAAGGAGATCACCGAGAGCGCTTTTGCCGGCCGGAAGGAATATGAAAAGGCGATGGAGAAGATCCGCGGCAACGAGATGGCGATGATCTTCCAGGACCCGATGACCTTTTTAAACCCGACGCTGACGATCGGCACGCAGTTACGCGAACCGATCTTAAACCACAGCAGCATGACGCGCGCGCAGGCGGACGAGCGGGCGATCGAACTTTTGAGGAAAGTCGGCATCCCCTCGCCCGAAAAGCGCATGCGCCAGTACCCGTTCGAGCTGTCCGGCGGTATGCGGCAGCGCGTGATCATCGCGATGGCTCTGGCGAACGACCCGAAGGTCATCATCGCCGACGAGCCGACGACCGCTCTGGACGTGACGATCCAGGCGCAGGTGCTCGATCTGATCAAAGAACTGAGCAAGCAGTCCGGCTCCGCGGTCATTATGATCACCCATGATCTCGGCGTGGTCGCCAGCCTTTGCGACCGCATCAACATCATGTACGGCGGAAAGATCGTCGAGACCGGCACCGATAAGGAGATCTTTTACGAGCCGAACCACCCCTACACGCAGGGACTGTTGAACTGCATCAACAACCCGGAGGACGACGACAGGGAATTAAGGCCGATCCCCGGTTCGCCGCCGGATCTTTTGAAGCCGCCCGCGGGCTGTCCGTTCGTGGACCGCTGCGATAAGGCGATGAGGATCTGCAAGCTGCGGATGCCGGAGTACACGCGGTTCTCCGACACGCACGAAAGCGCCTGCTGGCTCAACGAAAGCAGGAAACGGAAGGGGGCGGAGTAGATGGAAGACAGGGAAGTCATCGTAAAGGTCGAACACCTGAAAACGTATTTCGACGTCTCGCGCGGACTGTTCGGCGCGAAACAGGTCGTGAAGGCGGTCGACGACGTCTCCTTTGAGATCTATAAGGGCGAGACCTTCGGCCTCGTCGGAGAGTCCGGATGCGGAAAATCGACGCTCGGGCGCACGATCGTCAAGATCTACGAGCCGACCGCCGGAACGATCGAGATCGGCGGCCAGGACATCACACACTTAAAGAAAAGCGAGATGAAGCGGTTCCGCAAGAACGTCCAGCTCATCTTCCAGGATCCCTACGCCTCGCTGAATCCCCGTATGACGATCGGCGAGATCATCCGCGAGCCGATGGACATCCACGGCATTTACGGCACGAAGGCGGAGCGCGAGGAGCGCGTGGTGGAGCTCCTTAAGATCGTCGGGCTCAAACCCGACCACATCCGCCGCTATCCGCACGAGTTCTCCGGCGGGCAGAGGCAGAGGATTTCGATCGCCCGGACGCTGGCCCTGAATCCGGAATTTATCGTCTGCGACGAGCCGATCTCGGCCCTCGACGTATCCATTCAGGCCCAGATCGTCAACCTGCTCGGACAGATCCAGCAGGATATGGGGATCTCCTACCTGTTCATCGCGCACGATCTGAGCATGGTCAAGCATATCTCGCACCGCATCGGCGTAATGTATCTCGGACATATCGTGGAGGTGGGAGAGAGCCATGCGCTTTACACCACGCCGCTGCACCCGTATTCACAGGCGCTTCTGGCCGCGGTCCCGATCCCGGATCCGGTGGTCGGAAAGAGCAAGAAGCGGATCATTCTGGAGGGAGAGCTTCCGAGTCCCCTCGATCCGCCCGCGGGCTGCCCGTTCTGTACGCGGTGCCCGTATGCGACGGAGCGCTGCAAAAAGGAGCGGCCGGAGCTGAAGCCGTTCGGCGACCGGCTTGCCGCCTGCTTCAAGGTAGAGGAGGAGTATCCGAAGGGATGAGCGAGATCTGTTTCAGACCGGTCACGGAAGAGGACTATCCGGCGATGATCGCGCTCCTTAAGGAGTCGTGGGATTTTTCGTTTTTCTTTCGCGACAGGGCGGCCCGGGAGGTCATGTACACGGATTATCTTTACCGCTGTTTAAAAGAGATCACCTGGGGCGAAGCGGCCTGCGTGGACGGGGAACTGGCAGGTTTCCTCACGGGCGCCGTCCGCGGAAGGAAGCGGATCACGGACCAGAAACGGCTTGCGGAACGCATGAAGGAGACGCGGAGCCGTCTCGTAACGTATATGCGGCGCGACGAAAACAACGGCGTCGGCGCCGCGGGAAACGCCGGAAAGTTCTACGAACAGGCGGTCGCGAAACTGCCGGATACCGTAAACGGCCGCATCGAGCTGTTCCTGGTCGCAAAAAAGTTCCGCCGCCGCGGGATCGG
This sequence comes from uncultured Lachnospiraceae bacterium, assembly GCA_947623185.1. Classification (GTDB taxonomy): domain Bacteria; phylum Bacillota; class Clostridia; order Lachnospirales; family Lachnospiraceae; genus CANQGL01. The sequence goes on from CANQGL010000056.1 coordinate 3,426, forward strand.
AAAACGGCTGCTGCGACGGTTCGAGACGTATCTGAGACAGTGTTCGGCGGGCGGCTGCTATGTGGAGACGGATTCGATGTGCGACTACCGTTTCTACGACCGGCACGGCTTTCGCAGGACGGACCGCAGGCGGTTCCCGCTCGGGGAGCGCGGCACGATCACGCTTTATCTTTACATGAAGGAACTGCCGGAGGGCGAAACGTCTTTTTCGCGCACCCGGACATAAAAAACCACGCGCCGCACCGGCGCGTGGCCTTTTTATATCCGTTTTTATCAGAACTTTCTCCATGTATCCCGCACGAACAGAAGAAGCAGCGGGAAGATCTCAAGGCGTCCGGCCAGCATGTCGAAGATCAGGACCAGCTTTGCGCCCGAAGAGTACAGGCTGAAGTTCGCCGTGGGACCGACCAGTTCCAGACCGGGCCCGATGTTGTTGAAGGTCGCGGCCACCGCCGTGAAGTTGGTAACCAGATCGTAATCGTCAAAGGCGATCAGAAGGACCGAGAACGCGAAGATCATCACATAGGCGATCAGGTAGACGTTGACGGCCTTCATGGTATTGTGGTCCACCGCGTGTCCCTCGAGCTTGATCTTGCGGACCCCGTTCGGATGGAGCAACTCGAACATCTCGCGGGAGATCGTGCGCAGAAGCAGGATAAAGCGGGAGACCTTGATGCCGCCGCCGGTACTGCCGGCGCAGGCCCCGACGAACATCAGCATGACGAGGATCGTCTTCGGCACGTTCGGCCACAGGTTGAAATCCGCGGTCGCAAAGCCGGTGGTCGTGATGATCGAACCGACCTGGAAGAACGCGTGATGGAACGCCTCCCTGAGCGACGGATAAAAGCCGCGGATGCAGAAGGCGATGATCGCCGTCGCGACCGCGATGATCGCCAGATACCAGCGCGCTTCCTCACATTCAAACGCCTGTCTCGGCTTCTTCATCAGCAGGTAAAAATAGACGTTGAAGTTGACGCCGAACATGATCATGAAGATCGTGATGACGGACTGCAGATACGAGGAGTAGCCGCCGATGCTGTCGTTTTTAATGCCGAAACCGCCGGTACCCGCGGTACCGAACGCGGTCGTCAGTGCGTCGAAGAGCGGCATGCGCCCGATCAGCAGGAACACGATCTCCAAAACGGTCAGGAACAGGTAGATCCCGTAAAGGATCTTGGCGGTGTCGCGGACCGTCGGAACGAGCTTGCTGACCGAAGGACCCGGGCTTTCCGCCTTCATCAGGCTCATGTGATAGCCGCTTCCGGTCATCGGCAGCAGGCAGAGCAGAAAGACCAGAACGCCCATGCCGCCGATCCAGTGCGTGAAGCTGCGCCAGAACAGCACGCAGTTGGGCAGACCCTCCACGGCGGGCAGGATACTGGCTCCGGTCGTCGTAAAGCCGGATACGGTCTCAAAAAGCGCGTCGACCATGTTGGGGATCGTACCGCTGAACACGAAGGGCAGCGCGCCCATCAGGCTCATGCAGATCCAGCTCAGCGCGACGGTCACGAAGCCCTCGCGCGTATAGAACACTTTGTTTGCGGGCCGTTTCCTTGCGCAGAGAAAGGCGATCGCGAGGCAGAGAGCGATGCTGACGACGAACGCCCATCCGCTCCGCTCCCGGTAGATCAGGGCCACGATGAGCGAGGGAGACATCAGAGCCGCTTCGATGCCGAAGATCCATCCGACTATGTAGATGATCATGGGATAATTCATATGCCGGCTCCTTTATGCTTTCAGGATATCGCGGATATCGCGAAGTCCCTTGTTTGTCGTTACGATGATGACCGTGTCCCCGACCTTGATCATGTTCTGGCCGCGCGGCGTGAGGATGGTGCCGCCGCGGTTGATGCAGCAGATCAGAAGGTTGTCCTTCAGATTCAGATCCATTAACGGAACGTCGGTGACTTCCGAGGCTTCACGGACCGAAAACTCGAGCGCCTCCGCCCGGTCGTCAAGGATCTTGTAGAGCGTCTCGATGTTGCTGCCGATCGAGTTCTGGAGCGCGCGCACATACTGCAGGATGTAGTCGGCCGTCAGATACTTCGGGTAGATCAGGCTGTCGATGTCGAAGCTCTCGACCACGTCGTTAAAGCCGATGCGGTTGATCTTGGTGATCAGCTTGGCATTTGAATGTTTTTTCGCGTAGAGCGAGAGAAAAATATTCTCCTCGTCCATGTTGGTGAGCGCGATCAGAGAATCGGCCGCCGCCAGTCCCTCCTCCAGAAGGACGTCCTCGTTGCTGCCGTCGGCGTTGATGATATCCGCGCCCGGAAGGACCTGGCACAGGTATTCGCAGCGCTCCTTTTTCTGTTCGATGATGCGCACGCGGAAACCGATCTTTAACAGGGAGAGCGTCAGGTAGTGGGCGATCGTGCCGCCGCCGACGATCAGGGAATTCTGTACCTTTTTGGAGCGGACCCCGATGCGCTCAAAGAAGTCGGCCGTCCCCTCGAGCGAACCGACGATCGAGAGGATGTCGTTGTCCTCAATGACGAAGGAGCCGTTGGGGATCGCGACTTCCGATGCGCGCTCGACGGCGCAGATCAGGACCTCCGATTTCAGCTTGCCCATGATCTCCATCACGCTCTTTCCGCCGAAGCCCATCTCCGGTTTCACGCGGAAACGCAGCAGCTCGACGCGGCCCTTTGCGAACGTGTCGATCTTGATCGCGGAGGGAAATTTCAGGAGCTTTAGGATCTCCCGCGCGGCCGTGAGTTCGGGGTTGATGATCATCGAGATCCCGAGCTGCTCGCGGATAAATCCGATCTCCTTGCTGTAAATGGGATTCCGCACGCGGGCGATCGTTTTGCAGTTCTTGTTCCGCTTTGCCATCAGGCAGCAGAGCAGGTTCAGCTCGTCCTCGCCCGTGACGGCGATGAACAGATCGGCTTTTTCCACGCCCGCCTCCATCTGGATGTTGAAGCTCGCGCCGTTTCCGACGATGCCGAGGGCATCGAAGCGGTTGGATACATTTTCCACTTTCTGGGGATTCATGTCGACCATGATCAGGTCGTGATTTTCTTCACTCAGACGTTCAGCAAGGCTGACGCCGACTTTTCCGCATCCGACGATAATGATGTACATATGCCATTTGACCTCACAGAGATTATGCGTTTCCGGCCTTACAAAGCGGCTCCGTCATGCGGACCCGCTCCGGAGACCATTCATATTATACTTGCTTCATGCGGAAATGTAAATATATTTTTCCCGCCATCCGCCGTTCTGAGCCATTTTTGAAGCCTCTTTACGCTTCCCAGCGGCCGGATGCCCCGCACGGGAGCACAAGTCCGGAGGCGGTCACGGGAAGACCGAGCTCTTCGGAGCGCACGGTCCCGCCGAAACGGGGCGTGACGGCGCTCGCGATCATATAGGTCAGAACGGACGGCGCAAGGCCGGTCGTATAGGAATTGATGAGAAAGAAGAGCGGTTTCTCGGACAGCAGCCGGGCGCACAGCCTGACGAACGGAAAGACCGAATCCTCGATCTTCCAGATCTCGCCTTTCGGTCCGCGCCCGTAGGATGGCGGATCCATGATGACCGCGTCGTAGCGGTTTTCGCGCCGGATCTCGCGCTCTACGAACTTTACGCAGTCGTCCACGATCCAGCGGATGGGGGCGTTCTCCAGGCCGCTCGCCCGGGCGTTCTCCCTTGCCCATCCGACCATGCCCTTTGAGGCGTCCACATGCGTCACGGCAGCCCCCGCCTTTGCGGCCGCCAGCGTCGCGCCGCCGGTGTAGGCGAACAGGTTCAGCACCTTCACCGGCCGCCCGGCCGAACGGATCTTTTCGCCGAACCAGTCCCAGTTTGCGGCCTGTTCGGGGAAAAGGCCGGTATGTTTGAAGCTGAATGGCTTTAAGTGGAACGTCAGGCCCTTATAGCCGATGCTCCACTGTTCGGGAAGATCGAAAAACTCCCATTCGCCTCCGCCTCTGGCACTGCGGTGGTAGTGCCCGTTTTTTTCCTTCCACTGCGGGGCGCGCCGTTCGGTATCCCAGATGACCTGCGGGTCCGGCCGCACGAGGATATAGTTCCCCCAGCGCTCCAGCTTTTCGCCGCCGGAGCAGTCGATCACTTCATAGTCTTTCCATTCGTCTGCGATCCACATTGATGTTACCGTCGCTTTCTGTCGCTGTTTTCAGGGCCCGGGGCATTGCCGGCCGCCGGACCCGAAGCCGGCCTGCCGCCGATGTTATCCGCAGGCAGGCTTGTGTCTGAGCGCGGACTTTATTTTATCATGGACAGCGCGCCGTAGAGGATCGAATCGTCGCCGAGCGCCGCGGTTTTGAGCTCCACGGTCGAGCGGATGGACGGCATGCAGTAGCGGTCCACTTCCGCCATGATCTTCTTGAGGAATACGTTTCCGAGCGCCTCGATGACGCCGCCGCCGTAGACGACGATGTCCGGGCTGAACGTATTGATCATGTTTCCGGTCGCGATCGCCAGATAATGGCAGGCGCGGTCCACGGCCTCCGTGGCGACCTCATCCTTGTCCTTCAGCGCGTTTTTCAGCGCCTTGCTCTTGAAGATGCCGGTCTCGGCGATCTCGTCCGCCAGCGCGCACTTCCTGCCGCGCCCGGTCTGGATCTTTATGTAGGACGACATGCCCTTCTTGCTGGAGAACGCCTCCAGGCATCCGCGCTGGCCGCATCCGCAGAGCGGACCTTCCGGATCCAGGATCATGTGGCCGTATTCAGCGGCCTTGAACTGGTTGCCGGTGAAAAGTTCGCCGTTTAGGATCAGTCCGCCGCCCATGCCGGTCCCGACGAAGAAGCCGACCACGTTTTTGTATCCTTTCGCCGCGCCGTATTTATATTCGCCGAGCACGCCGATGTTGACGTCGTTGCCGATGTAGAACGGAACGCCGAACCGCTTCTGGATCGGGGTGCGGATATCGTAATTCCTCCACGGAAGGTTCGGGGAGAACAGGACGATGCCGGAATCCTGGTCGATGACGCCCGGAGCGCCGGCCGAGATCGCGTGGACCTGGCTCTTTTTGATCCCGAATTCCTTCATCATCTCGTCTACGACGCTGATGATGACCTGTTCGACGTTTGCGGAGGATTCCCCGCCGGATTTTGTTTTCTTTTTCAGGCGGTACACGATCTTTTCGTTTTCGTCGTAGATCGCGCCGAGTATTTTTGTGCCGCCGATATCAAGACAGATACGGTATTTCTTATCCATTTCAGATCCTCCTCTTTTTGGGTATTACTCGCACTAAGCTCGCACTGCGCCTTACGGCTTGTGCTTGCCAAGTGCTCATATTATACCATGTCAGCAGGAAAACAAGCGCGAACATGGTGAGCATTTGTTTTCACCTGACATGGTAACGACAAAATCACAAGCAGCGTATGCTGCGGCAGATGTGCGAAGCGCATCTGGATTTTGGAGTCATTATAGCATATTTCTTTGTAAAAATAAATCGCTTTGCGAATTATTTGCCGCCGGTCCCGCTTTTCGCCGCCGCGCGGGCTGCGACTGTGGCAAAACCCGGTCAAAATATGGCAAAAATCAAGCAGAATATGCAAAAAAGTAAGAGAAAAGAAAGATTCTATGTATTGCATATTTTGTAATTTAATGGTAGAATGTAAACAACATATTGTGTACTCGGTATATTTGTGCGCAAATTGAACGATATCATGCGTAACGAGGAGATGTTTCTATGAAAAGAAAAGGGTTTAGGGTACTGGCTGCCGCGGTCCTGATGTGCGGTGCGTTCGTGTTCAGTGCTTACGCGGCGGAAGGCTGGGCAAGCGAAAACAACACATGGATCTATCTGGACAAGAACGGAAACCGCGTGACGAACGAGTGGAAGAAAGGCGCCGACAATCTGTGGCGCTATCTGGACCAGAACGGCGAGATGCTCTTAAACGGATGGGCGGACGGAGAATACTACGTCGATTCCAACGGGATCATGGTCGAGAACAAGTGGGTCCAGACCCAGTCCCCGTATGACAGAGACGGAGAGACACACTGGTTCTATTTCGCCAACAGCGGAAAGATGCTCCGCGACTGCTGGAAGAAGATCGACGGAAAGAACTATCTGTTCGACGGCGAGGGCGTTATGGAGACCGGCTGGACCGACGACGGGACCTATTATCTTGGGACGGACGGAGCGATGAGGACCGGCTGGAAGTTCCTTGAGGACCAGAACACCGACGACGATGAATCCTGGTCCGGACCGGAAGACGATGAGGACAGCCACTGGTACTATTTCGGGTCGAACGGAAAGAAATACACCTCGGCCGACACCGGAGAGGGCGACTACCGCGTCGTCAAGATCGACGGAAAGTATTACTGCTTTGATATCGACGGAAAGATGCAGACCGGCTGGGTCTATATGAACGGAGACGCCTCCTCGGCGGATATGGATTCGATCGAGGACTGGAAGTACTACGCGGAGGAAGGGATCCGCAACGCGACGCTGGGCGCAGCGATCCAGGGCTGGCTCTCGCTCGAGCCGCCGGAACGGCTCCAGAACAATGTCGACGAACCGGTCGTCTGGTATTATTTTGAGAAGGACGGAACGCCGAAGTTCGGGCCGAAAGCCGGAGACGCGTCCACTTCCGATTTCGTCAAGGTGGACGGCAAGACCTACCTGTTCGATCAGCGCGGAAATCCTGCTTCCGGACTGCGTAAAGTCAGGATCGGAGATTCCGAGGAATATACCTCTTACTATTTCGACAGCTCTTCCAAGGCGGCCATCAAGGGAAAACGGACCGTCGAGGAAGGCGACGGAACGAAGTCCACGTTCTACTTTAACGAGGGATCGAACGCGGGCCGCGGCCTGACCGGCGTCAAGGACAGCTACCTCTATTATATGGGCAAGCGTCAGGAAGCCGACAGCGACAGCCGCTATGTCCCGATCAGCCTTCCGAATAGCAACGGCGGATATACGACTTATGTCGTCAACACCGCGGGCCGTGTCTCGAAGAACACGACCGTCAAGGACCGCGACGGAAACAAATATACGGTGAACGCGAGCGGCCATCTGACGAAGGTCAACGACGTGGAAGTCGGAAGCGAGAAATACAATGATCCGGTCGAGCCCACGTTTGACGACGACGATTTCTAAAATAAGATTTTAAATTGAATCCGGAGGGGGTCTGTTGCAGAACAGACTCCCTTTTTGCAGATCGGGGAACGCGGGAATGACGGCTGTGATGCACGGCCCCAAAATCATTCTGTTTTCGTGCAGGCACGAGTCGCATGACCGCCTGACTCAGGCATCATGATTTTTGGAATATTGACAGAGACGCAATGAAGAGTGTAAAATAATTTCATATTATTTCGGCAGGTCATGTCTGCACGAAAAAAACGGAAGGAGAGAGATGCAATGAAAATAAAAAAGATGATCGCGGTTGTTTTCACGGCGGCGCTGGTGACCGCAGGCACGGGGATCACGGGTCTGGCTGCCGATAAGGTCGTATCCGCCGAACCGAATGAGATCGTCCTCTCTGAAACGCTGGGGCTGGACGCGGGGACGAAAGAAGCGTTTGAAGAGCTGTTAAACTCCCACGCTTACAAAAACAGGCTGAAGAATGAAGCGGTAACGGTCGTTGAGCAGTACGGAGATAAAATTGCCGAACTCTTTAAGGATGAGGACGTCGATGAGATAAAGGTCTCCATTGACGTGGAACTTAAGAAAGTCGTGACGGAGGACGGCAAGATCCAATACGTCCAGTATTTTGTTGCTCCGAAGGCATGTGGGTTCAAGGACGGTTCGCAGTCGGGCGATCCGAAGAAACTCGACGGCGACGAGTATCAGCTGGGCGATGGGACCGCGGTCTCGCTTCCGGTTCCGGAAGGCTGTATTGCCGACGACGCCAAAGAAGGAGCATATATGATCAGCGGCGACGGGGATCCATACTACTGGCCGATCGAAGACAGCTGGTTTAACGGACTGATGGATCATTTCGGCGAGGTCACCATTGTTCCTTCCCGCTGGCATATCTTCCCTGATGAATATTATCATATGTTGGACGAGGACAGTTTTTGGGCAGGAACGGACAGTCTGACAGTGGGAACGACTATCACGGTGTCCTTCGGCGGTTACCCGTTCGATAAGATCGATAATGAGTCCGAAGAATATGTCGACTGCAAAATGAGCGCGGATGGCGGTTCTATGATCATTACCGGCAAGAAGGATACCGAAGGATATGAATGGTTCTTTCTGATCCGTGAACTGGAAAGCGGGCTGGAACTTAAGATGCCCTTCAATGTCAGGGTGATCGACGCCTCTCAAAGCAGCAGTTCTTCCTCCGGCGGTAGCAGTCACAGCGTTTCAGCCGAGCCCGAACGCTCCGGCGAATGGAAAGTCGGAGAAAAGGGCTGGTGGTATCGTTTTGAGGACGGCACTTACCCGGCCGGCGGCTGGATGGCCCTTGAGTGGAGGGGAAAGACCAACTGGTACTACTTTAACGCGGAAGGCTACATGGTAAGCGGCTGGATCACGGATACGGACGGGAACCGGTACTTCCTGCACGATAAGATGGACGGAACGCAGGGATATATGTACACCGGCTGGCATGAGATCGACGGAAAGTGGTACTATTTCAGCGAGGAAACGGGCGGACCGCTCGGCTCCCTCCTTGTGAATACCACGACGCCCGACGGCAGTGAAGTCGGTGCGGACGGCGCACGGATCTCATAAAAACAGATTCGGACAAAACGGGTAAAGATACACGCAAGTATAAAAGGGCGGTCTGCTGATCGGATAACGACAGCAGGCCGCTTTTATCTTGCAAAATATCAGCGAAAAACGTCCGCTCAGGATACGACGTTGATCGGCTTCCCAGCCAGAAACGCCTTTACGTCGTCGTTCAGGATCGAAACGAGACGCTGCCTTGTCTCAAGGCCCTTCCAGCCCATGTGCGGCGTAAGGATCACATTGGGCATCGTATAAAGCGGGTTGTCCTCCGCAGGGGGCTCCGTTTCCTGGACGTCAAGTCCCGCTCCCGCGATCGTACCGTTTTTAAGCGCTTCGATCAGGGCGGGCTCGTCGATCAGAGCGCCGCGGGAGGTGTTGATGAGAAATGCGGACGGTTTCATCATCGCCAGCGTTTCCTTATTGATCATGTGCCTGGTCTGCGGCGTGAGCGGACAGTGGAGCGAGACGTAATCGCTGTTTTTCAGCATGGTCTCAAGATCGACATAACGCACGCCTTCCGAGTCCTCGCGGGGAGTCCTCGTGTAGACGAGGATGTTCATGTCGAGGGCCTTCGCGACGCGCATCACCTCGCGGCCGATGTTCCCTGCGCCGACGATCCCGAGCGTCTTGCCGTTCACTTCGACATGCGGGACCTGGAGGTTTTTCGTGAAGTTATCGTGATTTCCCCTGGCGAGCATGGCGAGCTGTACCTGCATGGTGGAGCTCAGATTCAAAAGCAGCATGATGGCGGTCTGGGCGACGCGCTGGGAACTGTAGGCCGGGATGTTGCAGACCGTGATCCCCATCTCGCGGGCAGCGGCGATGTCCAGATTGTTATACCCGGTCCCCGCCTCGCAGATCAGCTTTACGGACTTCGGAAAGCTGCGGATCAGATCGCCGCTTACCGGCATCTCTTTGGTGACGATCACATCCGCGCCCGCGATCCGCTCCAGCAGTTCATCCGGCGTGGTATCGTCATAGACCGCGACTTCGTCGGAGAGAACGGAAAAATCGAGCTTTCCGTCGAAGTTCATTTTGGCCGCGTTCAGAACGACAGTTTTTACACTCATGTTGATCACTCCTTTATTCTTGCTTGTATATTTTTGCTCCGGACAGATTCCTGTGCGGTTAAATTGCGAGGGAAGTCAGAAATTCCTGAAGCCTGCCGGCGGGGAGCTGACCCGGGGCGGAGGCTTTCCCGGCCGTGCCGAAGGTGAGACAGGAGCCGAAGAGCTGCCCGCTTACCCGGCTGACCGCGCCGAGGGGTCCCATCGACATGGTGATGACCGGCGTGCCGCTGTGCTTTTCCTTCATGGTGAGGGTGGCGTCGAGCAGCGTCAGAACGTCGCGCTCGGACTGCGGCATTACGGCGAACTTTGCCACGTCGCATCCGAGTTCCTGCATCCTGCAGAGACTCCCGACGATGATCTCCTTATCCGGAGTGGACGTAAAATCATGGCGCGAGCCGACGACCTTCACGCCGCGCGCGTGCGCCGCCTTCACGATCGTTTTCACCGCTTCGGGGCCGCGCGAGAGTTCGGCGTCCACCAGATCGATAAGGCCGCTTTCGATCGCCGCCAGACCGAGCCGGACATATTCGTCCGTATCCGATGTGAACGCGCCGCCTTCCGCCTTCGAGCGGACCGTAAAGAGGAGCGGCGTATCGCCGAGACCGCGCCTTAAGAGGGCGAGCGCCTCGCTTAGCGGGCCGTCCGCGAGAAGACCTGCGCTTTGAGGACTGTCAGCAAGGGTCCCCGCGCCTTGATGATCGCCTGCCAGAGGCCCGGCGTTTTTGGGACTGCCTGCGGTTCCGGCAGGCATCAGGTAGAAATCCGCGCGCCATTCGACCAGATCGTGCGGAACGTTTTCAAGCTCCGAGAGGGCTTTTTTCAGTCCGGCTTCGTCGGGTTCCGAAAAGGGGATGCAGATCTTCGGCAGCCCCTCGCCGAGCGTTATGTTTCTTACTCTTACGGTGTTCAAGATCCGTTTCCTCCGGTGGGTATTACTTGTGCGCTCCGCCGGGACACTCGGGAAACTGCGTTTCCCTCGTTCGCGGGCTTCGCCCGATGGATCCGTCCAACTCCGAAATTGCCTTTATGCAAGCATGGGCAATTTCTTCCTTGTCCGTCTCCGCCCGGCTCATTGCTTTCGCGGACATTATACCATAAATGATAACTAATGTATAATATTTTTTCAATTTTCAGCCCGCTTGTCCGGTATGCATTTCACCCCTTGAATTTGACCTTTCAGACGCCATTTTCGGCAGTTCGCACAAAGTCCGTTGTTCTAATCATTAAAAAAGTGTAAAATTACGACATGAAATATTAATTATTTCTAAAATCAACGTATAAAGGAGAGGTATAGGTATGAAAATCAAAAGACTTGCGGCGGCCGTATTAGCGGCTGCGTTACTTGCATCCCTTACGGCGTGCGGCGGAGGAAGCGGCAGCGAATCCACGACCTCGGCGGCTACGACTGCGGCGGCAGCCGGAACGGAAGCCGCGGCCGATGCCGGTGAAGCGGAGGGCGGAAGTTCGGTCTCGATCGACCGCGGAAGCGAGTTCATCACGGTCGCTACCGGCCCCACCAGCGGCATCTATTATCCGATCGGAGGCGCGTTCGCGACGGCGCTCGGAAACGCGGGCTACAAAACTTCGGCGCAGGCGACAGGCGCTTCGGTCGAGAACATCAGCCTGATCCAGGACGGAGGCGCGGAGATCGCGATCTCGATGCAGGATTCCGTCATGCAGGCGTATGAGGGCTTCGGCGCGTACGATACCGCGGATCCCGATCTGCGGGCCATGATGAGACTGTGGCCGAACTATGTACAGCTTGTCACCGTTGAGGGTACCGGCATCAAGAGCGTTGAGGACTTAAAGGGCAAGCGCGTAGGCGTAGGCGCACCGAACTCCGGCGTTGAGCTGAACGCGAGAATGATCTACGAAGCGTACGGCATGAGCTACGAGGACAGCGAAGTCGACTACCTGTCCTACGGCGAGGCGATCGACCAGATGAAGAACGGCCAGTGCGACGCGGCCTTTGTTACTTCCGGACTTCCGAACGCGACCGTCAGCGAGCTGGCATTCAGCTACGACATGGTCATCGTTCCGATCGACGGCGCAGGCAGAGACGCTCTGATCGAGAAGTATCCGTTCTTTGCGGCGAGCACGATCCCGGCCGATACATACAACAACAAGGAAGACGTGGAGAGCGTTTTCGTCTACAACATCATGCTGGTCAACAAGGATCTGTCCGACGATCTTGTCTACGACATGCTGGACTGCATCTTCTCGGATGAGGGCATCTCGACGATCAAGGCGTCCCACAACACCGCCGACAAGGACATCGACATCACCTTCGGCGTTGACGACATAAAGATCCCGCTCCATGACGGCGCGGCAAAGTGGTGGCAGGACCACGGTTATGAAACTCCTCAGAACTAAAACGATCCGCAGGAGGGCCGTCGTTTCGGCGGCCCTCCTCCTCATTTTTGCAGCGGTCCTGCTTCTGGTCTTCCTGCGGGGACGCAAGATCCTTGTGGTCGAGAACGCGGAGACCGGCGAGGTCTACGCCGAACGCAGGGTAAAGACAGGCGACGAGGTCATTTTTGAGTGGGAGCACTCTTTTGAGCACATCCCGTGGTTCGAGTACTACGAGATCAAAGATGACGGAACATTCTTGCTGGGCACGATCGCGGTGGCCGGCTTCGGAGCCGGGATCCCGGCGCAGATGGACGTCGAATACCGCTATGAGGACGGACTGATCTACATGGACGGCATCGGGAGCGAATTCCCGCAGTTCAACTGGATCAATTCGCAGACCGCTTTGAAAAACATCAAAGTCTGCGGGGAACTGCTTCTCCGCGGCTCGGATATGCCGCACCATGAAAAGATCGTGCTGCGTATCCGGAACGGTTTGGAACGATAACGAGACCGGCGCATACAGGAAGGAGAGAATGTATGAGCGAAAACGAAAAGATAAAAGATCCGGCTCCCGTCGCGGAACATTCCGAGGGGATGACCGAGGAGGAGAAGGAAAAACTCCTCGAACAGTTTGACAAAGAGAGCAAGACCCGTAAATTCGCCTCCCCGGCGTTAAAGACCGGGTTCAAGGTTTTTGCGATCATCGTGACGCTGTACCATCTGGTCTTTGCCTCCGGCCTTTACATGCCGGAGACGCTGAAACACCGCTCGATCCATGTGGCGATGATCCTCATCATGGCCTATATGCTGTATCCGGCGACAAAGAAGGCGAGCCGCAAGATCATCGCGTGGTACGACTGGATCCTGATCGCTCTTTCGGCGGTCGTACCGGTCTACATGTGCATGGATTATGTAAACATAATCAACCGAGCGGGCAAACCGAACATGACCGATGTGATCATCGGAACGATTTTAACGCTGGTGGTCCTGGAAGCGACCCGCCGCGTCTGCGGCCTGGCGCTGCCGATCATCGCCGTCATCTTCATGCTGTACAGCCTGATGGGAACCAAGCAGGGTCTGATCCCGATCGATATCCCGGGCATCTTCCTGCACCGCGGCTATACCTGGCAGAAGCTGATGAGCCATTTCTTTTCCAACACGGAGGGCATATACGGATCGTCCGTCAATGTGGCCTCGACCTATATCTTCCTGTTCATTGCCTT
>CANQGL010000057.1 GCA_947623185.1 uncultured Lachnospiraceae bacterium
GAACTCCACCCGGAAGGGGTGGAGCGCGAGTTTTGTAACCCCTGTGCCAGTACAGTTTCCCACCCCTTTTCCCGCATCGTTATAAAGAAAAATATATGCATGTCAATGGATTTTTTGGCGGATATATGCTATACTGTTCACGACGGAGCAATCTGTGCATCATAGGGGTCAAAATGCCTTTTGACCCCAACGTCATAATGATGCCAGGGTCAAAAGGTCATAACGGTAGGTCATAACGGTACGAATGTAAAGGAGAGATCGCATGAGCACAGTTGGGATCATTGCGGAATACAACCCGTTCCACAACGGACACAGATATCAGATCGAGCAGGCGAAGGCGCTCACGGGCGCGGACCACGCGGTCGTTATCATGAGCGGCGATTACGTCCAGCGCGGCGCGCCTGCGATCTTCGGCAAAGCCCTGCGGGCGGAGTCCGCGCTTTTGTGCGGGGCGGATCTCGTGCTGGAGATGCCGGTCTTCGGGGCGGTCTCCCCGGCGGCGGATTTTGCTGCCTGCGGCGTTTCTCTCCTTGAAAAAGCGGGTATCGCCGATTTCCTCTGCTTCGGGAGCGAAACTGGCGATCTGGACGCCCTCGCCCGGCAGGCGGAATTTGCGGATTCGGAAACGGAGGCGGTCTCCGCCGCGATCCGTAAGGGCCTGCGGGAAGGCCTCACATGGCCGCAGGCGAGGGCGAAAGCGTACAAAGAGGCCGGGCAGCCGTCCGGCAGCGTAGCCTTCTGCGGCGCGAATCCCAACAGCACAATGCCCGACAGCACAGAACCCCGCAGCGTCAACTCCCACGGCATAATGTCCAACAGCACAATGCCCGACACCACGAATCCCACCATCCCTGACACGCCGAACGACATTCTCGCGGTCGAATATCTCCACGCGCTAAAAAAGACCGGCTCCGCGATCCGGCCCGTCACTGTCCGCCGTATCGGCTCCGGTTATCACAGCGAATCGTCCGACGGTCCGTTCTCCTCGGCCACCGCGGCGCGGAACGTGATCCTCTCACATGATACGGAAACGCTCCGGCGCATACTTCCCCCCGAGAGCTTCCGGCTGGCCGCGGGATCGGAAGACGATGCGTACCCGGCCCTCGTTTTCGACGATTTTTCTGTCCTTTTGAGTCATAAGCTCCTGACCTCGTCCCCAGAGGCGCTGCGCGCCGTAAGCTCCATGCCGGACGACCTGGCGGCCAAGCTTTACCGTCACCGCCTGGAATTTAAAAAGGCTGCGGAACTCGCCGCATCCTCCAAGGACCGTCAGTATACCTATACGCGCGTGTGCCGCTGCCTGACGAATCTGCTGCTCGGCATCACGAAAGAGGACACGGAAGCTTTCAAAGCCGAGCAGAGCGCTCCGTGGCTGCGGATCCTGGGATTCCGCCGCGACGCCGCCGCGCTCCTTACCACGCTCAAAAAAAACGCCTCCGTCCCGGTCATTTCAAAGACCGCGGATGCGGAAACGCTTTTGCCCGACCGCGTGATCCCTCTGTGGAGAAAGCACCTTTCCGCCTCCGAGCTCTACCGCATGATCGCCGAATCCAAATGCGGCCGGACGCTCCGAAACGAGTTCACCACGCCGCCGGTGATCATTGAGGATCCGTAAAACGGACCTTCTTTCCCGTCTTTAAGAACCAGCAGTCGCCCCGATACTCTCCGCCCGCATACATGCGGGCGATTATTTTCTGCATCCGCGGATCGAGCCTGTGCCAGACCGGTCTCCGCTCAAAGAAAAGCCCCGTGACATACTCCCGTTCCTCCGGGTCGAGCGTTTTCGCGAGCGCTTCCTCAAAGCGCTCCGGCTCTCTTTTTGCCCGCAGGCCGAAATCACAGTAGGCGTACGCCTCATCACCGTTTTCCGTGCAGAGCTTTGCAAGGTATTGCTCCGCAGGTCCGTCTTCGGCGGCGCTGTAAATATGCTCCTGCCAAACGGTCCTGCTGCCGTCCGTCCCTTCCTCTGTCGTCACCCGGCGGAAACTCTTCCGGCCGTACCGGTCGAACTCGACGACATATTCGGCCTTTTCGCGCTTCTTTCCCGTTCCCGGCTCCGCATCGAGCAGCACGCCGGTTTCCATGAAGTGTTCCCAGACCGTCTTCTGGACCCGCTCGATGGGCGTCGGAAAGTCGAGCGCCTTCATGATCCGGGCCACCGTGTAGCCATTGTCGGCGTAGTGGCGGATCTCGCCGCCGCTCGCCACGTCAAATGTAAAATCGGATAACGCCCTTTGAAAATAGTTCGGCTCGGACACGGCCGCACCTCCGTTTTTATCTGATCCCTGTCTCCCCAGTCAGCGATTTGGTCCGGGAGCCGTCTGCCCTCTGCATAGCCTGCGGCCCGCTCCGGGGTCCGTCTGCCTCCCGCGCCAGCAGGAGTTCATACAGCTTCGGACGCACATGCAGCCCGTCCATGACCGCCTCGATTGCTCTTCGCTTCTCCGCATTTCCGGCCGTCACACTGTCCCTGCTCTTCTCCGTGCTCCCGGTCTTCCCGTCGTTTCTTCGCTTCTCCGCGCCCACAGCCGTCCCGTCATCCCGCCGCACCGCGCGGATCAACAGATTCTTTGGCGTGTGTTCCGTCTCGATGAACTCCAGGATCTGCACGCGGTAGCCCACGGTCTCGAGGATCTGCGCCCGCAGCGCGTCCGTGTAAAGCGCCGCCATGCGCTCTTTTATGATCCCGTATCTGAAAACCGGCTCGAACAGTTCGCTCTCCATCTGCGCGTTCAGCTCGTGCTGGCAGCATGGCACCGACAGGATCGCCTTCGCGCCCCAGCGCACCGCTTTTTCCAGCGCATAATCGGTCGCCGTGTCGCAGGCGTGGAGCGTCACCACCATATCGACCTGCGATACGCCCTCATACGAGGCAATATCGCCGGTGCTGAACGTAAAGATCGTCATATCCGTATTTTTCGGCCAGCGCGCTGCACGTCTCGATCACGTCGGCTTTCAGGTCCAGGCCGATGATCCGTACCGGATAGCCCCGCAGTTCCTTCAGGTAATAGTACATGGCGAACGTCAGATACGATTTTCCGCACCCGAAGTCGAGGATCGTCGATTCGCGCGTGCGGTCGAGCCGCGGTAGCACGTCCTCGATAAACTCCAGAAAGCGGTTGATCTGGCGGAACTTGTCGTAGCGGGCACGGACGATCTTCCCCTCCCGCGTCATCACGCCGAGATCGATCAGAAACGGGACCGGAGTCCCCTCTTCCAGGATATAATTCTTCTTCCGGTTATGGGAGAGTGCGCTCTTCCACGCGTCCGACAGCGCGCCGGATGACGGATCGCCAGGACCGAAACCGACATAGGTCCCGTTACCAACGCCGGTGCCGTTACCGCCGCCGGTCCCTTCCGCCGACGTCTTTTCCCTGATCCGCACAGTCGCTTTTCCTTTTTTGCTTACCAGCACAGAGGCCGACCGGTCTTTCGCCTCGATCTGCGCCTGTTTGAACACCGTTCCCATGAGCCCGCAGAGATACTCCGCCGCCCCGTCCGCGTCCATGTTCTTGTGGAACGCTTTCGTCCCCCTGAACTCCTCGGCCTGGAAACGCAGTTCGTTCCCCGCGAGCACGGGACGAAGACGAAGTTTCTTAAACTCCGTCTTTTCGGTCTGACCGCTCACAACGATCTGCACCAGCCGCCCGTTTAAAAACGACCGGAACAGCTCCAAAACCTCCATGTTTTCCATACCGTTTCTCCGAAATTATTGTGATCCCAACAGGCCGGGATCAAGTTCCGAAACCGCAGACCAGGCCTTGACGCTCCCAAAATCACGGCCCGGGCCCTGCTGCTCCAAAAACCGCAGGCCGGCCCTCGGCCCGGCCCCTCAAATCGTAAAGATCTCCGACATCTCGTCGCGCCTGGCGATCGAGATCTTAAAATCCGAAGCGCGGTACGGGCTTTCGCCCATATCGACGGCGACGCGCACCGTCTCGTAAGCCAGCTCCGGCAGATTGTTCTCCTTGCTCAGATGCCCGAGCAGTATGTAGCGCAGGCGGTCGCTTAAAATGTGATTGACGAGCCTCCCCGCGTTCTCGTTCGACAGATGCCCGAAATCGCCCATGATGCGGCGTTTCAGATACCATGGATACGGCCCCGTCTCCAGCATGCGCAGGTCGTGGTTCGACTCCAGAAGGACCGCGTCCAGATCGAGCAGGTGGTCGATCGTGTACTGGCTGAAATGCCCGAGGTCCGTCGCCACCGCGAACGACTTCCCGCCCGCCTGCAGGCGGTATGCGACCGGATCCGCGGCGTCGTGGTCGATGTGGAACGGTTTCACCGTCATGTCCCCGACCGAAAACTCGACGTCCGGCATAACGGGCAAAAGCAGTTCCTCCGGATACTCGCCGAGCGCCTTCGTCTTTTCGATCTCGCGGATCGTCCCCTGCGTGGCGAAGATCGGGATCGCGTATTTTCTTGCCAGGATGCCCAGGCCCCTGATGTGGTCGGAATGTTCGTGGGTGATGCAGATCGCGGAAAGCTCCTGCGGTTTGATGCCTGCCTCGGCCAGCCCTCCCTCGATGCGGCGCGCGCTGATGCCGGCGTCGATCAGGATGTGCGTACTGTCGGTCCCGGCGTAGATACAGTTGCCGCTGCTGCCGCTGGCAATGCTAAGAAATCTCATTCTTTAAAATCTCCTCAAGCTGTTTTCGGATCGCGCCGATGTCTCCGTTGTTGTCGATGACGCGCGCGCACCGCCTCCGGTACTCCTCCCCGGATTCCTGGCTGGCGATGATGCTCTCGCACTTTTCGCGCGAATAGCCGCGGTCCGCCATCAGGCGCGCGATCCGGTTCTCCTTTGTCGTATCGATGTACCAGATCTCGTCGAACAGATCGGGCGGGGCCGTATCGAAAACGGCCGCCTCCACCACGACCAACGGCTCTTTGGCCGCCTCCGCCGCCTCCCGGATCGTCCTCCACGCGAGCGGATGGATGATGCTGTTCATCGTTTCTCTGGCCTTATCATCATGAAAGATCAGCTCCGCGAGCTTTTTCCGGTCCACGCTCCCGTCAGCCTTAAGGAAACTGTCCCCAAGGGCGTCGACCACCCGTTTAAGGCCCTCGCTCCCCGGCTCCATCAGATCGTGCGCCACCAGATCCGCCAGGATCACCTTCGCGTTAAAGTCGCTTTCAAGGACCGCGAGCACGCTGCTCTTTCCCGCTCCGACTCCGCCGGTGACGCCGACCGTCCGTTTTTTATCCTGCGTCATATTATTTCGCCTCAAACCAGTTTTTTCCGTCGTGCATGTCGATCTCGAGCTCGACCTCGAGACTGGCCGCCTGCCGCATCTCCTCAGACAGGATCTTTCGGACCGTCTCAAGTTCCTCCGCCGCGGTCTCGATCAGGAGCTCGTCGTGCACCTGAAGGATCAGCCGCGATCTTAAGCCCTCCTCGCGCAGCCGCCTGTCCACCCGGATCATCGCGATCTTGATGATGTCGGCGGCCGTCCCCTGGATCGGGGAGTTCATCGCCACCCGCTCACCGAACGAACGCTGCATGAAGTTTCCGGACTTCAGTTCCGGGATCGGACGCCTGCGGCCGAACATGGTCGTCACATAGCCGCGCTCCTTCGCCCCGGCCACCAGGCCGTCAAGGAACTCCTTGACCTGCGGATACGTCTCGAAATACTTTTCGATATATGCAAGGGCCTCCTTGCGCGAAATGCTCAGATCCTCGCTGAGCCCGAACGCGCTTATCCCGTAAACAATGCCGAAATTCACCGCCTTCGCGTTACGGCGCTGTAACGGCGTCACCTCCGCGAGCGGGATGTGGAACACCTGCGAGGCCGTGATGGCGTGGATATCCTGCGCGCTGCGGTACGCCTCGATCAGACGCCGGTCGCCCGACATGTGTGCCAGCACCCGGAG
The DNA here is from genome assembly GCA_947623185.1 of uncultured Lachnospiraceae bacterium. Lineage (GTDB taxonomy): Bacteria > Bacillota > Clostridia > Lachnospirales > Lachnospiraceae > CANQGL01. The sequence continues at coordinate 5,875 of CANQGL010000057.1, forward strand.
TTCGATCTGCGAATAATCGGCGTCGAGGAACACAAAACCGTCGCGCGGAACAAAGACCTTGCGGATCTCGCGTCCCAGCTCCATGCGGATCGGGATGTTCTGCAGGTTCGGCTCGGTGCTTGAAATGCGGCCCGTGGCCGTGATGGTCTGGTTGAAGCGGCTGTGGATGCGGTCGTCCGGTCCGATATACGCGCCGAGGCCGTCCGCATAAGTCGAATTCAGCTTCGTATACTGGCGATATTCCAGGATCTTTCGGATGACCGGATGATCCGGGGCCAGCTTTTCCAGCACGTCGGCCGCCGTCGAATAGCCGGTCTTCGTCTTCTTTCCGCCCTTGATCTGCATACGCTCGAACAGGATCTCGCCCAGCTGTTTCGGCGAGTTGATGTTGAACTCGCAGCCGGTCAGCTGCCAGATCTCCCGCTCCAGCACCGCGATCTGCGCCTTCAGCTTTTCGCCGTAGGCTTTCAGCTCGTCGCGGCGGACCATGATCCCCTCTTTCTCCATGTGGTAGAGGGCGTAAATGAGCGGCAGCTCGACGGTCCTGTAAAGGTCCTCCATCCCCTGCGCGGCCAGCGCCTCCATGAGCGGTCCCGCCGCCATGTACGCCGTATAACCCATATATCCGGCGCATTTTAAGAGCGCCGCCCCGTCGCTCTCCCGCGCCTCCGAAAAACCGGTCTTTTTCAGGAGATCGGCCCGGGAGGGGACCGTCATCCCGAGATAATCGCGGGCGATATCGTCATATTCGTAAGTGTCTTTGAGCGGATTCAGCAAGTAGGCGGCGACGCCCGCGTCGAAAACGGTATCGCCGTAGGACAGATCCATAAACGGAAGCTGGCTTTTCAGATCCAGCGTCCAGACCGTTCCCGTTTTGCAGAGCTCCGTGAGCCTGTCCGCCAGGTATCCGCCGGTCAGAAAGCCCTCCGCACAGATCAGATAGCTGTTCTCCTCCGAAAAGCAGAGCGCAAGTCCGGCGATCTCCCCGCCGTCCAAAAGAAGCTGCGCGCCGATCCGTCCGGCCGCGGCCGCCTCCTCAAACAGCGCCTCCGAAAGTTCTGTGACGGCCAAAAAGCCCTTTTCGACGCCGCTCTCCCTGCGGGCCCCCTCGCCGAACCGCGAGAGGATCGACTTGAATTCCAGCCGTTTCATATATTCGTACGCGGCGGGCGTATAGAGCTCGCCTAACCGCGCGTTCTCCATCGAAAACTCGACCGGCGCTTCGGTGCAGATCTTCGCGAGCCGGTACGAGAGGTCAGCCAGCTCACGGTTCTCCGCAAGCGATTTCTTCGCCTTCGGCGGCTTTACGTCCTCAAGGTTCTCGTAAACGCCCTCCACGCTCTTATACTGAACGATCAGCGCGGTCGCGGTCTTTGTGCCGACGCCGGGCACTCCTGGGATGTTGTCGGACGCGTCGCCCTGCAGCGCCTTGACGTCGATGAACTGCTCCGGCGTGACCTGATATTCCCGCTCCACGTCGGCCGGGTAATAATTGTGGACCTCCGTCACGCCGCGGCTCGTCTTCGGGATGCTGATCTTGATGTGATCGTCCGCCAGCTGCAGAAGATCGCGGTCGCCGGACACGATCGTCACCTCGGCCCCCGCGGCCTGCGCGCGCCTGGCGACCGTCCCCAGGATGTCGTCGGCCTCGTAGCCCTCCTTGGTGAGGATCGGGATCTCCATCGCTGCGAGCACCTCCTTCATGAGCGGGACCTGCTCGTGGAGCTCCTGCGGCATGGGCTTTCTGGTGCCCTTGTAATCGTCGTACATCTTATGGCGGAAGGTCGGCGCTTTCAGATCGAACGCGACCGCCAGGCAGTCCGCCTTTTCCTCATCGAGAATTTTAAACATGATATTTAAGAACCCGTAGACCGCGTTCGTGTGAAGCCCCTCGGAATTCGTCAGATCCGGAACGCCGTAAAAGGCCCGGTTCAAAATGCTGTGCCCGTCGATCAGAACAAGTTTTTCCATCATCCACTCCTAAAAAAACAGAAATCCGGACTGCACCCACAGTCTGAGCTGCAGGAGCACGGTGACGATCAGCGCCATGGCCGTCAGCGTCCCGACCGCATAGCGCGTGACCTGAAGCAGAAAGTAGCGCCGCAGCGTGCGCATGGAATCCTCGATCTTCCGTCTGAGGTCCCCGACGATGTCGTAGACCGCGTCGTCGTCATCGAGGCGCTTCAGACCCACATCGATCATGTAGTGGATCTCCAGCTCCTCCCGGCAGCTCTCGCACGTTTCGAGATGCGCCATGAAATCCTCGAGTTCCATCGGGGAAAGCTCGTTATTGATATAGGGAACGATCATTTTCTCGGCTTCCGTACAGCTCACAGAGCACACCTCCCTGCCGTATTCCCGCGCGCGGCGACCCGCGGAACGCGATTTCTCACCCATCCGCCCGACGCCGCCCGGGCTATGTCCATCATACACCAGATCGGCGGGGACTTCAATCAAAAAATGTTCAAACAAAACGCCGCGCGGCAGGCAGCGTACTGTCTGCTTTGCGGCGTTCCGCGTTTTTTATTCTGATTTCGGCTTTTCTTTTGCACCGATCTTTCTGAACGATCGGATGACTGTCATGATCCCCAGGAGCGAGAATCCCAGCAGCGACAGCCACAGCACCGGATCGCTCGTATCGCCGGTCCTCGGCGTTACATGATCCGTCGGGGTATCCGGTCCGTCCGAAGGATCACTGAACGTATCCCGCGGGGTGTCCGGCCCGTTCGAATCATTCGGATCGCCGCTCGACGGGTTGCCCGGTCCCGGTTCGTCATCCGGCGGGTACTTTCTGGGATTGCCCGACGGGCCGCCCGGTCCCGGCTCTTCCGGATCGCCGCGGGTCGTCTTGCGGTTTTTAAACTCCACGAGAACGACTTTGTCCGCTTCCACCGTGCCGCTTCCGTTGCTCACCAACGGCGTGAATCCACTGTAATCGGCCTCCGTGATCTCGTACTGCGTTCCCACCGGAAGATCATGGATCTCGATCTGGCCCAAATGTTTCAACGTGAGCGTACCGCCGCTTCGGATAGTGCCGTCCGATGATCCATTATACGGATACTCGCGGACCAGTTCTTCTCCATCCTTATTCTTCAGCCGTATCGTAAACGTGAATCCCATCTGCCGGTCATACTCGTTTCCGTTGACCACCGTCTTTTTGATCTGCAGATGCGTAGTCGTACTCGTCGGTTCATCCGGCGTCGGGTTCTCGACCTCTTTGGTCGCGACATACGGGTCGTTCGCGACCTTCACCGCCGCCTCATTATAGACCCGTCCGACGTTATCCTGCTCATGATGCTTCTGTTTCTCGTCGTCGGTCGCGTCCATAGCCGTCTGCTTAACCCGCACCGTCAGTTCGACGTATCCCTCGTTCGGATACAGTCCCTTTCTCGGTCCGTCCTTCTCCGGACCGTCCTTTGCGGCCTGCACCGCGCCGGGCACATCCGGGATCTCCCAGTACACCACGCCGAGGCCTTCGTACTGAAGGCCCTTCCGGTACGCGTCGGCGGAAGTTTCGCTCCCGCTTCCGGCAAACAGATCCCGGTAGGCGTTGCTGTCCGACTCCGGACTTCCAAGGTACAGTGCCGCCTCGGGCACAGCGCTGACAAACTCCACATCCTTATCGAGGATATCGAGGACCTTCACCGTCGCTGCATCCTGTTTGTAGTTGACGTAATGGATACGGTAGGTGATCAGATCGCCCGGTTTCACCAGTTCCTTGTTGCCGGGGCTGATCTCTTCCTTACGCGGCGTCGAGATCACATTCACGAACGACGGTTTCGGTTCGCTTATCTCCGTAAGGCTGCCGTCGCTGTCGATCCTGTAGATCTTCTTCTCGGCTTTCAGCGCCGGTTCTCCGTCCTCCGCTTCCACCTCCGTCACATTTACGATGATCCTGTATTTCGTCGTGTCATAATGGCAGCCGTTCGTTCCGGTCGCTCTCTCATACAGCGTATAGGAATAGACGCCGGCTTTCTCATAGCTGATCGCGCCGAAGCGGAAATCGCCCGTACCGCTGTTCTTGACCTCGCGCGTGCCGCCGAACTTGCCTCTGCCGCCCGGCATCGGGACTGCGTTCGATCCCGACTCCACGTTATGATCCGCGTCGGAGGCGGACTCCGCCTTAAGGGTGAATGTAAACTGCCCGTCTTTAAGCGTGCCGCCGATCAGGTCCTTATGGCCGTCGATGAAAATGCTCGCTATCATTCCTCTCTCGTTCGTAAATTTCAGAGCGTTCGCGGCAGTCTCGGTCTGATCCTTATGAGCATCGAACCGCGTCTTTCCGGCCGGAGATTTCACCGTCACCTGCGCGCGCATCTCGGTCTTTTCTCCGTTCTTTACGGCTTCCACCCGGACTTCGACCGTGTACACCGTATCGTCATACAGGATCCCGGGCTGCGTCTCGTCGTCTGCGCCCGCATCCTTTCCCGGGACCTCCTTCACATCATACAGGTACGTCCCGGTCGTGAACGGCAGGTCCTTAAAGAAGTCGTCCGTATAGCCGTTTTCTCCGCTCTCCAGAGTGATCGGACCCTTGACGGGATCGCTCGACGGATTATCGAGATGCGGCGTAAGTTCAAAGAAATACCCTGCCGGATACTTTGCGTTCGAATCCGTCTCCTTCTCTCCCTGTTCTCTTAACGGTATCAGATGCTTATGCACCAACAGGCTCGCCGTCGCCGGCGGCAGGAAACTGTTCACATACCGTGCCTGCTCCATAAAGCCGACAGCGACGTCTCCGGATACGGAGAATATCTCCGTGTCCTCAGATTCCACCTTATGAGTGTGGAATTTCTGGTCCGTGTTGTTTTGATCCTCGTATTCGTGGTGCTCCACTTCATTGATAGTGCAGCCGTAATCAAGATCCGCCTTTGTCAGTTTCTCCGTGATACGGTAGATACTATCGCTGAGTAAACCGTTGAACAGCAGCCCCTCGCCGTCCTTTAAAGTGAATTCGACCGTGTTCTTTGCGATATCTTCAGTGGTTCCCACCTGATCTTTTTTGTTGTGCGTCTGGATCTCGGTGCCCTGATCGTAAAGATTGTTTCCGGTCAGAGAACTGCGCACAGTCCCGTCCGCGTCTTTCCCGTCCTTGTCTTTCTGATTGGCGTTTTCGCCGAATATGAGCGTCTCCGTCAAAAACTCCGTGCGGGTGCTGAACGCCGAGATGAATTCGTCGTTGACGTTGTCGGCTTCTCCCGGTTTTCTGATCATAACGGTAAAGTGCCGCATATGCTTATGATCGTCCGTCGTTCCGACGCCGTGCTGCCACTGGCCCTCCACGGAATCCGTGCCGTCATCGCCGGTCTCAAGAGAGACCTCGGGTCCGGTTCCTTCGGAAGACAGGTTGTCGGCTTTCTTCTCCACTTCGTCGATCTCGGAGATCGGGATCAGCTCCGCATCCAGTACCCAGTAGGTACGGGTGCCCTTGGGACGGTCTTCGGTCTCCTCACGGAGCGAATTTCTGTTGCCCGGATCCGACGGCGTATTCGTTCCCTCTCCCTTCGGATAGAAGGTCGTCAGGCCGCTGTTCGCCAGATCCGTGATACCGTTCTCGACGGTATACTCGTATATTCTCCGGGCCGTCTGTCCGGCCGCATCCGGGTCGCTGCTGTCGCCGTTGGGCGGCAGATAGAGGTTGAATAGGTCGCTGATATTCTGCGTTTTGCACTCGTTGTTCTCGTTTTCGTCCGCCGTGCCATCTTCCTTTGCATAATAGAGCTTGCCGTCAGACCCGGTCACGACCTGTCTGGCGGAATAGGCTTCGTTGCCTTCGTTATCCGGATCGTCTAGCACCGTTCCGAGCTCAAACATGGCCCTCTGATTGCTCTTGTCGAGGATCAGGTTACTGTTGTCCGTCAGCACGTCGATGGAGGCGATGCGTTTCTGCCAGCTCTTGGAATACGGGTTGTAAACCACGCGTGTAGCCGTGCGCTCGCCTATGGTATTATTGATATACAGCTGATAATTGAACTCACGGTTTTTCTGATCGTCGTTCAATTCAAAACCGGTCGGCGGAGTCAGCGTTTTGGTTACCATGAATTCCTGGTTGCCCACGGCAAGGCGTCCGTTGTTGCCAAGGTAGTTATCGACAATGACGCTGTCGCCCATGCCGGATTCGGGCGACACGGCAGGCAGATAATAGTTGTTGGCCGTGTGCGTCCTGTTATTATTATAGTATTGGGTCACAGAATCGTAATCTTTGCCTTTGGTCTGGAGGTTATCGGCCATGTTGCCGACGCGCAGAGCGCCGGGACGCGCCGCCAGGACCCATCTGGTCTGTTCGTTGAATACTTCTTCGGGGGATTTTCCCTCCTCGTCGGCCTTTGCCTTGATATTTTCGATCAGTGCCGCGACCGACTTGTTCTCCCGGAAGGCAAACCAGTAATCCACCTGTTGCTCAAGGAAGTTTTTCTCTACCGGAGCTCCATCCTCGCCGGGCACTTCCACCACATAGGCGGGGTCGATTTCACAATCATTTCTCAGGTATTCTCTGAGATCATCTTCTCCATAAAACAGCTTCTCGAAAGTGGGCGCGCCGCGCGTAATGTCCCCTGAAGCAATGACATTATAGTCCGCGTAAACTGGAATATTGCTCTCCATCTCGGTCCAGCAAACCATATCGCCTTCTTTGATGTTTTCAGCGGATACATTGGAGGCAAAGTAACTGCCCGTGCGAGCCACGATCAGTTTTATGGCCTCGCCGCCGGTGGAACCATCGATATCCTCACCGTTGATATCATGACCAACCCCCGACGTGGGCATATAGTACTCAATGATGACGAAATAATAATCGTCTTTGTTGAATCCATTGCTCGTGCCGCTGGCGATCTCGTCTGACGTACCGCCTACATTGTCCTCTGTGAGGAAACTCTGCTTGATGCAGACGATACCGCCTTCTTTGTCTCCGGTCACATACTCGAACTTTTCACCGTTCATGTCGGTAATGTAGTGCTTGCCATCCGTCCCCACCGACTCCGGTTTTAAAGCGTCCTCCGCGGCTTGTTTATAAGCATCTTGGCTTTCATAGGTGCCCATATAGTTGCCGCCGGACCAATTAGCACCGCCTTTCTCGCCGTTCTCCCATATTGTTTCTGAGTTGGACTTATTGACATTACTTCCGTCCCACTTCCCATTGTCCACAGCCTGGAGACCGTATTCGGAATAAACCCCCGGATCGTTTATCGCACGGAACACATGCTTGACTAACGGCAACGGTTTCTGATAGATATAATAGCGGTTATCCGCGCTCGGCGAGAACGTCGCTGTAGGATCGCCCATGGTACGGTACGAGGAAGTATCGCCCACATAACCGGTATAGCGCGTTCCGCTGTAATAATTTGAGTAGAAATAAACACGTCCGTTTTCCGTATGGCTGTCAATATATTCCTGCGGCAGAGCGGCAATATTCACTCCTGTCTGATCGCCTTTCGAATCGCGCAGGATCATGCTGTCTTCCAAACCTACAGCATAGAACAGACGGAATGGCGTGGATTGCGCGCAGTACTCGCAGTACTCCTTATAGCCTTTGGCTCCCTCTTCCGCGTAATGATCGATCCCCAGATTCGTCTCGTATGCCAGTACGCCGTCCGGTCCCAGCGTGATCTCCGCCAGCTGGGTCGGGATGGCTGCCGTTGGCAGGTTCACATACAGAGAATCATCATATCCGGCTTTCTCCGGGGTGATCGCACCCTGTGTATCCACATAGTCGCCGGTATGCTCCACCCAGATACGGATATCCGACAGACGGTAGACGCCGGGGACATCGGAATAGAACGAGTTATCCGCCGGTTTTGTTTCAAGAGCGTTCCACTCATTTTCCAATTCCGTCGGAACAGCGCCATAGACAGGGTTCCTGTGCAGGGCGTTGCGCTCACTGGAATTACAGGCAAAGCGGTACAATGTGTAGACCGTATTTTTCGCCTGTTGAGACAGATCCTCAGGCGTTTTCGGGTCTCCGACGATCGGAACATACGATTTGAGGGTCTCGAAATTCACGCGGAACACCCAGCCTGCATCCCATAGTCCCTCTGCACTTCTCTCCGAAGTTTTCGTCGGGTCCGTATCGGCAGGAAGAAAGTTGCCGTTCTCTTCCGTCGCGTTTTCAGGGTCGCCTTTGTACCAGCCCATATCCATCGCTACCTTGGACTGTCCACCCGGATTGTGCGCTTTCATCCATTCATCGTTCCACTGGAAGTCATAGACACCGGTTCGCACCACGCCGTGCATTTCGCCAAAGAGCAGCATCGCCATGTCGTAGGTCTCTTTCTGCCTCGGATCAGAGTCATCCTGATGGTGTGGAGTCGCCTCGATCGCGCCATGCTTGACTTCCATGTACTGGCCGATGGGATCCTGATACGTCAGAGCATCGCCGACGCCTGCATCGTTATCGCCAGAAACAGGCACAAAAACCTGACCCAGAACTTCGGCAAGGATCTGCCCAAAGATCGAGTCCAAATTGGCGGAAGATACGTTATAGAATGTAGTCACATAGTTGATATTCGATCTGATATCGTCTACGGTAACTGCCTCGACCATGCGGGATTTGTCATCCCCCGTGGCACCCCCTGTTTCGTCTACCTCGTCTTGATAGCTGACTGAACGTTCCTGCGTATAAATTGCAGCGCTAAAATCATCTTCAGAATCAAGTAAAGATTCTCCCACCTTCTGTGCCTCGCTAAAAGGCCAGAAAGTAGCAGTGCCAAAAAAAATCGTCGTCCACATCTAAAGGAGAAAGACTATTCTTATCTCCCCAAGATGGCTCTGCCTTCAGATCTTTTGCATCATTCCAGCCATGCCATAAAAGATTGTATTCCTGAGGTATTGACTCGATTTTTTCTTCGCTACCATCATACCCATTCTTGTATTCCAGTATCCCTTCATCTGTACCTTTATCAGTTGCATTAACATCATCCAGTTCAAACGGAATGATATACATTTTATCCGATTCGCCCTGTTGGAAACGCCCTTTAAACTTACCATTGGTATCGTCACCACTCCAATGAATAACAGGAAAGTCGTTTGTTACAGATTCCCCCTCTTTTCCTTCGGCATTCTTCTCTAGCCATGTATACACATTATCATAGGCACTGCCAATAAGGCTGGCATTATCGCGAGCGAGTTCCTTTTCATAGTCGGACTCCTCCGCTGCGAGAGGAATTTCTCCTTTTGCAGCGCTGGGATTGTCTGCATACAGTGGCACTTCTTCCTTTTCTTTAAAGAAATTCGCCGGATCCATCATCGGATACAGTCGGGCAGGAACCCATTCGTCAGAATCATCCCGCAGATCCACGCCGACCGTGTATACCGGCAGATCCTGCTCGTCTCCAAGAGCCATATAATCGGCGTAGTTCTTTTCAACAGCGGATTTGAGGTAAGCCGCAGTCAGAAGGTATTGTGTCACTACTACGCTGGACCACTCGTTCTTATTGTCCGAACGCTGAACCGGCAAATCGTAGTCCGGATCATACCATGGGCCGTTGGCAACAGTGTTAGAACCGCCGTCGGTCATTACGACAACAGCCGGAATACGGGGTACGGTTGTCACCTGTCCGTTGGACAACGTGGCCGTGAGAGTCGTATCCTTGGCATTAGCGAGCTGTTCCAAACCCGCAGTAAGACCGGCATGAGTATTCGTTCCCGACAGACGAAGATTAGCTACATCTATTGTCGTTACATCAGTATCAATAGGCGCTGCTACCACACGCATAACATCTACATCAACATATTCTGTCGGATTATCACTATACCCTCCATTTTTTTCTTTATCTTCTTTATCATCCATATCATGTCCGTCAAAAAATGGACTGAGATACTTGAACTTCATATTCTGCAAATGACTATGTATGATTCCAGCTGCATCATTACCTTCATTTAAATATTTAGTGTCATATACATAATCTTTATCAGGTGCGTCACTTTTACTTCCGGGTTTTACAGTCAGCGGAAGAGTATTGTCATTTGGTAAATAATGCGCCAAGGGCATGATAACCGTAGCTCGACGATCGTAGACCACCACGCTGATACGGTTTTGAGAATTATTGTTCATCAGTTGTTCTATGACGTTATTAGCCGAATAAATCAGATTTAAAAATCGCGTATGCTTGAACGTCCTCTTTGCTGCTGCATCTTCTATGCTCGTATATTTCCCTTTATTGGCTTCAAAATATCCTTTAAAATTCTCAGCTTCCAGAATTCCCTGCCCTTCCGGGGATTTAAAATAATTAACAAGATCATTGTATATATCTTTCCACACAGTTCCCTCGGCCGGTTCAGTCTCATCGCCCATCGACGACGAAACATCCAGCACCAGTACCATGTCGATCGGGCTCGGGGGATACTCGTTTACCACCTGACTGGAAGCCAGCGCAGAATATACATGTAGAAAGTCAGACTTCAAGCCGACAGAACTGTTATATCCGTCGGTCGCCATATCCAACGTCATAGAATAAGAATTATCGTTTTCTTTGCTAAAACTTCCATTCTCCTCACCAAAGGCGAACACGCTCTTGTCTGTCCAGACGCGTCCCGCATATCGGGATCCGTTCTTATCGTTTAAAAGCTTATCCTGGTAATTGTCCGTTGTATCCGGATCTGCGACACGTTCATACAAGTTTTGAGTTGGCTCGGCCATGCGGGCCGCTCCGTTCTGATCCGCGTATGCAATAGTGGAGAAGGCGCCTGTGCCGCTGCACATAGAAACAGCCATGCCCAAACTGAGCACAGCAGCAAGCGTCCTGCGTATTGTGGTATGTAATCTCATCTTACATTACCCCCCCCCCCC
>CANQGL010000058.1 GCA_947623185.1 uncultured Lachnospiraceae bacterium
AAGAGCAAGGTACATATTTCTACATACCTTGCTCTGGAGAGCGCGCCTTGCCAATGTCTTAACTAAATGACATTGGCCCGGCGGGTCTCCCTTTTCTGTATACTGTGGATCAAAAACAGAGACAGGGGATACGCCTGCGGCCTGCTGCATGACATAAGTAAATCTTATTGATACGATGCTATGGAAACATTATAATAAAGACAGCAGGAAAACGCTTAAAGTTAAAAAATGCTTTCCGGGAAAGGAGATTTCCAAAGGTGTTTCAGAACAAGCTGGGACTTACCGATCCGCTTTACCAGTGCGCGCAGAAACGAGATCAAGACCAAAATCCCCGCAGGTACAGCGCTGAGCGCTATGAACGGTGTAAATAAGGACATCAGTATCAGCAGCAAAGAACAGATCGTTCAGCGCGCGTCCCTGCTGCTGAAGGATGGCATATTTAAAAATAAAGACACAAGTATATCCTTGGATAATTTAAATCGGCTTTGCTTTATGCTGGAGATGCAGCCACGCGATATTATTTAAGTTTGTCGGGACCCCGGAGGGCAGGGAAAAACATACATAAAATGAATCACAAAAAAATGTGAGTTTTCGATTAACAAATCACAAATTATAGTGTATGATTGCATTATCAGATATGGAAAGACCCAATTGATAAGAACCGGCAAGCGGTGAAAGGAGATGAATCCAATGCTGGAAAAGAAGGATCTGGAGGCTATTGAAAAGATATTAGATAAGCGATTGGGCCAGTCGGAAAACATAGTGCTTGATCAAATGGAGCGGACGCGCAGGATTTTGGAAGACCAGATAGGCCAAATAAAAAAGAATATGGAAGAACTCCAACAGTATTACAGAATCCAAAAGCTCGAAGATAATAATACAGCGATTTTGTTGCAAATGATTACCGAGCTAACAAAACGAGTTGAAGAATTGGAAAAAAGAAGCGCGTAATTGATACAGGATCAACGAGGACGGCGGGCTTGCCATTGCTCCCCACTAAGGAGTAATGGTAAAGCCAAGAAGACCGATTTTGATCCGTAGAAGATTCAGGTCGTTCCCACGAGTGGGAGCGAGGGATTGAAATCCTGATTGAAACCGTAGCATTCCATCGCAGCATTCCATAATAACCGTTTCGCTCCCTGTGAGGGGAGCGAAATGTGGTTTTTATATGACGAACGCAGGTCAAAAAATCAGATACGGAGGATAAATATGTACGCGTTGTTTGCTTTTATGCCACTGATATTTACAGTCGTGCTCATGGTAGTCTTCAACCGGCCCGCCAGGCACACTCTGCCGCTGACATGGCTTCTGTCCTGTATCGTCGCGATCGTCATCTGGAAAATGAACGTCATGGATATGGCAGCCTACACCCTCACCGGTTTCCTGAGCGCTCTCGAGACGCTTTGCATCATCTTCGGCGCTATCCTTATTATGAATACTCTGAAACGTTCCGGAGCCATGTCTGCAATTAACCGAATGTTCAATGACATCACCCCGGACGCGCGTATCAAAGCCATCATCATCGGCTTCGTATTTGGCGCGTTCATCGAGGGCGCTGCCGGGTTCGGCACCCCTGCTGCACTGGCGGCGCCTCTGCTGATCAGCGTGGGTTTCCCGCCGCTGGCTGCCGCTGCCGTGGCGCTGATCTACAACTCCGTACCCGTATGTTTCGGCGCGGTGGGTACTCCCACTACCACCGCTTTTTCCACCGTGCGTGACGCAGTGATCGCCGGCGGAGCGGATCCCGAGGCATGGAAGATGTCCCTGACCTTTTGGTCTGCCGTCTCCATGGCGATCGGTGCGTTTGTAATTGTTTTCGTGGGTATATGCGTGCTGGTAAAGCTGTTCGGCAAAAACAGGTCTTTCAAAGACGCTCTGCCCGTAATTCCCTGCATTATCTTCATTGTGTCCGTGTTCGACACTCTATACCTGCTCATTGCCCGCTTCATCGGCCCCGAACTGGTTTCCCTGGTTGCGGCCATCGTGACACTGTTCGTTTCCCTGATAGCCGCCAAGGCCGGATTCCTGCAGCCCCGGAAGACATGGACCTTCGCCGACAAGTCCGAGTGGGATCCAAGCTGGCTGTCCACCACCGAAGTGCCCGATCCCAAAATCAGCAATATGTCTCTGATCAGGGCATGGATTCCCTACCTTATCATCGTGACCGTTTTGGTCATCACCCGCGTGGGCCAAAACATGGGCATGAGCTGGGCGAACTTCATGAAGACCTTCACGATCGGCAGCGGCACAAGCGGAATTATTCTGGGTCAGGACTGGAACTACGCGATCCTGTGGAGCCCCGGGATCGTGTTTATCGCCGTAGCGCTGATCACCGTTGCTATCCACCGCATGAACGGCGAAGCCGTCAGGGGCGCATGGGCTGACACCGGCAGGCAGGTATCCGGGGCTGCAGTTTCCCTTCTGTTCGGTATTGCCACGGTCAACATCTTTCGCTACACCAATGTCTCCGCCCCCGAAGTCATGGACGGCTCCATGCTGTACGTCATGGCCCGCGAGATGGCCGGCCTCTCCGGGCGGGCCTACATCGCCGTGGCTCCTCTGATCGGCGTACTGGGCGCTTTCATGTCCGGCTCGAACACTGTGTCCAACACACTGTTTTCATCTCTGCAGTTTGAGACGGCAACTTTGGTGGCACTTCCTCAGGTATTCATCGTAGCTCTGCAGAATAACGGCGGAGCCATCGGCAATATGATTTGTGTGAACAACGTGGTCTCCGCCTGCGCCACCACCGGAACCGCAGGCAACGAGGGCAAGCTCATCCGCAGCAACATCATCCCCTGCGCGATATATTGCCTCGTTGTGGTGATCGTGTTCGGCATCGCGATCCTGATGGGCGCTGACCCCGTACCGCTGAGCGGCTGACTTCGAGACTTGATCGATGCGAACAAATATCAGCACCAACATCACCGGAACGTCACTGCGCGGGATCTTCAGCGCGGCCTGCCGCGTTTTCTCTTCGAAACTGTGCGGGCGTCTGTCCGACGTATTTTTTAAATAATACAAAAAAGTATTTTGTATTGCTGTATCCGACCTGCCTTGCTATCTGCTCGACCGGCAGGGAGGAGTCTTTTAACAGGGTGCAGATCCGTTCGATGCGGACGTGCTGGATCGCGTCGTTGACGGACATCCCGGCCGCTTTTCGGAATCCGCGGCTGAGATAACTCTGATTCACACCCAGCCGGTCGGCGATCATCTGGCTGCAGCAGTTTTCGTCATTGTAGAGTTTTTCGATCTCTTCCCAGACCGAGACTACCAGCGTCTCGCTCTGGCGGCTCTTGTCGTTCCAGACGGCGTTCGCGATCCGTTTCATGCGCGCGTCGACATATTCTTCCAGTTCCATCAACCCGTTCAGACTTCGGTCGATCCGGCCTTCCGGCGAGATCCCGTATTCCGCGGAGAGTTCTGCAAGGCGCTTATCCGCGTAATGGATGGCAAAGGAAAAATCCTGCCAGCGATCGTGCCGGATGGCGTTCAGGAAACGATCCCACGCCGCCTGCGCTTCTTCCTCGTCGCCTCTTTTCAGGGCTGTCTCCATCGCCGTCACAAGCTCCGCGTTGAAGCCGCTGACCCGATTCAGCTCGCCGATCAGTTCCTGGCCGATAACCGGCCGCTCCGGATAAAGGAACGCCAGTTTTTTCAGCTCCTCGATCGCGGAGAACGCCTCACAGAGCTGCCCGGACGTCGAGCATGGCAGGCTCACGAAAACGTGGCGGGTCAGTCCCGGGTCCTCGATTTTCTCGAACAGGCGGCTCCGCTCCTTCGCGCCGCAGGCCGGCAGGACGAAAATAATATCCTGTTCGGCCTGCGCCATGATCGCGCCCTCCGCGGGCAGCAGGATGTTCTGCAGCTTCTCCCGGGCCGTGCGATCCGCGCAGACGATAACGGCAGGGGCCGTCATGTCCGGCGGGAACACGCCCGCGCGGAGTTCCTGTATCTTTCTTCCGGCTTCATAGGCCAGATTGTTCGACAGAAGTTCGTCGATCATTTCCGTCTGATCTTTTCCGTTCAGATTGGCGGACGCCAGTCTCTGGCGGAGTTTTCGCGCCGGGAGCAGGACGTAAAAAGTCAGGTACAGGAACAGCCCGACCAGAAGAATGCCGACGGCAGCGGACAGAAAAACGATCGCGGTACGCAGACGCACCAGTCCCGGTGCGACATCCTCCATGCGGAACATTTCGATATAATACCAGTCGGTCTTCCCGAGTTTATGATAGACCCAGCACGTTGACGGAAACAGGCTGTTCTCCGGCAGGATATAGCCGCTGTACGCGTTTTCGGCGAACGCGTTTTCAAACAATCCCCAATCCGGAAGGATCATCGGGCTTTTTCTGGGAATGACCGTATTCCCGCCCGAGTCGGTGATGATGCGGCTCTCTTCGGTGCCCGCGCCGAGCAGTTCTTTTTCATACCATGATGCGTCGATATTCAGCAGCATGGAGCTGAATCCGGAAGAACCTTTCTCGGAAAAGAGAAACGAATAGTAGGTAGAATATTCCGACTCACGCTTAAACGGGGTCAGATAGGAGTACTTTTCGGGATTTTTCAGGATCGAGACGGCGTCCTGATCATGAAAGGATGCCGACGGCCCGGAACCATAACCGCTCTCGGAAGTAAAAACGACGTCCAGATTTCCGTTGTAGACCATCACGTTGGCGATAAAACTGCTGCTTGCAAAATTGCCAAGGTCACGCTGTCCCAGCAGTTTTTCGGACATTTCGAGCACGTTCGCCGTGCGCAGTTTTCGGACGGAGGAATTATAAAACATCTGCATGGCGGAGGTGCGGATATTTTCGTTCGTCAGATCCATCACCGTATCGACATAGGATACGAAATCGTCGTTCGTTGTCATGATCGTCTGAAGCGTGGCGGTCCTGAGCTGAACAAACCAGAAACAGAAGGCAGCAAGAAACGCAAGCAGGAAAACGGCGTACATGGAAAACTTATGTAAACTTTTTCCGGCGCCGGATTCTCCCGGATCCGTATTTCTTCCTCCGTTCCATGCTTTCTGCCCATCCATTTCTTCCCGCATTTTCCCTTCTTAAAAAATATCCCCGTTTCCTCCACGCCTTTTTGGGAAACCGGTTCTTTTTCATGATTATAACGGAATCCGGAAATAATTTCAACGCGCGAGGCGGCATTTTGACAGTTCAAAAATCGGATTTTGCCGCAGAACGGAAATCAAACTATGTTTTGCCGTTTTTTTTATTTATAATTACAGAAGGGAATTCCCTGAAAAAACAAAGAAAGGAAGAAGTAGAATGAAAAAAAGAATTGTCAGTATCATGATGGCAGTCACGCTCGCCGCCGCGTTGACCGCAGGCTGCGGAAATTCCGGTTCCGGTCAGGCTGAAACGACACAGGCCGCGACGACGGCCGCCGCCGAAACGGAAGCAAAAGCGCAGGATGCGACTGATGCCGAAACGGAAGCCGCCGAAACGGAAGCCGCTCCCGACAACAGCTCTTACAGCGGAACCGTCATGCTGTATTCCTCCATGCAGGAAGACCAGCTGATCGCTGTCAAGCAGGCGTTTGAGGCGAAGTACCCGAACGTGACCATGGAGTATTATTTCGCCGGGACCAGCAAGGTCGTGACCAAGATCTCAACCGAGGCGCAGGCAGGACAGGTCGACGCGGACGTGATCTGGGTCGGCGACGCATCCGACTATGTTTCTTTCAAGAATGAAGGAATCCTGCAGAAATACTCATCGCCCGAGGCGGAGCAGATCGACGACGCCTACATCGATCCCGAAGGTTATTACACCGCGGCCCGTCTGGTCGGTGTCGGCATCGGCTACAACACCACGATGGTTTCCGAGGAGGAAGCGCCCAAAACGTGGAACGACCTGCTCGATGAAAAATGGAACGACCAGATCGTTATGTCCGACCCGGGTACCGCCGGAACGACGGCTTACTGGATGAACGCTCTGATGTGCGACGATAATTACGGCGCCGATTTTATGCAGAAACTGCATGACAACGGCTGCTATCTGGAGAGCGGTACGACCGCGACCCACAACCAGCTCGCGGCGGGCGCATACAAGGTCGGCGTCTGCATCGACTATGTTACCGCCAACCTTGCGGCGGAAGGTTCTCCGATCGCGTTCCTGTATCCGGATGAGACGGTCGTGATCCCCAGCCCCATCGGTCTTGTCGCCAACTGCGCGAACGAGGAAAACGGAAAACTCCTGTATGATTTCCTGATCTCCAAAGAAGGACAGGAAGTCCTTGTCGCCAACAACCTGATCTCGGTCCGCAACGACGTAGATCAGACCGCCGATGTCGGCGCGCTGGCTGCAAAAGCACTGGAGAGCGATATGTCCGAGCTGGTCGAGAATTCCAGCAAAAACCTTGAAGAATTCAATAAAATGTACGGTCTGTGATCGCATGAATCCCCGCGTACATATGGGAACCGGCTGGTTTTTCCGGCCGGTTCCCCGCTAATCGATCATAAGGAGGAAATCTCTTGGCAAACGTAGTTTTTAAAGACATCTCCTTCCGTTACGGCAGCCATGTCATTCTGGATCATTTTTCACTCGAGATCAAAAGCGGCGAGATCCTCTGTCTGGTCGGCCCTTCCGGCTGCGGAAAGACGACGTTGGCCCGCTGCCTGCTCGGCCTGAACCGGCCCGAGACCGGCGAGATCTACGTCGGCGATACCTGTATTTTCAGCGCTTCCCGCCGCATAAACGTTCCGGTCGAACGCCGGAATATCGGAATCGTCTTTCAGGATTACGCCGTCTGGCCGCATCTGACGGTAAAGGAAAACGTGGCCTATCCGCTGAAAAAGAGGCGTGTGCCAAAGGCGGAGATCGCAGACCGCGTAGAAAAGGCGCTCGCGATGGTCAACATGACGGAATATACGAACCATCTTCCGAGCCAGCTTTCCGGCGGCCAGCAGCAGCGTGTGGCGATCGCTCGTGCGCTTGTCGGCGACGGCGATATCATGGTGATGGACGAACCGATCACCAATCTGGATGCGAAGCTGCGGGAACAGATGCTCGACGAGATCCGGGAAATTCAGAGAAAGAGCGGAACGACGGTCCTCTACATTACGCACGACCAGCAGTCTGCGCTTCAGCTCTGCGACCGGATGGCGATCATGGAACCGGACGGCTCTGTCTGCCAGATCGGAACCGACGAGGATATCATCCTCCGCCCGGCCAACCGCTTTACGTTCGAGTTCATCGGCGTCTCCAATTTCATTCCCGTAAAGAACGAAAACGGGAAACTTGCGCTGGCTGCGAAAGAGCGGGAATTTCCGTGGGATGGCGTACTGCCGGCTGAAATGAAGATGGCCCTGCCTTCCGGTCTGAGCGTGGGGGTCCGCCCCAACGACATCGTGTTCGACCCCGATTCACCTCTGCGCGTCACGGTGCGCCGCTCCGTATTTCTCGGCAGCGAGTACGATTATTTTGTGGATTTCGGCGGGATGGAGCTGCGTATTCAGCAGAATACGCTTGATTCCTCGAAATACGGCGTAATAAAAGAAGGAAGCGAAACCGGTATCCGGCTTCTCAATTACCGGTTCTATCCGGCCAAAAAGGAGGTGTCATCATGAAACGGTTCAGACAGAACAGGGATCTCGCCGCGGTCGACGGCGTGCATTTCGGTATGGGCGGTATCCTGACCGGCCTTTGTTTTATTCTCCTTCTGATCGTGGTTGTGATCCCGGTTGTTTCCATTATCTATAACGCGTTTTTCTATCAGGGACATTTTGATCCCACCCTGTTTACCGAACAGCTCACGGATCCCGGCAATCTGGCCGCGATGTGGAACACGGTCAAGATCGCGTTCTGGGTCACGCTTCTCGGAACGATCGTAGGGACTTTCTACGCATGGCTGCTCGGCCGCAGCGACATCCCGGCCAAGGGGCTGATGCGCGCGCTGTTCAACATCCCGTACATGTTTCCGCCGTTCCTCGGCGCGATGGCATGGGACCTTCTGCTGAACGGGCGCTCCGGCTACCTGAACAAGTTTTTGATGTCGGTCTTTCACCTTTCGTCCGCCCCTGTCAATATCAACAGTCTGGGCGGGATCGTGTTTGTGGAACTGTCCTACTATTTCCCGTTCGTGTTCATGCAGGTCGTGAGCGCGCTTGAACGCATGGACCCCACTCTGGAAGAGTGCGCCCGCATCGCCGGAGCGAATCAGCTTACCGTGATCCGGAAAATCACCCTTCCGCTCGTGGTGCCCGCCATCTCGGCCGGGGCCCTGTTGATCCTGATCACCTCGCTCGCCCATTTCGGCGTGCCGTCGATTCTCGGATTCTCGCAGGGGATCTACACGCTTCCGACCAAGATCTATGCCGTCATCTCGCGTACCGGAGGCAGTTTTGAGGGGATCCGCAGCGGCGCGGCGCTCTCGATCATGCTGGTGATCGTCGTGGCGGTTGCGTTAATGATCCAGAAAAAAGTACTGAGTTCGGGAAGCTACGATATTATTAAAGGAAAGAGCATGCGTCCGACGCTCATCAAGCTCCGCGGCGCAAAGCTCCCGCTTCTGTTCCTCTGCGTGGCGACACTGTTTCTGATCGTTATCGTGCCGTTGGTCATGATCTTCCTTGTCAGCCTGGTCAAAGCTTACGGACTGCCGCTCACGCCGGAAAACTTTACTTTAAAGAATTATTCGCGCATATTTGCGGCATCCGGGACCATCGACTCGATCCGGAACTCGCTGTTCGTATCGATCACGGCCGGGATCCTCTGCATGTTCATGGGGACGCTGATCGCCTATGTCGTCCAGAAGATCCGCCCGCGCGGAAAAGGCGTGCTGGAGATCCTCTCGGTACTCCCGTATTCGCTGCCGGGAACGGTCCTCGCGATCGGCGTGATCCTCGCATGGTCGGGGAATATACTCGGAATCAGCCTCTACAATACGATTTGGATCATCCTCGTGGCCTACCTCGCAAGGTATCTGTCATTCTCGATGAAAAGTTCGTCGGCGGCTCTCCTTCAGGTCCATCCCTCGCTTGAGGAAGCGGCGAGGACCTGCGGCGCGTCGCATATGCAGAGCCTTACTGACATCACGCTGCCGCTCATCCGGCCCGCGATGGTATCCGGGTTCTTCCTGATCTTCCTTCCCGCAATGCGGGAGGTTACGACGTCCATCCTGCTTTACGGCCCCTACACGCGCACGCTCGGCGTACAGATTTATTCTCTGCGCGACGCCGGTATGATCCCGCAGGCGGCCGCCCTCGGAAGCGTGGCTATCGTGATCATTATTATCTGCAACACGATCGTTACGCAGGCGACAAAGGACAGGAAGGGGGTCTAGCGCATGGATCAGATCATATTAAAAAACGTGACGAAACGCTTTACCACCAAAACGCTCGGCGACATCGTCGCCGTCGACAATTTCAATCTGAGTGTGCATGAAGGCGAATGCTTCTCCTTCTTAGGGCCTTCCGGCTGCGGCAAATCGACCACGCTGCGCATGATCGCCGGATTCGAGGACCTGAGCGAAGGAGAGATCGACCTCTGCGGGCGGCCGGTCTCCGTGAAGGCGGAAAATCTCTATGTTCCGCCCGAAGACCGCGGCCTCGGGATGGTGTTCCAGTCGTTCGCCGTCTGGCCGCACATGAACGTGTTCGAGAATGTGGCGTTCCCGCTGCGTATCCAGAAGCTGAACCGCACGGATATCGAGCAGCGCGTAAAAGAAGCCATGGCCCACACCAACCTGACCGGGCTTGAAAAAGCCTATCCGTCCGATCTGTCCGGCGGCCAGCAGCAGCGCATTGCGCTCGCCCGCGCCATCGTCACCCGGCCGAAGGTCATGCTGCTCGACGAGCCGCTCTCCAACCTTGACCCGAAACTCCGCGAAAGTATGCGTTTTGAGATCAAGGAGCTGCAGCGTAAATTCAATTTTACGATCATCTTCGTCACGCACGACCAGTCCGAGGCGATGGCGATCTCCGACCGCATGATGGTCTGCGATATGGGAAAAATCATGCAGATCGACACGCCCGAGAACCTCTACAACCGGCCCAACAGCCGCTTTGTCCACAGCTTTCTTGGTGAAAGCACGTTTCTCAACGTGATCGTAAAGGACGGCGGCGTCTATGCGGAGGGCGATCTGACGCATCCGCTCGGGATCGGGATCCCGAAAGATGCCGACGAAGCAATGATCGTGGCGACGCGGCCGAACTCCGTCGAGCTGGCCGGAGCGGACGGTTCCGGCTACCTGACCCATATCGAAAAACGGATCTTCCTCACCGACCGCACGGAATACCTTGTCCCGGTCGGGAACCAGACGGTAAAGATCCAGACTCCGCACCGCGTCTCGTTTTCCGAAGGCGACGCCTGCTCGGTGCGCTTCATCTCGCCCATGTGGTATCCGCGCGAGGACGATGCGGCCGAGAAAGAAAGACAGAGACGACTGCTGATATGATCGTTTTCCGGCGCTGCCATACAGGCGGACGCCGCCGGTCTCATTCGGGACCGTCACGAAACTGACGAAACGGATTTTCTGCAAAGCGCCCGGCATCCTGCATCCATGCCCGATGATCCCGGGCGCTTCGTATTTATGTTTTCGTATGCAGAAAAGCTGCCGCATCGAAGGCGCGCCTTACGCGTCGGCAGTTTTTCTGCATGTTTTTTATCCGGCATCCTGCTTCCCCGACAAACTTCACTGACGCGAACAAACGTTTGCATTCGGAAGGGAAATATGCTATACTGGGACTACCTGAACGAAGCAAAGACAAAACAAAGGAGAGCGGAACAAGAATGCCCAAGCAGTACATCAAGATTCGCGGTGCGAGCGAACACAATCTGAAGAATATCACCCTCGATATCCCGAGAAACGAGCTTGTCGTTCTGACGGGGCTTTCGGGATCGGGAAAGTCGTCGCTTGCTTTTGATACAATTTACGCGGAGGGCCAGAGGCGGTATATGGAATCGCTTTCCTCCTACGCGCGCATGTTTTTGGGGCGCATGGAGAAGCCGAATGTCGAGAGCATCGAGGGCCTGTCTCCGGCCATCTCCATCGACCAGAAATCGACCAACCGCAACCCCCGCTCCACGGTCGGAACGGTAACGGAGATCTACGACTATATGCGGCTGCTCTATGCCCGTATCGGGATCCCGCGCTGCCCGAACTGCGGCCGGGAGATCCGCAAGCAGAGCGTGGATCAGATCGTGGACCAGATCATGCTCCTCCCCGAGCGCAGCCGTATCCAGCTTCTGGCTCCGATCGTCCGCGGCAGAAAGGGCCGCCATGAAAAGGTGCTCGAACAGGCAAAGCGCAGCGGTTATGTGCGCGTAAGGATCGACGGCAATCTGCATGAACTTTCGGAAACGATCGAGCTGGAAAAGAACATCAAACACAACATTGAGATCGTGGTGGACCGCCTCATCGTGCGGGAAGGGATCGAAAAGCGTCTGACCGATTCGATCGAGACGACCATGAAGCTGGCGGACGGACAGATGATCGTGGATGTGTTCGGCGGCGATCCGATCAACTTCAGCCAGAGTTTTGCCTGTCCGGACTGCGGGATCAGCATCGAGGAAGTCGAACCGCGCAGCTTTTCCTTTAACAACCCGTTCGGGGCCTGCCCGGAGTGTTTCGGCCTCGGTTACAAGATGGAGTTTGACGAGGACCTGATGATCCCGGACAAGTCTTTAAGCATCCAGCAGGGGGCCATTACGGTCATGGGATGGCAGTCCTGCATGAAAGAGGGCAGCTTTACGCGCGCGATCCTCGACGCGCTTGCCAAAGAATATCATTTTGATCTGGACATGCCGTTTGAGCAATATCCGAAAGAGATCCATGACGTTCTGATCTACGGAACAAAGGGGAAAGTCGTCAAGGTCCACTACCGCGGGCAGCGCGGCGTCGGCGTCTATGACGTGGCGTTCGAGGGACTGATCGAAAACGTGAACCGCCGTTACCGCGAGACATTTTCACAGGCGAGCAAGGCGGAGTATGAGACCTACATGCGGATCACCCCGTGTACGGCCTGCGGCGGAAAGCGCCTGAAAAAGAGTTCGCTGGCCGTAACGGTCGGCGATTTGAATATTTACGATGCGACCGATATGTCGGTCGTCCGTTTCCGGGAGTTCATTGACGGCCTGAAACTGACCGACATGCAGCGCATGATCGGCGAGCAGATCATCCGGGAGATCCGTGCGCGTATCAGCTTCCTGATCGACGTCGGTCTCGATTATCTCTCGCTTTCGCGGGCGACCGGAACGCTTTCCGGCGGCGAGGCGCAGCGCATCCGTCTGGCAACGCAGATCGGCTCCGGGCTGGTCGGAGTGGCGTATATTCTTGATGAGCCGAGTATCGGTCTTCATCAGCGCGACAATGACAAGCTCCTGCATACGCTTACACATCTGCGCGATCTCGGAAACAGTGTGATCGTGGTCGAACATGACGAGGACACCATGCGTGCGGCGGACTGTATCATCGACATCGGCCCCGGAGCGGGACAGCACGGCGGCGAGGTAGTCGCGGTCGGGACCGCCGATGAGATCATGAAATGCGAGCGGTCGATAACCGGCGACTATCTCAGCGGACGGCGGCAGATCCCGATCCCCGCCACGCGCCGGAAGCCGACCGGCTGGATCACCGTGCGGGGCGCGCGGGAGAACAACCTGAAAAACATCGATGTGAAACTGCCGCTCGGGGTCATGACCTGCGTGACCGGCGTTTCCGGCTCGGGAAAGAGCTCTCTGATCAACGAGATCGTTTATAAGTCGCTGGCGAAGAAGCTGAACCGCGCGCATACGATTCCCGGAAAGCACGACGGGATCGACGGGGCGGAACAGCTCGACAAGATCATCGCCATCGACCAGTCTCCGATCGGACGGACGCCGCGCTCCAACCCGGCAACGTATACGGGCGTTTTCGATCTGATCCGCGACCTGTTCGCGTCGACCTCGGATGCGAAGGCGAAAGGCTACGGGAAGGGACGCTTCAGTTTCAATGTCAAGGGCGGACGCTGCGAGGCGTGCAGCGGCGACGGGATCATCAAGATCGAGATGCATTTCCTGCCGGACGTCTATGTGCCCTGCGAGGTCTGCGGCGGAAAGCGCTACAACCGTGAAACGCTGGAGGTAAAGTATAAAGGAAAGAGTATTTTCGACGTGCTGGACATGACGGTCGAGGAAGCGCTGAAATTCTTTGAAAATGTGCCTTCGATCTCGCGAAAGATCGAGACGCTGAACGACGTGGGCCTTTCCTACATTAAACTGGGACAGCCGTCTACGGAGCTTTCCGGCGGCGAGGCCCAGAGGATCAAGCTCGCGACCGAGCTTTCCCGGCGCGGGACCGGCAAGACCATTTATGTTCTTGACGAGCCGACGACAGGACTGCATTTTGCAGACGTCCACAAGCTGGTCGAGATCCTGCGCAGGCTGTCCGACGGCGGGAATACCGTTGTCGTGATCGAACACAACCTCGACGTGATCAAGACCGCGGACTATATCATCGACATGGGCCCGGAAGGGGGAGACGGTGGCGGGACGGTCATCGCGACCGGAACGCCCGAGGAAGTCGCGGCCCAGGCGGATGTTTCCTACACGGGACAGTATGTGAAGCGATATCTGGAGCGGAAGGCGGGAACGCAGTAAAGCGGAAGGCGGAAACGCAGTAAGACGGAAAGCGGAGACGCAATAAGGAAACGCTTGCGCGACGGCGAGAAATATGCGATACTTTAAATAAGGGACACGGGAATAGAGAATCCGCGTCTCCGACAACGCAGATGGGAGGAAAAGGTATGCTGCTTATCAAAGGAGCGGAGATCTATGCTCCGGAGTATCTCGGAAAACAGGATGTTTTGATCGCGGGCGGAAAGATAGAGAGGATCGGCGAGAACCTTCCCAAATATGAGGGATGCGCCGTTATAGACGGAAACGGAAAGATCGTGACGCCCGGCATCATCGACCGTCATGTCCACATCACCGGCGGAGGCGGAGAGGGCAGTTTCCATACGCAGGCCCCGCCTGTCGAACTCGGAAAGCTGATTGAAGGCGGCGTGACGACGGTCGTCGGCGTGCTGGGAACGGATGGGATCAGCAGGAGCGTCGAGAATCTGGTCGCAAAGGTAAAATCGTTAAAAGAAGAAGGAATTTCGGCCTACTGTACCTGCGGAGCTTACGGCTATCCGAGCCCGACCATCACCGGTTCGATCGACAAAGATATCATGTTTATCGATGAGATTCTCGGCCTCAAACTGGCGGTTTCCGACCACCGCGCGCCGAATGTTTCGGTCGACGAGCTGATCCGGCTTGCAAGCGACGTCCGCACGGCGGGAATGCTGAGCGGAAAGGCCGGGTTTATCTGCATGCATATGGGCGACGACAAAAAATGCCTGCAGCCGGTTTTCGAGGCGCTCGAGAGGACTTCGATCCCGATCAAGACCTTCCAGCCCACGCATGTGGGGCGCAACGCGAACCTGCAGGCGGACGCGTTCAAGTTCGCCAAGATGGGCGGAACGATCGATATCACCTGCGGCGAGTTTGAGAAAAAGACAAATTCGGTAGCGACTTCCCTGCGGGCGGCAAAAGAGGAAAATGTGCCGTTTGAAAAGATCACGCTGAGTTCGGACGGTCAGGGGAGCTGGTCGAATTATGATTCCGAAGGAAAGCTGACGGAGATGGGCGTGTCCAAGGTCGATACGGTATACCGCCAGATCGTCCATCAGGTCAAAAACGAGGGCATGAAGCTGGAGGAAGCGATCTGCCTCGGGACAAGTAACGTGGCGAAAGCGCTTGAACTCTATCCGAAGAAGGGAGCTGTCCGGGAAGGCAGCGACGCCGATGTACTCATCATGAATGCCGATCTTTCTCTGAACGCCGTTATCGCAAACGGAGCGGTCATGATGAAGGACGGAGTGCTGTGCAAAAAGGGAACCTACGAAAAATAACACCATCGATCACACAGGAGGCAGACCCGATGAACCAGGAAAAAATTGTTGTTATCGACTTTGGCGGCCAGTACAATCAGTTGGTTGCCCGCCGCGTGCGCGAATGTAGCGTATACTGCGAGATCTATTCTTACCGGACACCGATCGACCAAATCAAAGCGATGGACCCCAAAGGCATTATCCTGACCGGCGGGCCGAACAGCTGCTACGAGGAAGGAGCAGCCTCCTGCAGCCGTGAACTGTTTGAAATGGGGATCCCGGTCCTCGGACTCTGCTATGGCGCGCAGCTTATGATGCATGTGCTGGGCGGATATGTCTGCAAAGCGCCGGTTCGTGAGTACGGAAAAATAGAAGTGACGGTCGACCGGACGAGCAAACTGTTCGGCAATGTGTCTGAAAAGACGATCTGCTGGATGAGCCATAACGATTATATTGAAAAGACGGCGCCGGATTTCAGGATCGTCGCGCACACAGCGGACTGCCCGGTCGCGGCGGCCGAGTGTGAGGAAAAGAAACTTTATGCGATCCAGTTCCATCCGGAGGTGCTGCACACGCAGGAAGGAACGAAGATGCTCCATAACTTCGTCTATAAGGTCTGCGGATGCGCCGGAACATGGAAAATGGACGCGTTTGTCGAGAACAGTATCAAAGCGATCCGCGAGAAAGTCGGTTCCGGCAGGGCGCTTTGCGCGCTTTCGGGCGGCGTGGATTCGTCCGTCGCGGCCGTCATGATGGCGAAGGCGGTCGGAAACCAGCTGACATGCGTTTTCGTCGATCACGGTCTGCTGCGCAAAAACGAGGGCGACGAGGTAGAGGAGGTATTCGGTCCGAACGGCCCATATCATCTTAATTTCGTTCGTGTCAACGCACAGCAGCGCTTTTACGACAAGCTGAAGGGCGTTGAGGAACCGGAGCGCAAGCGGAAGATCATCGGAGAGGAATTTATCCGTGTTTTTGAAGAAGAAGCAAAAAAGATCGGCAAGGTCGACTTCCTGGTGCAGGGTACGATCTACCCCGATGTCGTGGAGAGCGGTCTCGGCGGCGAATCCGCTGTGATCAAGTCGCATCACAATGTAGGCGGACTGCCGGATTATGTTGATTTCAGGGAGATCATAGAGCCGCTGCGCAATCTGTTTAAGGATGAAGTGCGCAAGGTCGGCATTGAACTCGGGATCCCGGAGAATCTTGTGTACCGTCAGCCGTTCCCGGGCCCAGGGCTGGGAGTGCGTATCGTCGGCGAAGTGACCGCCGAGAAAGTGCGGATCGTTCAGGAAGCCGATGCGATCTACCGCGAGGAGATCGCCCGCGCCGGACTTGACCGCTCCATCGGCCAGTACTTTGCCGCCCTTACCAATATGCGTTCGGTCGGCGTCATGGGCGACGAGCGGACCTACGACTACGCCGTCGCGCTCCGCGCGGTCAACACGGTCGACTTCATGACGGCGGAAGCCGCGGAGATCCCGTGGGAAACGCTCAGCCGCGCTGCCAACCGAATCGTCAATGAGGTCAAGAACGTGAACCGGGTGCTGTATGACTGCACCGGGAAACCGCCTGCGACGATAGAGTGGGAATAAGTTGAGAAGTCGTAAAAACCCAGTATTTATGCGGGTTTGCAGACTTTCGAGAGGTCTTTTGATA
>CANQGL010000059.1 GCA_947623185.1 uncultured Lachnospiraceae bacterium
TGGTATTATCTGGATGGCGGCGACGATCCCGGGAACGGTACGGTCTGGACGACGGTGCGGTACAAACCGAAGCAGTGGAAGACTGCTCCGGACCCGTTTTACGCGGCGGGAAGCGGCTCGGGGACCGGGCTTGTATCCGCGGACGAAAACGGAGAATACGCCCATACCTATTTCTTCCGCCGGGAATTTGAAGCGAAAGACCCGGATCATGTGGAGGGGATCGCGGGGACGATCCGCTACTGCGACGCGGTGATCGTTTATCTGAACGGCAAAGTCATTTTTGCAGGGAACGTTCCGCCCGGAGGATATGACAACAGCATGGAAACGGGGTGTTCCGTTTCTTCCGAAAAAGTGCACGAGGAGAGTTTTCTTGTCACGGACCCGTCCGTGCTGGAGGAGGGGACCAACGTGCTGGCCGTGGAGCTGCACCAGTCGGATCCCTCCAAAGAAAAGGCGTATTTCAGCTTTCCGTATTTTAACCTGATCAGCGAGGAGACGGACGATTCGGCGCCGCGGACCCAAAACATCTTTCTGGAGCTGGGAAAGGACGAGGAGCAGGTCTATGTCAATTACCTGTCCGATGAGGAGACGTGCCTTGAGGTCGGCTATATGACGGAATCCGAATACCGGCGGTATCTGGAGGGCTGGAAGGACTGGGACCCGTTCTCGATCGGAGCCGATTATGTGCTGATGGGCCGCACCTACGACGAGGAGCGGGGCTGCTATGTGTACCGCGCGCCGGTCACTCTGCTCAGAAAGAACGAAAAGTATCTTTACCGGATCCGCCATGT
Organism: uncultured Lachnospiraceae bacterium; assembly: GCA_947623185.1. GTDB lineage: Bacteria > Bacillota > Clostridia > Lachnospirales > Lachnospiraceae > CANQGL01. The sequence goes on from CANQGL010000059.1 coordinate 792, forward strand.
GGGCGGCAGCGAGGAGACCGAGACGAAGCAGTTTGATTTTTCGTCGTCGCTCTCGTATACGTTTACGGTATTCGGATCGGGGATATCCGGCGAGGACGCGAAAACCTATCTGGATAAGGCCGCTTCGCAGGCGGAAGAGTTTTCCGCCGAGCGGGCCGCGGAGCAAAAGGACGGTTGGTTCGGGAACCTGCTTTCCGGGCAGGATGCGGGACCGGATACCGGGGAAACTTTCATTGCCGCGGAACGGCAGTTCATGGACGGCGGCCCGGAGATCGGAGCCGAGATCCCGGTCTGCATCCTCGGCGAAGAGGGCAGCCGCAGCTTCACATATTATGACGTTCTGTTCCTGGTGCCGGATCCCTCCGATGAGGATCGGGAGGAGTTTATCCGGATGGAGAAGGAGAAGACCCGGAGACGCTGGACGGTCGTTCTGTTAGACGAACCGTCAGACGAAAGCGGGGAGAATCCGTATGCGGATCTGGGCGTGGATCTGACGGTCAACGCGACGGAACAGGATATTCTCCTGGTCCGGGTCACGGACAGGGAACTGGAGGTAAGAAAGGCAGGACCGTGAGGAGGGCCGGGGTGTCAAGGATGCGCGGAGGAATCTGCTTGATTGTTATGTCCGGAACGTATATAATAAACCCGTAACATACTGACGGGCAAGACCGGGGAGAAAACAATGTGCAGGCAAACTGAAAGCGGAAAAGACTCTGCAAAAGAAAAAACCGTATCGCGGCTGAATGAATTGCTGTCGCTGCAAAAACAGGTAGAGGAAAACTTCGGTGAAAAGGACTATAATGTATTCGTTTTTGGCAGCTATCTGACTACAGGATATGTGGAAGGCCTGAGCGACATCGATATAGCCATATATGCAGAAGACTTCGGGTTATACAAAAGGCTGTCGCTATATCTGGAAGAGTATTTTAAGATGAAGGGGATCCGGAGCGATATCTTTTATATTGACACGACCATGCGCGCTCCTATTTACTGTGCGCCTTTGGAATCCCAGGTCCAGTTTACCGATTATTATCCGGAAAAGCTGGTCGCGTTTCGGTCCGAATGCCGGAAGGAGCTGGAAGAACTGAAAGCAAAGGTGGCCGGATGAAGTTCAGCGAAGAGGTGCTGAAGGCGTTTGATCTGGAGAAAAAGGCAGAAAGAAATCCTGTGAATGTGATGCAGGTTTGCCAGATGCTCGGTTTTATGAAAGAGTGTTCGGAGCGGATCTATCAAAAGAGCCGACTGTATTTGCAATGTGAGGATGCGGACCTGCAGCTGGACTGCATGGACATTGTGACTGCAAAACTAAATGACTTTGTGCAGGTTTTCAAAGATCTGGTCATATTTATCCGTAAATCCGAGAACACTCACAGAGGCTCTTCCTCTCTGCGGTACTGTATGGCGAGCTTTGACACATTTGAATTTCATCAGACGGAAGCCGAAAAAGAGTTTTTGCGTGAGCTGTTATTGAGAAATGAGATCACGCACGATTATTTCAACCGCGAATTGCATCAGCAGAAATTGATACGGATCATGCAGGACTGCAGCGAAGGCGCTATGGATGCTTATAAGAATCTGAATGATTACTGCACGGAACATGATCTTCTGGATAAATTCGCTGACAGAAATGCGTGAATTGCCGGCCGGTAATGCGGGAATAATTACAGCAGTTGGGGAAATATGGCAATACTTCGCAGAGGTGCGGCAAAAATCAGGCATCTATTGACTTGCGAATGAAATATGCTATGATTTAAATGTAAAAATGGGAAACCTCAGAAAGAAAGGAGAGATTTCTTTGAAAAATCAAATGCTGATCAAAATTGCTGCTTTGACCGCTGCCGCTTTTGTCGCGGCTCCGCTGACCGTATTCGGGGCGCAGATCACACAGAAAAAAGCGGAGTCGATCGCACTTGCCCATGCCGGAGTCAATGCTGCGGATGTGGTATATACCGTGACGAAGATGGACTGGGAAAACGGAAGTTCGGTCTATGAAGTCGAATTTATGACGAAAGACCTGGAAGAATATGATTATGAGATCCATACCGAAGACGGCACGATCTTCTCGATGAGCTGCGATGCCGGAAACAAGGTCGTTCATGACCGCGGATCCAGGGGACCGGGGCAGAAGACGCCGGTTATCCCGCTGGAGACCGCAAAGTCGATCGCTCTTGCCCACGCCGGGGTCAAAGAGGAGCAGGCGGCTTTCGTGAAGCAGCAGACTGATCATGACGACGGCCAGATCATCTATGAGATCGATTTCTTTGTAAACGAAACTCTGAAATACGAGTATGATATCGACTCCGCTACCGGCGAGATCGAAAAGTGGGGCTTTGACACGCGGAGCGTGCGTCCCGCGAACCTTACTCAGAACGGAACGGGAAATACCGCAGCAAAGAAGACGGAGACTACTGCCGACACGACCGCAAAGAGCGCCGATAACGCGAATCATCAGACCATGAGAGCGGCGATGAACGCGGCGCTTGCCCGCGCGGGACTTGCCGAAAACCAGGTCCGCTGGGGGAAGGTCGAGCTGGATCACGACGACGGCCGCCAGACCTATGAAGGGAAGTTCTTCTCCGGAGACCTGGAATACGAGTTTGAATACGATATCGAAAGCGGAAAGATCCGCGACTGGGACGTCGAAAGCATCTATGATTAAGCGGGGCGTAACAGCCTGAAAGATCAAACGAGCGTTCCGGAAAAATGACCGGAGAGGTCATTAACTGAATAATTTCAAAAATGCAAACTCCCCTGCCGCGCATCCACTCATGGCAGGGGAGTTTTATAAAGGATAGGCAATTAAAAAATACAGGGAACGTCTTGGTTGCATCTGCGGTCAGTATAAATGAGAGAAAATGATTTGTAAAATATCGGAATCGAATGTTTCGATAGGCTGCGCCTATCGGAGAATGCAATATTACCTGTCGTAAAATGCAATATTACCTGTCGTAAAATGCAATATTGATACTTGAAAAAGAAGTACATTTCAAGTAGAATATCCAGTATAGGTCGGGCCTGATAGTATTTGTGGAAATCGTGTAAGGAGAGAAATATGCGATTAGAGCAATTACGATATATAATTGAAATTGCTGATACCGGCTCATTTACATTGGCCAGTGAGCGCCTGTTTATTGCGCAACCGAGTATCAGCCAGGCGGTAACAGCGCTCGAAAAGGAACTGAATGTTACTCTTTTTAACCGATACAGGACCGGTGCGGTCCCAACAACGATCGGCCTGCAGGTAATCGCGAGCGCACGGGAGGTCATGCGAAATGTGGGCGAGATCGAAAAACTGACTTCCGGAGATTATTCCAAGATCAATTCAAAAATTACGATCGGCGCGATTCCAACACTGAGTACATTTCTGCTCCCGCAGGTAATTCCTTCTTTTCAGCTTACATTTCCTAATGTGACGATTCGCATCCGGGAACAGGGAACCGAAAAGTCGGTACGGGAGTGTCAAAAGGGCGATATCAGTCTGGGATTGGTGTCCCTGCATGGAAAAAATCAGTTTGATCCTGAATTTCACTTCCATCATCTTATCAACGGGAAACTGATGGCGTATGTTGGCCCTAAATCGATATTGGCTAATCGGGCACGGATCACTTTTCGTGAACTGCTTCCGTTTCAGTTGTTTTTATACGGGGACGAGTTTGCGCTGCATCGCTACTGTTTGGAACAGATCAGTCAGTATGGGAAACCCAATATTATGTCAACGACTCACAACCCTGAGTCGATAAAACGTTTTGTTATGCAAACGGAGGCGGTAGGATTCGGACCGGATATTTCCGTACTGAATGATATTTATACCAAAACAGGAGCTATTTTCCCGTTGGAGATCACGGACGCCTCAGAGGTACGTTTTGGTATCCTGACGCGAAAGAACCGAAAGCCGGATGTAGCAGTCGATGCATTTATCAAAGAAATCATTTCTCATTGTCCCAGATAATTCTGGGACATTTTTTTATCATTAACATAGGTAACGCCTATGGAAACATACAAATTCCATATTTTACACATTGACTATCAGTTCGTACAATAGAATCAGACAGTTGATCATAAATGCATTATCTGCAGAAATTCAAAGAAAGAAGGGAAAAAGATGGCAAGAAAACACTGGACGATTCTCGGGGAGCTGGACCCGGAATTAAACGACAAGATCACAGCATGGCGGACACATCTTGTAAACGACAACGCGAAACTGGAGCGCAAGTATCGTGAGTTGATCAATGTTGCTATGGCCTGCATTCTGAAACAGGAGCCGGTCATTCTGGCGCATGCAAAGCTTGCGTACCAGAACGGAGCGACCAAAGATGAAATACTTGCGACGGTCGAGCAGGTCCTTACGATGGGAGGTTTTCCATCCTTCCGCTGTGCGATGCTGACGCTTGATGAGTTCTTCCATGAGGAGGAGCAGAAGTAAGGAGGGGTTATCATGTTACAGCTTGTATTCCGTCCGGAACTGCACCAGTTTGACACGGTCAGCCAGTTCGCCGAAGAATTTGCGATCGGAGAAGGCGATCTTGTGATCACGAACGAATACATTTATCAGCCATATTTCGGCGCGATGGATCTAAAATGCGATGTACTGTATCAGGAACGCTATGGAAAAGGCGAACCGAACGACGAAATGGTCGAGGCGATGATCGCAGACATGAAAAAACTCGGGGCACACCGCCGGGTGATCGGGATCGGCGGCGGGACCGTCCTCGACATTTCAAAACTGTTTGCGCTGAAATATCTGCATCCGATCGAAGACCTGTATGACCGTAAACTTCCGGTCGAGAAAGACAAGGAACTGGTTCTTGTCCCGACTACCTGCGGGACCGGTTCGGAAGTTACGAACATAGCGATCCTTGCATTTTTAAAGAGAAATACCAAATTCGGACTTGCGGACGATGCGATGTATGCAGACAAGGCCGTTCTGATACCGGAGTTTCTTGAGAATCTTCCCTATCCGGTCTTCGCTACCAGCTCGATCGACGCTTTGGTCCATGCGGTCGAGTCCAGCCTTTCCCCGAAGGCTACTCCTTATACGAAACTGTTCGGGTATAAGGCAATCGAGATGATCTTAAACGGATATGTCCGCATGGTCGCGGAGGGAAAAGAAGCCAGGATCCCGCTTCTCAACGATTTCCTGATCGCTTCAAACTTTGCAGGGCTGGCGTTCGGAACTGCAGGCTGCGCGGCGGTCCACGCGATGAGCTACCCGCTCGGAGGGACGTTCCACGTCGCGCACGGAGAATCGAATTATGCGATCTTTAAGGGCGTTATAAAGAACTACCTTGAGATCAAGACAGATGGCGCTATCGCAGAGCTTGCCGGATTTATCGGTTCTGTACTCGGCTGCAGTGAATCCGAAGCGTTTGATAAGATGTTCGGTATCCTGGATCAGATCCTTACCAGAAAAACGCTTAAAGAATACGGAGCGGATGACGAGATGATGAAGGTCTGGACCAATGAGGTCATGACAGGACAGCAGAGACTGATGCGCAACAATTTCGTTCCGCTTGATGCGGACCGTGTTTTAAAGATCTACCGGGAGCTTTACGAAAACTAAGAAGATCAACGTGGACTTCAGAGAGGATATTTTGGGATGACTGAAAAAGAAAGAATTGCTCTGATCGAAGAATATAAGAAATATCCAACCGGAAACGTATCGGATGCAATGGATAATCTGGGGATCCGTCGCGGGGCCGTGCAGGGACTTCATGCACTCGATCCCAATCAGCCCAAAGCGGCAGGGTTTGCACTGACGATCCAGCAGATGCGCCGCAGTACAGCATGGGATGGAAAAAATCAGGCCCGACAGGGCGGAATTATCGATACCGAGACAAAGGAAGGGGACCTTCTGGTGATCGATATGGCCGGAATAACGGATGTCTGTACGGGAGGAGCTCTGCTTGCGCTGCGCGCTCAGATGCGCGGCGTGACTGGTGAGCTGACCAACGGATGCCTGCGCGATGCGGAAGAAATTGCTGAACTTGGCTTTCCGGTGTACTGTGCAGGCACCATGCCCGTGAAAAGCGCAAAGGATATCCAGACGGTCGGCGTCAATGTCCCGGTCATGCTTGGAGGCGTCCAGATCTGTCCCGGAGATCTGATCCTGATGGATCGGACCGGAGCGGTCTGTGTGCCGCAGGATAAAATCGGCGAGGTCCTTGAGGAAACAAAAAAAATCAGCGTCCATGAGGAAAAAATGGAGGCGTTTATCCGTCAGGGACACTCAATTGTAGAAGCAAGAACGATCAAATAATAAAAATAAAATGTGGTAGGAGGAAATGATTATGTTATTTACTGTAACAGATCCGAGATTTAATGAACTGATCGACACTGAGGCAGCGCTTGAGCCGATATCCGTAGGACATAAGGTGACGGAAGGCATTATGTGGTGGCCGCAGCAAAACTGCCTGATTTTTTCCGATATGGGAGTAGGCAAAGTCTATAAATGGAATCCGGAGACATTTGAAACAACTGTCATTAAATTCCCAAGCAATATCTCGAATGGTAACTTTATTGATACCGAGGGGAGAATTGTAACCTGCGAACACGCGACCAGTTCTATTACCCGTATGGAGCCGGATGGACGTTATATGAAGACTCTGGCATCCCACTATGACGGAAAACAGCTTAACAGCCCGAATGATGTTATTGTCGATTCCAAAGGACGTATCTGGTTTACAGATCCTCTTTATGGACGTACCAGCAAAGTAGCCGGGATCGCGCGTGAACCGGAAATGGGATTCCAGGGTGTTTACTGCATTGATACGGATGGAAAACTGATCCTTGCCCGCAGCGACTTTGAGCAGCCGAACGGACTGTGTATGGAAATCGGAGAAAAGACGATGCTTGTCAATGATACGCCCAGATTAGAGATCCGCCGTTTCAAGGTCGAGGATGACTGTACCTTAAGCGGAGGAGAAGTCGTTTGCAATGTAGGAGGACGTCCGGATGGAACCAAGATCGATAAGGATGGAAATATTTGGACGACGGCGACAGGAGATGTTTTCGTTTTTGACAAGAACGGTGTGAAACTGGGCGAGATCCATGTCCCGGGACAGTGCCGTAACTTCTGCTTTGGGGGGCCGGACAGATCGGAGCTGTATTTCGCCTGCGAAACGATCTATCGTCTTAAAACCAAAACACAGGGGGCAGAATTCTTCAAATAATTCAAATGGACTTTCTGGACAGCCGTCTTCCATTGGACGGCTGTCCGATAAAGAAGAAAGATACATTTCATAGTTTATAAGACTTGTATCGGACGATCTTATATAGGGGATGCCTATAGATACATTCATTTTTCATATTTTACATGCAGATGTAAAGAATGTATGATAAAGGTGAATGTTCATGATGGCTTTTGCCACATGAAAGCGGAACGTGAAAATGTATTTAAAAACATAGGAGGTTATAATTATGAAAAGAACGTTAGCTGTCATTTTAACGGCGACCATGATTCTGACCGCTTGCGGCGGATCATCTTCCGAGCCTGCTTCAACTACGGCTGCGACCACTACTGCTGGAGACAGCGGAGCGGCTGAAACTCAGGCGGCTTCCAGTGGGGAAAAGAATAGTTATACATTATCCACAGGATCATCAGGCGCCCAGTATTTTGCATTCGGAACAGCGATGGCAAATGAGATCAACAATAAATCCGATAAGATAAGCGTTACGGCACTGACGGCGAACGGCGTGTCCGAGGTCATCAATCTTGTACAGTCAGGAGAAACGGACTTCGGTTTTATCACTTATGACACGGGATATATGGCTGTTACCAATCAGCGTGAATATGAGGGCGGCCCTACCTATGACAACATCCGTGTTGCGATGCTGGGACATACCGGTGTCAAGACGATTGCTGTATGGGCGGATTCCCCTTATCAGACGATCGCGGACCTTGCCAATGCAAAACTGGCGACAGCTTCGGGAACTTCCGCATATGCTCTTGATTCGGCTGCATACGGTGCATGGGGAGTTGAGATTCCTGAAGATGTTACGACGATGGGATATGGCGAAATGGCTCAGGCCATCAAGGATGGAGTTATCGATGTCGTGAATGCACACGGTCCGAATCCATCATCTTACATTATGGAGATGCTGGCAGATAAACCGATCCGCATTCTTGGGCAGACCGAGGAAACCCTTAAAACGATCCTGGATGCACATCCTGAATGGGTCCGTGCAACGATTCCCGCCGGTATTTATGAGGGTGTTGATGAAGATGTCCTTTCTTTCGGAAACTACAGCTGCATTATCTGCCGCAAGGATATTCCGGATGAGGATGTGGCAGAATTCCTTGATATTGTATTTGCAATGGATCTTACAACGTTGTATCCATACGGCGACACATGGGGTTACAACAATGATAATTATGAGGCAGCATATGCAAACAATGATGTATTCCCATTCCACCCGGGTGCGGAAGCATGGCTGAAGGAACATGGCCTGATCAAAGAGTAAACCTGTTATGAAAGGTGTTGCCGTCCTTCACTTATGAAGAACTGCAACACCTTTTTGAAATATGGGGCGTTATTGAGAGGAGAATTTTGATGGGAGAGATCAAAGTGGAAAAGCGGGATCCTGCTGAGATCGTTTTAAATTTTTTGGCGATTCTGCTTTCGCTGTATTCAATCACATATGCATTTTTTGGCTATGATCTTCTTACCGGAAGAAGCCGCCATTTAATGATGGCCTTACCGATCTGCTTTATCACCAAGGGAATCCTGCAGAAGAAGAAGGGACAAAAAATCCGCACTGTGTTTTACATCCTGTTGAGCATCGTAATAGCGGGCGCATGTCTTTACATTGATATGAACTCGACTCCGCTTTCCAGGACTCGTCTTGGTATGTATATTACTGCTGATTATGTAGCTGGGCTTATCCTGATCATTGCGGTGATTATTGCGACATGGCTGGAATATGGAATAGCACTTACCTGCGTCGTTGCGTTTTTTCTGGTTTATCTTGTGTTCGGGAATTATCTTCCGAAGGCAATTGCTCATCCGGTGCTTTCCTATAATCGAATGATCAGTACTCTGGGTCTGTACTCGGAAGGTATCATGGGAACGGCGCTTGGCGCGATCGTATCAACGGTCGGAGCGGTCCTAGTATTTGCGGGATTTCTTGAGGTCTCCGGCGCGTCAAAAGTATTTATGGATCTGACGATCATACTGTTCGGACGTTTTACGGGCGGTGCGGCAAAAATCGCCGTTGTATCAAGTTCACTGTTTGGAACGATATCCGGAAGTGCGGCCGCCAACGTCGCAGGCACCGGGATCATTACGATCCCTTTGATGAAGAAGACCGGATTTGAAGACCATTATGCCGGTGCTGTTGAAGCAACAGCTTCATCGGGAGGCCAGATCATGCCTCCGATTATGGGAGCAGCCGCCTTCATTATTGCGGAAATGCTGAGTATGCCGTATTTTCAGGTCATGAAGGCGGCAATTATACCGGCAGCGGTGTTTTATCTTTCAATTTTTATTTCGGTCGACCTTTACAGTCGCCGCAGAGGAATTAAAGGAGTAGAGCGTGACCCGAATCTGCCTGCATTAAGTGAACTTTTGTTTAAGAGCGGATACCTGTTGCTCCCTTTGGTTTTGCTGTTCATTTTGGTGGCGGTATTTAACCGTTCTGCACAATGGGCCGCATTTGTAAGTACGATAGCGATCATAGTCCTTTCCTGGCTTAGAAAAGATACAAGAATTACGCCAAAAAAGATGGTCGAGGCTTTGATCTTCAGCGGAAAATCCATAGTCCCGATTTCTGTTGTCTGTGCAACGGCAGGCATGATCGTCGGTATTTTTAATGCGACCGGACTTGGAGTGACGCTTTCTTCCTATATTGTAAATATGGCAGGGGACAGTCTGATGCTGCTCTGTGTTTTGGCTGCAGTTTCCTCGCTGATCCTTGGCATGGGAATGCCAACGGTTGCCTGCTATCTTCTCCTTGCGGCTTTGGTGGCTCCTGCTATGATCGAATTTGGGGTACTCCCGATCGCTGCACATATGTTTGTGTTTTATTTTGGAATTATATCGGCGATCACACCTCCGGTCGCGCTTGCAGCGTTTGTAGGCGGCGGAATTGCGAAATGCAGTCCGATGAAAGTTGCGTGTACGGCATGTGTACTGGCGCTTCCCGTATTCTTCATTCCGTTTGTATTTGTTTACAATCCGGCTCTCCTGATGGTCGGGACGTTCCCGCAGATCATTCAGGTATGCTGTACAACATTGCTCGGAACATTCCTTTGCGCGATCGGCACACAGGGTTATATTTTTTCAAAACTTAGTATGCCGGTGCGCATACTGGCGATCGTCTGCGCGGTTGCAATGCTGATTCCAGAGAGCATCACGGATGCGATCGGAATTGCGGGATTGATTTTGGTCCTTATTGTTGGGAAACTCGGTGCGCGAAAAAAGAGTTCCGTATAGTATTTTATAAAGGAGTTGGTTATTATGGCATATCATTGGGATCTGATGGATGAGATGAGTCCTGAAATGAGAGAGGCATATTTCAATTTTACCGGAATGGCCAATAAAGGGGAGATCATTCCGAAAAAGTACAGGGAATTGATGGTATTTGGAATGGCCTGCGTCCTTCGCTCGGCTCCCGCGGTTCTTACGCATGCTCAGACATCTGTAGAAAAGTATGGCGCTACGAAAGAGGAACTGTTTGCTGTCCTTGCGACGGCAATGAGCCTTGGAGGAGTGCCCGCTTATCGTGAGGCATGCAATACGCTGGAAGACTGGCTTAAAACTCTGGCATAAGGAGAACAAAGAAATGATCGATCTGATTGAGCGATCCCAAAAGAAGATCCCGAGTTATGGTCTGTATGTTACGATGCCGGATCCTCAGATCATAGAGATGGCGAAAATATCCGGCTATGATTTTGCCAGACTTGACGCGGAACATGCGGGATTCGACCAGACAACACTATCTGAGATGTTCAGAACTGCAAGACTCCTTGATTTTCCGCTGCAGATCAGGCTTGGAAGCTTGGAGAATATCGATGTGATCCTGGCGATGGAGCCTGCGGCTATAATGATCCCGGATATTCAAAGTCAGGAGGACGCTCTGAAACTTGTGGAACGGACTAAATTTGCACCTCTTGGCTGTCGGGGCATGTATGCATTTTCGGATGCAATACGCTACGGTGGAATCGACCGGAAAGAGTATATGGCGAACGCCAATGACAAAATTCATACGATCGTTCAGATCGAGAGCAAAAAGGGACTTGAAAATCTGAATGATATCCTGTCTGTGAAAGGCGTGGATATGGTGTCATCCGGGAAGGCAGATCTGTCTCAGGCACTTGGGATCCCAGGACAGACGACGGATCCGCAGGTGGTGGAGGCTGAGCGAAAGATCGTGAAAACCGCGATCTCCAAAGGGATCGTACCAACACTGTTCGCGGAGACCCCGCAGCGAATCAGGGCTTTCCATGAAATGGGTGTGTATAGCATTATTGTTGGATTTGACTGTTCTCTTTGTCTACAGGCGCTAAAGGATCGTCTCCGTATCTGCAGGGAATCGTCTGCCGAGAATTAAATACTGCATTTTAACATCTATAAAGCCGCTCCGTTCAGACCGATGGATCTGACGGAGCGGCTTTATCTGTCTGCGCTCGGGAGAGCAAGGACCGGAGGAAAACGTTTTTTGATCTGGAGATCAAATTCTTATATCGAAAAAAGATTGCGGGTGATCGAAATATCGAATATAATACCGGTACAGACAGTTGGAACGTTCCACGAATGTGTTTTTGCTTTGCCTGCCGTATTATTGACAGCAACCGCCTTTATCATTATAATGTTACTCATAGTCTACATCGAAAGGAGAGCCAACATGACGCGAAATGCAATCAGTCTTTTTTCCTCGTCAGGGGTTGGCGATCTGGGGCTGAAAGCAAACGGCATAGAGACTGTAATAGGCTGTGAACTGCTTGAAGAGCGCATGGGCCTGTTCCACAGCAACTATCCGAAGGCAAAATGCTTTCAGGGAGATATCTGGACGCTTAAAAATGAGATCATAGATCATTATAAAGAAAACTATGCGGGAGAGCCGTTTCTGATCCTTGCGACTCCGCCGTGCCAGGGGATGTCTTCGAACGGAATGGGGAAGATGCTTTCCGATTACAGAAAAGGGATCCGCCCCAAAATGGACGAAAGGAACCGGCTGATGATCCCTGCGCTCGACATCATAAACGCACTGCGCCCGGAATGGGTCATCATTGAAAACGTCGCGAATATGGCGAACACCTTTATTGAGGATGAAAACGGCGAACTGGTCAATCTTATAGCATACATAAAACAGAAGCTGGGCTCGGATTACTGCGGCGAGCCAGCGGTCATCGATGCGGCCGATTACGGCGTCCCGCAGCACAGAAAACGCCTGATCTTTGTCCTGTCGAGAAATGCCAACGCTAAAAAGACGCTTCAAAACGGAGGCAGACTGATACCCCATTTCACGCATTCCGATGAAGACACGTTGTTTACGCGCCGTTGGGTCACGCTTAGAGAAGCAATAGGCGGACTGCCTGCTTTAAGAGCGGAGAAAGGGAAAAACTCGGTTGCCGGATACGACGGACTGCACAGAGTCCCACTCCTTGACGAGAAAAAGCTGTTCTGGGTCGACAACACAAAAGAGGGCGACTCGGCGTTCAACAATCAGTGCGTAAATCCCCAATGCGGTTATCAGAAGAACCGGATACACGGCGCATCCCAAAATACCGACGGGATCAATCAGGCGCACACGGATACGCCGCTTTATTGCGAAAAATGCGGGGCCCTTCTGCCGCGGCCGTGGGTCGAGGACGCAAAAACGGGCGAAAAGCGTTTAATGAAAGGTTTTGTCAGCGCATACAGGCGGATGAAATGGGATGAGCCCGCAAGTACGCTGACACAGAATTTCCAGTACGCCTGTTCCGACAAAAAGCTGCATCCGAGCCAGAGCAGAGTCCTCTCGCTGTACGAGGGACTTGTCCTCCAGTCGATAGCGGATTATGACTACTCGTTTTGCGTGGACGGAAAAATGTGTTCCGACGGTCTGATACGGGACACGATCGGCGAGAGCGTGCCGCCACGGGTCATCGACCTGATCTGCGCGCATATCATAAAAATATCGTCATGATAAAAAGGGGGCGGCAGCCCCCTTTTGTGATTCGCTTTATGATCGGCCTGTTTTATCGTTTTAGGACAGGACCGGTCCTTTTTTATATTACAAAGGTTTCGACATACGGTTCCAGGTCGATCACGGCGATCCATCCTTCACACATTTTTCTGACCCCGGCGGAGGTCATGATCGATACGCTGGTCGTCCTTCCGCCGCCGTACTTGAACGGGCTGAAAAGAGCCTTGTCTTTCGGGTATTTCTTTCCGTTGGATTTCGTATAAAGCGATCTGTAATAGCGGAGACGTTTCTTTGTATTAGTCAGGAGAAGATCGGGATATCCGTCCTGATGAAGATTGGAATGCAAATTGCCGTCGGAAAAACGCTCGACGCTTTTGGCAAAGCATTCCCCGACCATACCGCTGAGATTCCGCATCCCCAGAAGTTCAAAAAAGTTGATGTCGTACTGCTTTGTCTGCTCGTCCAGTGTACGGAGCGCCTGATTGCAGAAATTGATCGCGCAGATGACATCGTCGCCGCTGAGGATCAGTTCCCCGTCTATGGCGACGGCGCTGTCGGGTCTTAAAATATAGTCCATACGGTGTCCTTTCTAAAATCCCTGAAAGAATTCGGCGAACGTGCAGTCCAGTGCCGTAACGATCTTTTCGAGATTAACGATGGAGATGTTCCGTTTCCCCTTTTCGACGCTCGCTATGTATGTCCGGTCCAGCCCGGCGGCAAGCGCAAGTTTTTCCTGGCTCAGACCCGCGGCGGTCCTGAGCTCACGGATCCGGTTTCCGACTTTCTGTCTGATCATGGTGATCCCTCGCTTATCTGAATTCATTTTATTGGATTGTTGACTTTGCATCAACGGACTTTACGTCACATCTTAAAATCGTAAACATTAGTAAGCAGACCGTAAGATAAAAGAAAGGCGATTGGCATTTTCTTCATGCTATACTGATCCCGTGTTGTAAAAAGACCGGCAGACTGCGCCGGGATATCAGAGAATGCCTGCGCGGCGCTCCCGCATGGCGGGAGGCGGCCGGACGCAGAGCGGAAAGGAGCAGTATGGAAGGAAAGAAGACAGATGACGAGATCCTCCGCCTGATGGCGCAGGAGGGTCCATCGGAGGATCCCGCAGGGAAAAAGCGGAAACGCAGGCGGTTGCACAGGCTGGCGGCGGCCGCCGTCGTACTGGCCGTCGCGGCCGGAGGGACGTTTCTGGCATTCGCGAACCGTGGGGAGGAGACCCCGCGCGTCGCGGTAACGAATCCGGTCCGGAAGGATATCCGGAGCACGCTTACGATCAGCGGCCCGATCTCCGGAACGGACAGCGTGGACGTCGTATCCAGCATCCACGCGGAGATCCTGCAGATCCCGGTCGCGGAGGGCGACCGCGTGAAGAAAGGGCAGGTGATCGCGGTGCTTGACGACACCGACTTAAAGCGGGAGGTGGAGATCGTAAAAAACTCCTACGACCTCGCGGTCAGCACTTATGAGGAAAAGGACAGGGAGGCGAAGAGCGGCTACGCAAAGGCCGTGCAGGACCTGAAAGCCGCACAGGACAGCTACGACAGGACAAAGATCCTGTTTGACGGCGGGAGCGTGCCGCGGGTCGACCTTGAGGCGGCGCAGGCCGCGCTCGACGACGCGGTCCGCACGCGGGATTCCTTCACGATCGAGAACGGAAAAGCCGTGGCCGCGGAGAGCTATCTGCTGCAGGTCGAGGCGGCGAAACTCCAGTACGAGAAATCGCTCAAACAGATCGACGAGACGGTGATCACGGCCCCGATCGACGGGACGCTGGTGCGCGTCAACACCAAAGTCGGCCGTTTTGCCGACCGCATGGAGGACAACACGCCGCTTTTCGAGATCATGAACCTCGATATGCTCGAGATGAAGGTGCAGATCAGCGAATACTCGATCGGGAAAGTCGCGGTCGGACAGGAGGCGGAGATCTCGGCCGATATCTTAAACGGCAGGACGGTCCGCGGACAGGTCATCTCGATCTCCCCGACCGGAGAGGAGAAGGACGGAAGCTCCACGGAGCGCGTCGTCCCGACCACGATCTGCATCATGGATGACGGCACGGACCTGATCGCGGGCATCACGGCGCGCGCGAAGATCATTCTGGAGACAGCCGAAAACGCGCTGACCGTGCCGGTCTCCGCGGTGACGCAGACGGGCGACGAGACGTATATCCAGACGGTTCGGGACGGCGCGATCCACAAGGTGCCGGTAACGGTCGGCGTCGAGAGCGACGTCGCGCTGGAGATCATCCCGGCGGAAGGCGAGACCGTCGACGAACAGACGCAGGTCCTTGTGACGCCGGATCCCGGACTTGCCGAAGGCACGGCCGCAGAGGCCGTCCTGCAGTAAGGGGGTCTGGCTATGTCTGAAATGAAAAGGATCGCTGCAGCCGGCAAAAAGCAGGGAGACGAACTGATCCGCGTCAAGGACCTTGTCAAGATCTACGATACGGGCGCGATCAAGGTGCTCGGC
>CANQGL010000060.1 GCA_947623185.1 uncultured Lachnospiraceae bacterium
AAATAAAAAAAGAACATCACTTAAGAATGTTCCTTTTTTATTAGCCGTCACATAATCACTTACTTTGCGTAAGATCCCCAGCAATAGTGACGGCAGCCCGTTAAGGGTTTAACGTATCATTTATTTGGGGTAGGCCGTGTGTCTCTGGTTTTCCCTCTGTGATTCAAATATAACACATCCTGAAATACAGTGCAAGAGGTTTTTGTTATTTCCTCCTAGAGCCCATTTTGTTATTTCCTCCTAGAGCCCAATACACACTACGGCCTATCTTAAGAGACATGATTTGTTTGTTGCTCTTTTCGCGAATCTGTTTGAAAAGTATTTTATGACAAAGGACAAAAAAGATAAGATACATGGTGTAAAGAAAAGATACATGGTGTAAAGAAAAAATACTTGACAGGCCGGTCCGTTTATAGTATGATAACGCAGGTGACCTGAGATGGAAAAGATTGTGGCGCAGGGTTTGCTGTATGATTTTTACGGCGAACTCCTGACGGAGCACCAGCGGCGCGTCTACGAGGACGTCGTTTTCAACGACATGTCGCTCAGCGAGATCGCCGAGGAACAGGGGATCAGCAGGCAGGGGGTCCACGACCTCATCAAGCGTTGCGACAGGATCCTCGCCGGTTACGAGGAAAAGCTCGGCCTTGTCCGGAAATTCAATCAGACGAAAAAGATGGTCGAAGAGATCAAGGAGCTGGCGGGCCGGTACCGGGCCGGAGGCGACGAGAGCTGCATCGCCCGGATCGAAGAGCTGTCGGACGAGATCGGGCGGCTGTAGAGGGAGAGATTTCATGGCGTTTGAAAGCCTTGCGGACAAATTACAGAATGTTTTCAAGAGCTTAAGAGGCAAGGGCCGTCTGACCGAAGCCGACGTAAAAGCCGCTTTAAAGGAAGTGCGCATGGCGCTCCTGGAGGCGGACGTCAGCTTTAAGGTCGTAAAGCAGTTCATCGGTTCCGTCCAGGAACGCGCGGTCGGACAGGACGTTCTAAACAGCCTGACGCCGGGCCAGATGGTGATCAAGATCGTCAACGAGGAGCTGATCCGGCTCATGGGCTCCGAGACGACGGAACTGCAGCTAAGGCCCGCGAACGAGATCACGGTCATCATGATGATCGGCCTTCAGGGAGCCGGCAAGACGACGACGACCGCAAAACTGGCGGGAAAGTTCAAGGCAAAGGGCAGAAAACCGCTGCTCGCCGCATGCGACGTCTATCGCCCCGCCGCGATCAAACAGCTGCAGGTCAACGGCGAAAAGGTCGGCGTCCCGGTCTTTGCCATGGGCGAGAACCAGTCGCCGGTCGACATCGCGAAGGCGGCTTACGAGCACGCAAAGAAGGAAGGATATAACCTGCTCTTCCTCGATACGGCCGGACGGCTGCAGATCGACGAGGAGATGATGGATGAGCTCGTCAACATCAAGAATGCCGTGACGGTCGATTCGACGATCCTTGTCGCCGACGCGATGACCGGTCAGGACGCGGTCAACGTGGCGGGAAGCTTCAACGAAAAGATCGGCGTCGACGGCGTGATCTTAACGAAGCTCGACGGCGATACGCGCGGAGGCGCAGCCCTTTCGATCCGTTCGGTCACGGGCAAGCCGATCCTCTACGCGGGCATGGGCGAGAAACTGTCCGATCTGGAGCAGTTCTATCCCGACCGCATGGCGTCGCGGATCCTCGGCATGGGAGACATCCTCTCCCTGATCGAGAAGGCCGAACTCGACGTGAGCGAGGAGAAGGCCCGCGAGATGAGCCAGAAGATCCGCAAGGCGGACTTCGATTTCAATGATTTTCTGGATCAGATGAACCAGATCAAGAAAATGGGCGGGATGTCCGGGATCATGAGCCTGATGCCGGGTATGTCCCAGATGAAGGGAAACATCGACATCGACGACAAATCGATGTCCCGCATCGAGGCGATCATCCTCTCAATGACGAAGGCGGAGCGCGCGAACCCGTCGCTTCTGAACCCGTCGCGCAAAAAGCGGATCGCGGATGGCGCGGGCGTCGACATTTCCGAAGTCAACCGGCTCGTCAAACAGTTCGAGCAGTCGAAAAAGCTGATGAAGCAGCTCCCGGGGCTGATGGGCGGAAAGCGCCGCGGCGGGATGGCCGGGCTCGGCGGGCTGATGGGCAGGATGAAGATGCCGTTTTGATCAAAAGCAGGCAGATGCGGATCTTCCGCATAGCTGATAGATCCAGTTTATGTTCAAGGAGGTGAGACAGAAGATGGCAGTAAAGATGAGATTAAGAAGAATGGGTCAGAAAAAGGCTCCCTTTTATAGAATCGTAGTTGCGGATTCCCGCTCCCCGAGAGACGGACGTTTTATCGAGGAGATCGGTTACTATGATCCGAACCAGGACCCGAGTCTGATCAAATTCGACGAGGAGGCCGCCAAGAAGTGGCTCTCTACCGGCGCACAGCCTACTGAGACCGTCGGAAAGCTCTTAAAAATAGCCGGGATCACCCAGTAAGTAATGCGAGGTATTTGGTATGAAAGAGTTGGTTGAAGTTATCGCCAAAGCACTGGTTGATAATCCAGACGAGGTCGTTGTTACGGAATCGGAACGGGAGGATGAGATCGTAGTCGAACTGAAGGTCGCTTCCTCCGATATGGGAAAGGTGATCGGAAAGCAGGGAAGGATCGCAAAGGCGATCCGTTCCGTGGTGAAAGCCGCTTCCTCCAGAGCGGAGAAACGCGTTATCGTGGAGATTCAGTAACGAGAGCCGTAAAACAGGGAATTCCGACGGGATTCCCTGTTTTACGGATAAAGAACAGTTGGAGTGTTTATGGAAGAAATGCTGCGGGTCGGCGTCGTCACCTCGCCCCACGGGGTCCGCGGGGAGGTCCGGGTGTATCCGACGACCGACGACAATAACCGGTTCAGAGATCTGAAAGAAGTGACTGCCGACTTCGGGAAAGAGCGGAGAACGCTTAAGATCGAGCATGTGAAATTCTTTAAGAACATGGTGATCTTAAAATTCTCGGGGATCGACAGTATGAACGACGCGGAAGCGCTCAGGCAGAAGGATCTGCTGGTGACGCGCGATCAGGCGGTCCGGCTGGGGCCGGATGAGAACTTTATCGCCGATCTGATCGGACTTACGGTCCGGACGGACGACGGAACGGTGCTCGGCACCATGACGGACGTGATGCGGACGGGCGCGAACGACGTCTACTGCGTGCGGACGGAGGAAGGAAAGGAGATCCTGCTCCCGGCGATCCGGGACTGCATCCTGAAGGTGGATCCGGAGAACCGGGAAATGCTGGTCCATGTGCTGGACGGGCTTCTGGATCTGTGATCGGCCGGCGCAGGCAGATGCGCCGCTTGGAGGGGCAAAATGAATTTTCATGTTCTGACACTGTTCCCGGAAATGGTGGAGAACGGGCTGAACACCAGCATCCTCGGCCGCGCGGCGGCCAGGGGCCTGTTATCGTTCGAGGCCGTCAATATCCGCGATTACACGCTGGAACGGCACGGCCAGGTGGACGACTATCCGTACGGAGGCGGCGCCGGGATGGTCATGCAGGCCGAACCGATCGTGCGGGCGTATGAGGCGCTCACGGAGCGGATCGGGCGCGACAAAAAGCCGCGTGTCATATATCTGACCCCACAGGGCCGCGTTTTCAGCCAGAAGATCGCCGGGGAACTGGCGAAGGAGGAGGAACTGATCTTTCTCTGCGGCCATTACGAGGGCGTGGACGAGCGGGCGCTGGAGCTGATTGCCACGGACTATCTGTCGGCGGGAGACTACGTCCTGACCGGCGGCGAACTGCCGGCGATGATGATGATCGACTGCATCGCGCGTCTGGTCCCCGGAGTCTTAAACAACGACATGTCGGCGGAATTCGAGTCGTTTCACGACAATCTGCTCGAATATCCGCAGTACTCGCGGCCGGAGGAGTTCCGCGGGATGCGCGTGCCGGAGATCCTGCTGTCGGGCCACCACGCCAATATCGAGAAGTGGCGGCGCGAACAGTCGATCCGAAGGACGTTAGAGCGGCGGCCTGAGCTCTTAAAGGACGCCGTGCTTTCCAAAAAGGAGCGGGAATTCCTCGACGCGCTGCTTAGAGAGCGCGACGGGGCAAAAACTCCGGGACCGGAGGAAAGCTCCGAAAGCCCGGAACATCCGGCGGAAACCGCCGAAAAACCGGCGGAAAACCCGTAATTTTTTCTTGCTTTTTCGGAAAGCGTATGTTATAATCATTACTCGTGAAAAGAGACGGTCCGCTGCCGCACGCGACGATGCGGGTAAGAACGTCGAAATAAGAAGGAGGTTCATGGAAAAATGAACGAGATCATCAAAAAGCTCGAGGCCGAGCAGTTAAAGGAGACGGTCCCGGAGTTTAAGGTGGGCGACACCGTCCGCGTATCCGCAAAGATCAGAGAGGGAAACCGCGAGAGGATCCAGGTCTTTGAGGGAACCGTTATCAAGAGACAGAACGGCGGCGTGAGAGAGACCTTCACCGTCCGTAAGAATTCCAACGGGATCGGCGTTGAGAAGACATGGCCGCTGCATTCCCCGTCCGTAGAGGGCATCGAGGTCGTAAGACGCGGTAAAGTCCGCCGTGCAAAACTGTACTACTTAAGAGACAGAGTCGGTAAGGCGGCAAAGGTAAAAGAACTGGTAAGATAACAGATCGGACGGAAAAGGGACAATATTTATTGTCCCTTTCCTGATCTTACGGACCCGTAACGGAGGAAGCGCCCGTGAGCTTTTATGACAGGCACAAACAGAACAAACTGCATCTGATCGTCAACTGGATCGTGGACATTGCGGCCGTGATCGCGCTGGCGTGCTTTACGGTGTATTCCTTCGGCGGCCGCATCGAGGTCAGCGGCAGTTCCATGAACCCGGCGCTCAACTCCGGCGACGTGGTGCTGGTGAACCGGCTGGCGTACGATCTCGGACGCCCCGGCCGTTTCGATATCGCGGCGTTCGTCCGTCCGGGCTCGGGCGTCAACATCAAGCGCGTGATCGGGCTGCCGGGCGAGACGGTACAGATCGTGGAGAACCAGATCCTGATCGACGGTGAGCCTCTCAAAGTCAGGGGGCCGCTCGAATCGGTCACCATCCCGGGCGTGGCGGAATATCCGATCGAGCTGGGAGCCGACGAGTATTTCCTGCTCGGCGACAACCACGATTCCAGCGAGGACAGCCGCTTCGCGACGATCGGGAACATCAGGCGGGAGCAGTTCGTCGGCAGGGTGTGGCTCAGGTTCCAGCCGTTTTCCGATTTCGGCCTTATAAACTGAACGCGATGAAAGAGGTTTTATGAAGATACAGTGGTACCCCGGGCATATGACAAAGGCGAAGCGCGCCATGCAGGAGGACATCAAGCTCGTCGATCTGATCATCGAGCTTCTGGACGCCCGCGCGCCGCTTTCCAGCCGAAACCCCGATATCGATACGCTCGGGCGGGGAAAGGCGCGGCTGATCCTGTTAAACAAGGCCGATCTCGCGGAGGAGGCGGCCAATCAGGAGTGGACGCGTTATTTTGAAAATATGGGATTTCAGGTCATGAAGATCGACGCCCGCTCGCGCGCGGATCTGAAACAGATCCAACCGGTGATCCAGAAAGCCTGCAGCGAAAAGATCGAGCGCGACAGGCGGCGGGGGATCCTAAACAGGCCGGTCCGGGCGATGGTGGCGGGTATCCCGAACGTGGGAAAATCCACCTTTATCAACAGCTTTGCCGGGAAAGCGGCGGCAAAGACCGGGAACAGACCGGGCGTGACCAGAGGAAATCAGTGGATCCGGCTCAACAGGCAGGTGGAGCTGCTTGACACGCCGGGTATTTTATGGCCGAAATTCGAGGACGAGCGGGTCGGCACGCGGCTTGCGTTCCTCGGGACGGTCAACGACGACATCCTGAACATGGACGAGCTGGCCGCGGAGCTCGCGGCGTACCTTCTGCGGGAAAAGCCCGGGCTCCTTACGGAGCGGTACGGCGATTTTACGGCGGATGGTCCGGTCCCGGCGCATGAGGTCCTCACGCAGGTCGCGCGGTCGCGGTCCTGTCTGAAACAGGGCGGCGAGTACGATCTGTCGAAGGCGGCGAAACTGCTCGTCGACGATTTCAGGAGCGGAAGACTCGGCCGGATCACACTGGAACGGCCGACAGAGTCATGATGTGCGGAGGAAACGTATGATGCGGACGCTTAAGGGAGAACGGCTGGAAAAGGAGCTTCTGCGCCTGGAGGCGATGCGGGAGTTCGAGAGGCGGTACGAGGACTGCGGGCTGATCTGCGGCGTAGACGAGGCCGGACGCGGCCCGCTCGCGGGTCCGGTGGCCGCCGGAGCGGCCATCCTGCCGAAGGACTGTGTGATCCTTTATCTGAACGATTCCAAGAAACTCTCGGAGAAACGCCGGGACGAGCTGTATGACGAGATCAGAGAGAAGGCCGTGGCATGGAACGTGGGGATCGTCGGCCCGGAGCGGATCGACGAGATCAATATTCTACAGGCGACCTATGAGGCGATGCGAGAGGCCATCGGCGGACTTTCCGCAGTGCCGGACATCCTCTTAAACGACGCGGTCACGATCCCGCAGATCGAGATCCGTCAGGTCCCGATCATCAAGGGAGACGCCAAAAGCGTGTCCATCGCGGCGGCCAGCATCCTGGCGAAGGTCACGAGGGACCGCCTGATGATTGAATACGACCGGCTGTACCCGCAGTACGGCTTTGCGAAACACAAGGGCTACGGCACGGCGGCGCACATCGCGGCGATCCGCGAGTTCGGACCGACGCCGATCCACCGGAAAACGTTTATCCGGAACTTTACGGACTGAGGCGCTATGGGATGGAACAACCGGGAGACAGGCGGAAGATACGAGCGGATGGCGGCGGAATTCCTGCAGAGAGAGGGATTTCGGATCGTCGGGCGGAATTACCGGTGTAAAAGCGGAGAGATCGATCTGATCGCGCGCGACGGACGCTTCCTGGTGTTCGTCGAGGTGAAGTACCGGGCGCGGGAACGCGCCGGGTACGCGCTGGAGGCGATCGATAAGAGGAAGGCCGCGCAGGTGCGGAGAGTGGCGGCCTTTTATCTGTATGAAAAGAGGCTCCCGGAGGACACGCCCTGCCGTTTCGACGCGGTCGGATTCGACGGGGAACGGATCATCCATGTGAAGGACGCGTTCTGAAAAACGGAGCGGCGGGCCGGAACATGAACGGGCCGGATATGCACGGCCGCCGCAGAAGACAGCAGCAGCCGCAATTTGACGAGGAGAGACAGAAAACAGATGTATCAGTGGAAGCGGAAAGAAAGCAGTTCTCCGATGCTGGAGATCACAAAGGACGGCGTCACCTTTCTGACGTTCCCGGCCCTCACGGAGACCGGGATGGTGCGGCACGCGTTTTCCACGCGGATGGGCGGCGTGAGCGAAGGTCCCTACGCGACGATGAACTTTTCCTACACGCGCGGCGACGATCCGAAGGCGGTCGACGAGAACTATACGCGCATGGCCCACGCGCTCGGCGTGGACCGGGACAAAATGACACTGACCTGGCAGACGCATACGACGAACGTGCGCCGGGTCTCGCCCGAAGACGTCGGAAAGGGCGTTGCGCGCGAGCGCGATTACCGCGATGTGGACGGGCTGATCACGGATATGCCGGGCGTCACGCTGGTGACTTTTTTCGCGGACTGCGTCCCGCTTTATTTCGTGGATACCAAAAACAGGGCCATCGGCCTTTCGCATTCCGGATGGCGCGGCACGGCGAACCGCATGGGCCGGGTGACGCTCGAGGCGATGCGGCGCGAATTCGGGACCGATCCGAAGGACGTCGTCGCGGCGATCGGCCCCAGCATATGCCGGGACTGCTATGAGGTCGGACCGGAAGTGATCGAAGAATTTGAAAAGACGTTCGCGCCCGCGCAGTATGAGCGCCTGTTCTACCGAAAACCGAACGGAAAGTTCCAGCTGGACCTCTGGGAGGCGAACCGGATCATCCTCGAGGAAGCCGGCGTGCCGAAGGAGCGGATCTCGGTCACGGACATCTGCACGCACTGCAATCCCGATCTGCTGTTTTCGCACCGAACCTGCGCAGACAGGCGCGGGAACCTCTGCGCGTTTCTGTGCCTTATATGACGGGCCGTAAAACGGACGTTTATCAAAGAACAAAAGACCTCCCGACCGGAGCGTTCCGGCTGAGAGGTCCTTTTTGTGTTCGGTCTTTATTTTCTGTCAGACACTATTTGCCTGCCATCTGCTTTTCCTGCTGCTCGATCATCTTTTTGACCATATAGCCGCCGACGCTGCCGTTCTGGTAGGAAGTCAGGTTGCCGTTGTAACCGTTGGTAAGCGGCACGCCGATCTCGTTGGCGACCTCCATTTTGAACTTGTCCATCGCTTCCTTGGCCTCCGGTACTGCTACGCGGTTCGAAGAAGTATTCGTATCAGACATGTTTACGCCTCCTTTTCTGATTTGCCGGAGCGCGGTGCTGATTTCGTTCCGGCGTTTTGTTTGGTACATTCCTATTATTCGCCCTGCATGGAATAATACACTAGAATGTTTTGCGTAAAATGTCATTTTTTGGCAGCCGGTCAGACGAGTTTCTGATAATAGTCGTAGCCGCCGCTGTTGTAGCGGTTGATGAGTTTCTGGATCTTGTAGGTCGGATTCAGCGCTTCGCCGATCGATACGTCGTGGTTCAGGGAGTTGATGATGGCCGCAATGTATTTGCTGACGTCCGCTTCAACGTACCATTCCCGCTCAAACAGCTCGGGGACCCTGTAATTGAGATTCGTGGTGACCACGCAGTCGATGTAGCCCTTTCCGTAAAAATCGTCGAATTTCTCAAAACCGTTCGTAAAGAGGCCGAAGGTGGCGCAGACGATCACGCGGGAGGCTTTGCGTTCCCTCAATTCCTTGGCCGTATCCAGCATGCTTTCGCCGGACGAGATCATGTCGTCGACGATGATGACGGTCTTTCCCTCGACCGAGCTGCCGAGGAACTCGTGCGCCACGATCGGATTGCGGCCGTTGATGACCTTGGAATAGTCGCGCCGCTTGTAGAACATGCCCATATCGACGCCGAGGTTGTTGGCAAGATAGACCGCCCGGCTCATCGCCCCCTCGTCGGGGCTTATCACCATCAGATGGTCCTTGTCGATCTTTAAGGTCTTGTCGTGCTTGAACAGGGCCTTGACGAACTGGTAGGTCGGCATGAAGTTGTCGAGGCCGGAGAGCGGGATCGCGTTCTGTACCCGCGGATCGTGCGCGTCGAAGGTGATGATGTTCGTCACGCCCATCGCGACCAGCTCCTCGAGCGCCATCGCGCAGTCGAGCGATTCGCGGTTGGTGCGCTTGTGCTGGCGGCTCTCATAGAGGAAAGGCATGATCACGTTGACCCGGTGCGCCGTCGATACGCAGGCGCCGATGATCCGCTTGAGATCCTGGTAATGATCGTCGGGCGACATGTGGTTTACATAACCATTCATCTTGTAGGTGAGAGAGTGGTTCGTCACATCGACCATCGCGAAGAGATCAGTACCCCGGACCGACTCCCGGACGATCCCCTTTGCCTCGCCGGTCCCGAAACGCGGGCAGGCGCAGTCCAGAAGGTAGGAATCGGCCTCGTAACCGCGGAACTGGAGATTTTCATGGCGCAGAGTAAGTTCAGCCGCGTCGTTGCGCCTGAAACTTACGATATGGTCGTTTACCAGCTCGGCGAGCGGGCGGCAGCTTTCCAGCGCTGCGATCTTCAAAGGAGCGATCGGAAGACGGTCGTTAAAGACGTATTGATTTGACATGGAATGGATTCCTCCGCACTTTAGAGTGATAATCAATGGGATTCCGTTACTCTATCTTTTTTATACCATTTTCCGGTCTTTTTCGTCAATAGGATGTCCCGTATTTCAGAAAAAAGAACATGCGGTTCCTTTACAAAACGGCGGAAGATTGGTATATTTAATATGAGATATTATTGAGACGGACGGATCGGAAGGAAACGGATTTGAAAAAACACGGACAGAACGACAAAAGGCACAGAATATCGGCGGTAGCGCCCGGTTCCATCGGGGACGAGCTCGGGCTTGAGCCCGGCGATCTCCTGCTTTCGATCGACGGGGAGGAAGTCGAGGATATCTTCGATTACGATTATCTGACCGACAGCGAGAGCTTCGTGATGCTGGTGGAGAAGGCGGACGGCGAAGAGTGGGAGCTTGAGATCGAGAGCGGCGGCGAGGATCTCGGGCTGACCTTCGAGAACGGGCTCATGAGCGAGTACCGGTCCTGCCGGAACAAATGCATTTTCTGCTTCATCGACCAGATGCCGCCGGGGATGCGCGATACACTGTACTTTAAGGACGACGATTCGCGGCTCTCGTTCCTGCAGGGCAATTACGTCACGCTGACGAACATGAGCGAGCGCGATATCGACCGGATCATCCGTTTTCATCTCGCGCCGATCAACATCTCGGTCCACACCATGGATCCCGCCCTGCGCTGTAAGATGCTGAACAACCGTTTCGCGGGCGAGGCGTTAAAGAAGATCGACCGGCTCTATGAGGCGGGGACGGAGATGAACGGACAAATCGTGCTCTGTAAGGGCATCAACGACGGGGCGGAGCTGGAATCCACCATCGAAAAGCTGGCCGCCTACGCGCCGTGCATGCAGAGCGTCTCGGTGGTGCCGGTGGGGCTTACGAAATACCGCGACGGGCTGTATCCGCTCGAGGGATTCACAAAGGAAGACGCCTGCGCGGTGATCGATACGATCGAGCGCTGGCAGAAAAAGCTCTATGCGGAGTGCGGCCTGCACTTTGTCCACGCGAGCGACGAGTGGTACATCCTGGCGGAGCGCCCGATGCCGGAGGCGGAACGCTACGACGGCTATATCCAACTGGAAAACGGCGTCGGCATGCTGCGTCTGCTTGACGACGAGGTAAGGGATGCGCTGGCCGGCGGCGGGGCGGACGGACAGGTCCCCGCACAGGCGGACGGCCCCGAGGAGCTCACGCTCATCACCGGTGTTCTGGCGGAGCCGTATCTGAAACGTCTGGCGGATGACATCATGGCCGCCTGGCCGCAGAAGACGGTCCGTGTCTGCGCCATCCGCAACGATTTCTTCGGCGAGCGGATCACGGTGTCCGGGCTGATCACCGGCCGGGACCTGATCGCGCAGCTTAAGGCAAGGCAGGAGAGCGGGGAGCGGCTCGGGACACGGATCCTGCTTCCGGCCGCCATGTTTAAAAACGGAGAGGATGTTTTTCTTGACGATATCACGCTCTCGCAGGCGGAGGACGCCCTGCGGATACGGGCGGATATCGTGGGATCGGACGGATACGCCCTGGTCGGGGCGATCCTTGACCGCAGCAGGGCCGCGAAAAAGACGGCCGAACACGGGGCCTACGAACCGGCGGACTCAAAGACCGCCGCGTACGGCGGGACCGGCTGCGAGGGGACGGAAAGAGAGGACAGAATATGAGTAAACCGGTGGTAGCCATCGTCGGCAGGCCCAACGTGGGAAAGTCCACGCTGTTCAACGCGCTCGCTGGCAGCGCCATTTCGATCGTGAAGGACACGCCCGGCGTGACCCGCGACCGGATCTACGCGGACTGCACATGGCTCGACTATAATTTCACGCTGATCGATACCGGCGGCATCGAGCCGGACTCGAACGACGTTATTCTCACGCAGATGCGCGAGCAGGCGCAGATCGCCGTCGACACGGCCGACGTGATCGTCTTTATCACCGACGTCCGGCAGGGGCTCCAGGACGCGGACTCCAAGGTTGCGGACATGCTGCGCAAATCCAGGAAACCGGTCGTTTTGGCGGTCAACAAGGTGGACAGCCTCGCCAAGTACGGAAACGACGTCTACGAGTTCTACAATCTCGGCATCGGCGATCCGATCGCGGTGTCGGCTGCATCCCGGCTGGGTCTCGGTGAGCTTTTGGACGCGGTGTGCAGGAACTTCACCGGCGACCGCATCGGGGAGGATGACGACGACCGGCCGCGCGTCGCGATCGTCGGGAAACCGAACGTCGGGAAATCCTCGATCATCAACAAGCTCCTGGGCGAGAACCGCGTGATCGTCTCCGACATCGCCGGAACGACGCGCGACGCCGTCGACACGGAGATCGTCCGCAACGGAACGGAGTATGTGTTCATCGACACCGCGGGC
The DNA here is from genome assembly GCA_947623185.1 of uncultured Lachnospiraceae bacterium. Taxonomy (GTDB): domain Bacteria; phylum Bacillota; class Clostridia; order Lachnospirales; family Lachnospiraceae; genus CANQGL01. The sequence goes on from CANQGL010000060.1 coordinate 12,142, forward strand.
CTGCGCAGAAAGAGCCGGGTCAAGGAGGACATCGAGCGTTACAGCATCATCCGCACCGTCACCGCGGTCGAGCGGGCCGACGTGGTCGTGCTGGTGATCGACGCGACCGAGGGCGTGACGGAGCAGGATGCGAAGATCGCCGGGATCGCGCATGACCGCGGCAAGGGCATCATCGTGGCCGTCAACAAGTGGGACGCGATCGAAAAGAACGACAAAACGATCTACGAATATACGGGGCGGCTTAAGGAGATCCTTTCCTTTATGCCGTATGCCGAGTATATCTTCATATCGGCCCTGACCGGACAGCGCCTGGGCAAACTGTTCGATCTGATCGACATGGTGCGCGAAAACCAGAACATGCGCATCGCGACCGGCGTGCTGAACGAGATCGTCTCGGAGGCGGTCGCCATGCAGCAGCCGCCGTCGGACAAGGGCAGACGGCTCAAGATCTTTTACGCAACGCAGGTGGCCGTAAAGCCGCCGACGTTCGTGGTTTTTGTAAACGACAAGTCGCTGATGCATTTTTCCTATACCCGCTATCTCGAGAACAAGATACGGGAGGCGTTCGGTTTTCGGGGAACGGCGCTCAAATTCATCATACGCGAGCGGAAGGAGAAGGAGTGAGTCATGGAAAGACTGATCTGTCTGGCTCTCGGTTATGCGTTCGGCCTTTTCCAGACCGGCTATCTTTACGGGAAAATGAACCATATCGATATCCGCGATTACGGCAGCGGGAATTCCGGAGCCACGAACGCGCTGCGCGTGCTGGGGAAAAAGGCGGGGGCGATCGTGTTCTTCGGGGACTTTTTCAAGTGCGTGTTCGCCTGCCTGATCGCGCGGCTCATTTTCCGGGAGAGCGCGGACCAAAGCCTTTATGTGCTCTATACGGGTTTCGGCGTGATGCTCGGACATAACTTCCCCTGTTACCTGAAATTCAAGGGCGGAAAGGGGATCGCATCCCTGGCCGGACTTCTCTGTTCGACCGACTGGCGCGTCACCGTCGTCTGCGCGGCGCTCTTTCTGGGAATCGTGATCCTGACGCGCTTCGTGTCGCTGGGATCGATCTGCGTGGCGCTCGCGTTTTTTATCCTCACGGTCTCGTTCGGGCTGCGCGGCGACTATACGGTCGCGCCGGAGCGGCTGCCCGAGCTGTTCGCGGTCGCCGGCCTCATCTCGGCGATGGCGGTCTGGCGCCATAAGGCGAATATCGGACGCCTGCTTAACGGAACGGAGAGCAAACTGTGGGGCGGAAAAAAACAGTAAGGAGGTCCATATGGAACATATCGGTGTGATCGGATCCGGAACGTGGGGGACGGCGGTCGCCGTCCTTCTTGCAAATAACGGACACCAGGTGACGCTATGGTCGGCGATCCCGGCCGAGATCGAGGAGATCAAAACGACGCGCCGCCATAAAAACCTGCCGGAAACGGTGATCCCGGACAGCGTCGTCTGTACGGCGGATCTGAAAAAGACGGCCGAAGGAAAGGACATGCTGGTGATGGCGGTCCCCTCGGTCTTCGTGCGCTCCACGGCGGCCAGACTGCGCCCTTATTATAAAGAGGGACAGGTCATCGTCGATCTCGCGAAGGGGATCGAGGAGGACACGCTCAAGACCATGTCGCAGATCATCCTGGAGGAGATCCCGGAAGCGACCGTGGCCGTGCTGTCCGGACCGAGCCACGCGGAGGAGGTGAGCCGCGGGATGCCGACCACCTGCGTGGCGGGCGCGAGGAAGAAAGCGGTGGCCGAGTACGTCCAGTCGGCGTTCATGAGCCCGGTGTTCCGCGTCTATACCAGCCCCGATGTGCTGGGGATCGAGATCGGCGCGGCGCTCAAGAACGTGGTCGCGCTGGCGGCCGGGACCGCGGACGGGCTGGGCTGCGGCGACAACACCAAGGCGGCCCTGATCACGAGAGGCATGGCCGAGATCTCGCGCCTGGGGACCGCGATGGGCGGAAAATACCAGACGTTCACCGGCCTCACCGGGATCGGCGATCTGATCGTGACCTGCGCCAGCATGCACAGCCGCAACCGGCGGGCGGGGATCCTGATCGGAAAGGGACACACGATGGAGGAGGCCATGAAGGAAGTGCAGATGGTCGTCGAGGGCGTCTATTCCGCCAAGGCGGCGCTCGCGCTTTCCAGAAAGTACAACGTGCCGATGCCGATCGTGGAGCAGGTCAACGCGGTGCTTTTCGACGGGAAACCGGCGCGGGAGGCGCTGGACGATCTGATGCTGCGCGACAGGCGGATCGAAAACAGCGACCTGCCGTGGGAAGAATGACGGAAAAATGTGAAGCATTTATTAAATAAATGTAACAACATTGTTTTTGATGCAAAAATATGCTATATTTGTAAAAGTATCGAAATGTGAGGTAGGGTCATGAAGGGAAAGAATTCGTGGGTGTTGCTGCTCATGCTTCTGTCCGGCATCGTTCTGGGCGGATTTATCGGAAATCTGGCAGATGGGATCGTGGGGCTTTCGTGGCTGAACTTCGGACAGTCCTTCGGTCTGAACGACCCGCTCGTCCTCAATTTCGGGATCCTGGTCATCACCTTCGGGCTCAGCATCCGGATCACGATGGCCAGCATCATCGGCGTGATCATCGCCATCCTTACATACCGCATGCTCTGATGCGGGACGCCCTTTTCTGGTACGCGGAGAGTCCGGAAAGGAAAGAAAGATGACAATGAAAGCACTTCCGCAGTCCGAACGCCCGTATGAGAAAGCCGCCCTGCGCGGCCCGGAGGCATTATCGGACGCAGAACTCCTCGCGGTGATCCTAAGGAGCGGGACGCGCGATCTGACGGCGCGCGATCTGGCGGAGCGGATCCTCGGCATGGGAGAACCTCCCGGGCTCGCGGGACTTCTCCACCACACGCTGTACGATTACCGCGCGGTTCGGGGAGTGGGGACCGTGAAGGCGGTCCAGCTCCTCTGTATCGGGGAGCTTTCGAAACGGATCTGGCGGAGCTCGGAGGGGAGAGAGGCGTATGCGCTCGACCGTCCGTCCAGGATCGCGGCGCGCTTTATGGAGGAGATGCGCCATAAGGAGCAGGAGAACCTGAAACTCCTGATCCTCAACACGAAGAACTTCCTGATCCGGGATGTCGATATCTCAAAGGGAACGGTGAATGCGTCCTTAGCGACGCCGAGGGAGCTGTTCATCGAGGCGCTCCGTTTCCGCGGGGCGAAATGGGTGGGATTCCCGCAAACTGTCAAACATTTTGTAATAAACTTTCTATATTTTTTCGTATTTATCAAAAAATGTTATTCATTTATACATTTTTCAGAGAGCTGAGAGAAAAGAGGGAAGGGGGGAAGCCGACGGACTCAAATATAATTGAATTTTTTGGAACGGTCCTTC
>CANQGL010000061.1 GCA_947623185.1 uncultured Lachnospiraceae bacterium
CCGAAGTGATCGTTGAATACGGTACCGGTCATTCTGCCGTCTACTACGTTCTGGACAGCCTCGGTCAGAGCGTCAACACCTACAAGGTAGATGTCCTCGTTGACCTTACGGCCGGCCGCCTCGATCGCCTGCAGAGCGCCGAGAGCCATAGCATCGTTGTTGCAGAATACGACTTCGACCTTGTCGCCGAACTGAGTCAGAGCATCCTGAACGATCTGCTGGCCCTTCGCCTGGTCCCAGTCGCCTCTCTGAAGAAGAAGCTCCTCAACTTCGATCCCCGCATCGGTAAGAGCCTTAACGGAGAACTCGGTCCTGTACTGAGCGTCTACGTTCTCGGGATCGCCCTGTACCATGATATAGGAAACTTTGCCGTCGCCGTTGATGTCGCCCTTGTTCTCGGTCTCAACGATCTCTTCGCCCTGGTAGGTACCGGACTGTCTCGCGTCTGCGCCTACATAGGTGGCTGCGATGCCCTCGGAAGCCCATCTCTCTTCCTCGGAAGCATCCGGCTCACGGTTGATGTAAACAACCGGGATACCAGCGTCCTTGCACAGATCGGTAACGGTCGGTGCGGAGGAAGACTGAACGAGGTTCAGGATCATAACGTCAACGCCGGAAGCGATGAAGTTCTGGATCTGGTTGGTCTGCTCGGCCTGGTCGCCCTTACCATCCTGGATGGTGATGTTGGAAGCGCTGAATCCAAGGTCTTCTACAAGGTATCTCTCAAGCTCGGTACGATACAGGGTCATGAAGTTATCGTCGAACTTGTAGATGCTGATGCCGACCTTCTTGTCGGACATATCAGAGGTTCCTACTGCTTCCGCCGCTGCTGCCGCGGTCGTCTCGGCCGCCTCAGTGGCCTCTTCTTTTGCTGCTTCCGTAGCGGCCTCGGTCGCTGCCGCCGTCGTAGCTGCTGCCGTAGTGGATTCCGTGCTGGAGCCGCCGCATGCGGTCAGGCTGAGCGCCATGACGGAAACCATCGCCAGAGCTAACATTCTCTTTTTCATATTACCAATCCTCCTAAAATATTGTTGGTACGGGACATTTTCCCGCGACCCCTATTATAGCACAACATTTAGACAAAGTACATATAAATCTTGAAATTTTTTTCTCTTTTTTTCACCTTTTGCGCTATTAACCGCATATTTTTATGCAGCTTTTTTGTAGAAAATGTATAAAACAGCAAGAAATTTCGGGCATTATCCCGCGATTATCCGGCATTCGTAGGGCGCAAGCGTCCCGTATTCCGTCTCCGCGGGAACGGCGTTGTGGTTCATGACAAAGAGGATCTTCTCCTCCCCGCTTCCTCGGCTCACACATTCGATCCCTTCCGGCATCCGCCGTACCGCGATCCCTTTGTCCGCAAGGACCGTCTCCGCGAGCGCATCAAAGAACGCTTTCTCCGGCGAACATCCGACATAATACACGGTCCCTTTCCCGCACCGTTTCCTCGTGACCGCGGCAAAGCCCTCATAGAACGGATCGCCGTAGCGGCAGAGGATCTCGGTCTCCGGCCCGGTAACGGCCAGCATGTCGCGAAAGACCCCGCCCTTAAAGCGTTTTTGCGCAAACGCGCCTTCACCGGTCAGCGGGAACGCATCCGTCTCCTGGAGGCTCTCCGTCTCCTCGACGGTAACGCCGGCCATATCCGAAAGCCCGACGGGCAGGACCTCTCCGAACGTCAGGTTATTGTACTCGTCCTTGACCGCGGTCCGGTAAGTGAGGATCACCGTTCCGCCGTTCTCGGCGAACGCGCGCACGCGCGCTTTCATCTCTCCGTCCATGACGATCATGAGCGGCAGGATCAGGATCCGAAACCCGGAAAGATCCGCCCCCTCCGGGACCACGTCGACCGAAACGCCCGCCTCGTAAAACGCGCGGTAATATTTGAGCATCTCCTGTTTGCAGTCGATCAGAAGGCTCTGGCGCTGGATGCGGAACGCGGCCAGGGAATCGTAGCCGTAGACCAGCGCCACATCGCTTTTTACCGGCGCCTCCAGCGCTTTGGCGTATTTTCCGATCTCGGCAAAAAAGCTCCTCACCTCCCGGTATTTGCGCCCCTTCCGGTTGTCGGTATCAAGGATCCCGTAGCAGAACTGCTCGGCTCCCTTCGCTGCGCCGCGGTAGCGGAAATAAAGGAGCGATTCGCAGCCGTGCGCCATGCTCTGGTACGACCACAGCTTCGCCTGGTCCGGGCGCGGCGAGTACCCGGTCACGTCGTGGCCCTGCGCGCCCATGATCGCCTCGGTGATCCAGAAATTCGCCTGTTTCAGGCCGCGCATCAGGTCAAGATCGAAGGCGACCTCGTACGGGGCGAGCGGTTCCTTCTGCCCGCCCCAGACCGGATAATTGTTGTACGCCGTGATGTCGATGTGTTTCGCCAGATCCGCGTAGCTGTAATGCTTGTCCAGGCATCCACCCGGAAAATCGTGGATCAGCACGCAGTCCGGGATGATCTCCTTTAAAAGCTTCGCCTGAAAGGCCGCATAGTCCACGATGCTTTTGTTCCGGAACCGTTCCCATTCCATGCGGAGCGACGGATTGTGCGTGGTGATCGTCTCCGCAGGGACCGGGATCTCGTCGAAGCCGTTGTACTGCTGCGACCAGAATACCGTCCCGAAGGTTTCGTTCAGCCTGTCGATATCGCCCTTAAAACGCCAGCGCAAATAGACCTGGAACGCCTTGCGGCACCTGGGGCAGTAACAGAGATCGCTCCCCTCGTGGCCCCATTCGTTGTCGAGCTGCCAGGCGACGATCGCCTTCTCATCCTTATAGTGCTCCGCCTGCGCGCGGATGATCTTTTCCGAATACGCATAGAGCTCCGGGCTGTTGAAGCAGTAGACGTGGCGTCCTCCGAAGCTGCGCTTTCTGCCGTCCTCGAACTCGGAGAGGATGTCCGGATGTTTTTTCGCCAGCCAGGCCGGGATCGTCGCGGTCGGCGTGCCCATGATGATCTTAAGGCCGCGTTTTTTCGCCTTTTCGATCACGGTGTCAAAGAAGGAAAAGTCAAACTGTCCTTCCCGCCGTTCCATGATGTGCCAGCCGAATTCCGCGATGCGGATCACATTGCAGCCCAGTCCGGCAATGTTGTCCAGATCGTCGTCCATCATCGACGCGTCCCACTGTTCCGGGTAATAATCGACTCCCAGATACATCCTGCTACCCCCTTAACGTCTCTGTTTCCGCCGTCTGCGGCTTCGGGCCGAAAGGTCCGGGGCCGCTCACATCTTCGCGCCCGGAACGGTCGGCACCGCGCCCTCGGGAACCGGGCACAGATATCCGCCGTAGCGTTTCATCTTCTTCTCGTATTCGTCCTTCGCCGCCGCCAGGATCTCCGGTTTCTCCATCAGATCGACCGCGGTCGCCGCCAGGATCTTTCCGGCGTTGATCATCGCCTTATGGGCAAGCGAAGTGCGGCCGCAGGACACGTTCTGCCACGAATGGCCGGGAGCCTGCGCCGGGAACGTCGCGGTGTTGATCTGGGCGGTCGGCACGCACCAGCTCACGTCGCCGACGTCGGTCGAACCCATGCGCACCTTCTCGGAATAGTGGTAGGGAACAAGGAATTCGTTGATCGGCACGGTGCCGTGTTTGGACGCCTTGTCGACGAACTCCCAGATTTCGGGATCCTCTTCCGTCGCGTCGCCGGGAAGCTCCGTGCTCTTCATCTCCACGGAATCATAGAGGGCCTGCGCAAATTTCCGCTCCTCATCGGTATGTTCCGGAAGGCCGACCTCGTCGAAGTTCCTCCACAGAAGCTCCTCCAGGACCTTGTTGGGGACCGTGTTGGCGCACCCGTCGATGAACCGCTTTTCCATCTTCGTATCGGTCATCATCGCGGCGGCCTGTGCGATACGGTCCACGCGCTCCAAAAGCTCCAGCGTCTCGCGCACCCATACCGAGCGCACCATATAGAGCACCTGCGCGCGCGGCTGGACCACATTCGGCGAGTCTCCGCCCGCGTCGGTGATCGAATAATGGATACGGGCGCTGTCCGCCATGTGCTCGCGCAGGAACTGGACGCCGATGTTCATCAGCTCGACCGCGTCGAGTGCGGAACGGCCCTTATCGGGCGCTCCCGCCGCGTGCGCCGCCACGCCGGTAAACTTGTATTCCGTCTGGATGCAGGTGTTGCAGGTGCCGGAGACGACCTGGTTCACGTTGGACGGATGCCAGGTCAGGCAGGCGTCGCACCCGTTGAACACGCCGTCGCGGGCCATGAAGGATTTCGTTCCGGCTCCTTCCTCTCCGGGACAGCCGTAGAGGATCACGGTACCGCTTCCCTCTCCCTTTTCCTCCAGGTACTTTTTGACGCCGAACGCGGCGGCCATCGCGCCCGCGCCGAGCAGGTTATGGCCGCATCCGTGCCCGTTTCCGTTCGCCACGAGCTCTTTCCGCTCCGTAGCACCCGCCACCTGCGAAAGGCCGGTCAGCGCGTCGTACTCCGCCAGGATCCCGATCACCGGCTTCCCGGAGCCGTAGCGCGCGAGGAAAGCGGTCTCGATCCCGCAGAACGGGTACTCGACCTCAAAGCCTTCCTCCTTTAAGACCTTTGCGTAGAGCTCGCCCGATTTGAACTCGCGGAGCGAAAGCTCTGCGAAATCCCAGATCTGGTCGGATGTGTCGGTGATCACGTCCGCTTTGCTGTCAATGTATTCCAATACTTTCTTTTTTTCTTCCGTCACGGATTCTGACCTCCCGTTTTTTTCTTCTATCATACCCGAAACATGAAAAAAAGACAAGCGAAACCCGCGCCCGCGGATCAATTCGAAATGCGGTGCCGTGTCCGGTGCGTGACGCGGCAAATCGCTCGGGCCAGAAAGGGCATCCCGCGTCCGGCACAGGTGCCGTTCGTCGCCCGGACCGGCACGGCGGATAACGCGAACCTGCCCGGCGAGCAACGCCCGGACCGGCGCGGCGGACAACGCCTGGACTGGCGCGACAGGCAACGTCTCCTTGAAAATCCGGCCTCTTCGTGGTAAACTTACAGTGGAAACGGGCCCCGGCCCACAGGTTTTATCCAACGGAAAGCAGGTAATCATGGAGAAAACTTTTGCCCTTAAGGGAAACATCATTTACAGCAGGACAATGAAGCAGTTCGCGGTCTGCGAAAACGGCTGGCTCGTCTGCGAGGACGGGATCTGCCGCGGCGTCTTCCCCGAGCTGCCGGAAAAATACCGCGGGATCCCGGTCACGGACTATGGGGACCGCCTGATCATCCCGGGTCTTACCGATCTGCACGTCCACGCCCCGCAGTACACGTTCCGCTCCGTCGGGCTCGATTCCGAGCTGATCGAATGGCTCAACGCGCACGCCTTCCCGGAGGAAAGCAGATTCGCGGATCCGGAGTATGCGGAAAAAGCGTATCGGATCTTTCTGGACGATCTCTTAAAAAGCACGACGACCCGCGTCGTCACCTTCGGCACGCTCCATGCGGAGTCCACGTTCCGACTCATGGAACTGCTCGAGGAGACCGGGATCCGCGCTTATGTCGGGAAGGTCAACATGGACCGCAACTGTCCGCCGACGCTCTGCGAGGAGAGCGCCGAACGTTCCGCGGCCGACACCGAGGCGTGGATCCGGCGCTGTCTGGACCGGCACTTTGAGAATGTGCGCCCGATCCTGACCCCGCGCTTCATCCCCTCCTGCAGCGACAAACTGATGGAACTGCTCTCCATTCTCAGAAAGCGGTACGATCTGCCCGTGCAGTCGCATCTCTCGGAAAATCCCCTGGAGATCGAATGGGTGAAACAGCTCTGTCCCGGCACGCGCTTTTACGGTGACGCATACGACCGGTTCGGCCTGTTCGGCGGCGACGGCCCGGCCATCATGGCGCACTGCGTCCACTGTCCCGACGGCGAGATCGACCTGATGAAGGAACGGGGCGTTTTTGTCGCGCACTGTCCGCAGTCCAACACGGCCCTGGCCTCCGGGATCGCACCCGTGCGGCGCTATCTGGACCGCGGCCTTAAGATCGGGCTCGGAAGCGACGTGGCGGGCGGATTCACGCTCTCCATGTTCCGCATGATCGTCGACGCGATCCAGTGTTCCAAGCTGCTCTGGCGGCTGGATGCGGACAGCCCCGCCCCGCTGTCCTTCGAGGAAACTTTCTTCCTGGCGACCGTCGGAGGCGGCTCGTTCTTCGGGAAGGCCGGTAGTTTTGAACCCGGATACGAATTTGACGCCGTGGTGCTCGACGATACGTCTCTCGCGCACCCGCAGCCGTTTACGGTAAAGGAGCGCCTCGAACGGCTGGTCTATCTCTCCGACGACAGGAACGTCGCGGCAAAATACATCGCCGGCCGCAAGGTGCTGTAGACCCGTTTTAGGGCAGAAAAAAGTGAACTGTTGTATAACAATGCTTAAAATAGGTTGAATTTTACCTAATATATGTTATACTACAGACAGAGGTGATTATAATGACTATCGACACCAACGCCATCGTCACCGCGACGGAGGCAAACCAGAATTTTTCAAGGGTCGCGAAATTAGCCGAGAAAAGAGGCCGGGTCGTCGTTTTTAAGAACAATCGGCCGAAGCTGCTTGTCATCGACCTTGATACGGAACCACAGGTTGAAATGACAGAGGATGAAAAACTGGACTTTGTTGCCGCCCGTATATTGCGCGAACACAAAGCGGCCTTTGAGGAACTGGCAAAATGATCAAATTGTGCCTTCGCCGGGTTTGACGGCAAGGAGTTCTATCCCAGCAAAGAGGAGAAGGGAGCCCGTCTCGGCTATACCTTGATTTCCAACCACGCTTTTGTGGACGGCAACAAGCGGATCGGCATCTATGTGATGCTCTCTTTTCTTGAGATGAACGGTATCAGGATCCACTGCACGGATGAGGAGCTGGTCCACATAGGGCTTTCCGTTGCCGACGGGAGCATGGGTTATAAAGAACTTCTCCAGTGGGTAATCGAACACAAAGATCACTTAAGAATAACATAAGGCACTGTAAAAAGGCACCCCATCCGTTAGCGGAAGGGGTGCCTGTCTGCATTCCCGGCCATAAGCTCCTGTGAAGCGAACGGCGTCCTTTTAATACAGTACCTTGCTCAAAAATTCCTGCGTCCTCGGGTTCTGCGGATAGTTGAACACCTCGTCCGGCGTTCCCTTCTCGGCGAGGATGCCGCCGTCCATGAAGAACACGCGGTCGGAGACCTCCTTCGCAAAGCCCATCTCATGGGTGACGATCACCGTCGTCATCCCCGTCTTTACGAGCTGTTTGATGACCTGTAAAACCTCGCCGACCATCTCCGGATCGAGCGCCGAGGTCGGCTCGTCGAACAGCATGACCTCAGGTTCCATCGCCAGCGCGCGCACGATCGCCAGACGCTGTTTCTGTCCGCCGGACAGCTTGTTCGGATACTGATCGATCTTATCCAACAGCCCGACGCGGTTTAACAGATCCTTCGCCATCTCGTCGGCCTCGGCCTGCTTCTTCTTTCCGAGCAGGACCGGCGCGAGCGTGATGTTCTTTCCGACGGTCAGGTTGCTGAACACGTTAAAATGCTGGAAAACCATGCCCATCTTCTGACGGTGCAGGTTGATGTCGATGTTCTTGTCGGTGATGTCCACGCCCTCAAAGTAGATGTGGCCGGACTCCGGCACTTCAAGCAGGTTCAGGCAGCGCAGGAGCGTGCTCTTTCCGCCGCCGGACGGACCGATGATCGAAACGACCTCTCCCTTGTGGATCACCTCGCTGACGCCCTTTAACACATGAAGGCTGCCGAACGACTTATGTAAATCTTCTACCCGGATCACTTCCTGATTACCGTTCACTTGCGCTCATCCTCCTCTCCAGCACCGCGATGAATTTCGACAGCGTGAATGTCACGATAAAGTAGATGATGCCGACGATGGTAAGCGGCTCCAGGACGCGGAACGTGATCCCGTTGATCGTCCGAAACTGCGTCATCAGTTCGCCGATGAAGAAGGTCGAGGCGAGCGACGTCTCCTTGACGATCGCCACGAACTCGTTGCAGAGCGCCGGCAGGATGTTCTTTACGGCCTGCGGAAGGACGACATGCGTCATCGTCTGCCTGCTGTTCAGTCCCAGCGAGCGCGCCGCCTCCGTCTGGCCGTAATCGACGGCCTGGATGCCCGCGCGGATGATCTCGCAGACATAGGCGGTGGAGTTTACGCAGCACGCGGTCATAACGCAGGTAAACTCGCTCAGGTTCATGAACGGGAGCCACTGCGGCAGCATGAAGTAAAAGAAATACAGCTGCAAAAGGATCGGCGTTCCGCGGATGACCTCAACATACGCGACCACGATCGCCCGAAGCGGTTTGAATTTCCCGATCCCGAAGTTGCTGCGGCGCATCAGAGCCAGAAGCGCTCCGAACACCGTGCTGATGGCCACGGTCATGAGACCCATGAGGATCGTCATCTGAAAGCCTTTTAAAAACAGAGTCCAGTACCTGGACCAGATCTGCGCCATGATGCCCAAAAATTGCATTCGGCATTTCTCCTTCCCGGATTATCGTTTGTCTCATCGCCGCGCGCCGTCCTGTCATTTTGCTTCGGAAGACATTCCGCATGGCGGGCATGAGAAAGGTCTTCCCGGAACAGACCGGGAAGACCGGTATCGCTTTCTCTTATCTTACAGGAACATGATCAGTGGACTTCGATGTTCAAGGACTCGGCCAGCTCGACCGCATCGGCCTTCCATTGCTCGTAAAGGCCCTCTTCGTTGACCTGATCGATGATCTTGTTGATCGCGTTCGTCAGATCGTTGTTGCCCTTCTTGATGCCGACTACGTTGCCGTCGTTGCTGTAGTCGAACATGAAATCAGCCATCGCGACTTCCGGATACTTCGCCGCAAGGGAAAGTCCGTTGTCCTCGGAAACAGCAAGCGCGTCGACGCGGCCGGTCGTAAGCATCAGGACGCCCTCGGTAACGTTCGTCACCAGCTGCATCTCAACGTCTTCCGGAAGCTCGGAGCTTACCAGCTGAGCCTGCAGGGACGCGTTCTGCGCCGCGACCTTCTTGCCTGCGAACGCTTCCGCGGTGTTGTAGGTCGAGGTCTGATCCTTCATAACGAGGATCCCCTGGCCGGTAACGTTGCTCGCGTTGTAGTGCGTGGAAAGGTTCATGGCCTCCGCGCGCTCTTCCGTGTATGCGAAACCGGAGATACCCATATCGACGGTCTCGGAGTTGATCGCCTGCAGGATCGCGGAGAACTCCATCGGACGGATCTCAAGCTCTACGCCGAGCTGTTCCGCGATGTACTTCGCAAGCTCGATATCGGAACCGACGTACTCGGTCTGTCCGGAGGAAGTATCCTGGAACTCCCACGGAGCAAAGTCGGGGGAAGTAGCCATAACGATCTTGCCCGCCGCAAGAACGCGGTCAAGGCTTCCGTCGCCGCCCTCAAGCTCCTCGGAGCCTGCAGCCGCAGCCTCGGTCGTCTCCTCCGCAGCCGCTTCGGTCGTCTCCGCGGCCGTGGTCTCTTCTTCTTTTTCGGTTTCCGCTTCGGTAGCGGCCTCAGTCGCAGCCGTGGTTGCAGCAGCAGTCGTCTCCGTGGAGGAACTTCCGCATCCGCTTAACAAAGACAGGGACAGCGCCGCCGCCATGATGATTGCCAGATTCTTTTTCATAATGTGATCTCTCCTCTTTTTGTATCGGTCTGTGCCGTTTTGATGTCAACGATATGCATTATAATGCATAAATATTCTTTTGTAAACCCCTAATCTGAAATTTTTTTCGTTTTTTTCATGAACCGCTCCGAAAATTTATTCGGCGATTATTCGGTAGGCCCGCATGGAAAAAGTGCCCGCCGGGGCACCTTTCCGTTTTATGTCTCCGTTTTATATCTCCGTCTTATATCTCTGCGATATCGATCAGCGTCAGCTCTTTCGCGCGGTTTTCCATGCTTGTCGCCAGCGCCCGGGCCGTATCGACCGCAGTGAGTACGGTCACGCCGGTCTCGATCGCGTTGCGGCGGATCACGAACCCGTCGTGGCTGCGCTCCGCGCCCTGCGCCGGAATGTCGATCACCAGATCGATCTCATGGCCGAGGATCAAATCGAGGATATTCGGCGATTCCTGCTCGATCTTCGGCACCGGGATCGCCCGCACGCCATGCGCGTTCAGGCAGCGCGCCGTCCCGCCGGTGGAAAAGATCCGGTAGCCCAGCGCCGCGAAGCGGGCGGCGATGTCCGCCATCTCCTCCTTGTCGGAGTCGCGAACGGTGATGATCATGTTTTTATACTTCGGGAGCTTGATCCCGGCTCCCTGGAACGCCTTATAGAGCGCCTCGTTGAAGGAGCGCGCGATGCCCAGACACTCTCCCGTCGACTTCATCTCCGGCCCGAGGCTTATGTCGGCGCCGCGGATCTTCTCAAACGAGAATACCGGCATCTTGATCGCGAAGTAATCCGCCTCCCTCTGGAGCCCCGGCGTGTAACCGAGTTCCCGGATCGTGTGCCCGCAGATGATCTGCGTCGCGAGCGGAACGATCGGGATGCCCGTGACCTTGCTGATATAGGGCACGGTGCGCGATGACCGCGGGTTTACTTCAATAATATAAACGTCCTCGCCGTCGACGATGAACTGGATGTTGATCATGCCCTTGACGTGCAGCGCGCGCGCCAGCTTTTCGGTGTAGTCCACGATCGTGCGCCTGCTGCCCTCGGAGATGCTCCGGGCCGGGTAGACCGAAATGCTGTCGCCGGAGTGGATACCGGTGCGCTCGATGTGCTCCATGATCCCGGGGATCAGGATATCCGTGCCGTCGCAGATCGCGTCGACCTCGATCTCCTTGCCCATGATGTACTTGTCGACAAGGATCGGGTGCTCCTGCGCGATCTGGTTGATGATACCGATGAACTCGTCAATGTCGGCGTCGCTGATCGCGATCTGCATCCCCTGTCCGCCCAGCACATAGGACGGACGCACCAGAACCGGATAGCCGAGTTCGTTCGCGGCCTTCTTGGCCTCCTCGGCGGTAAAGACCGTATGTCCCTTCGGGCGCGGGATCCCGCACTGTTCGAGGATGCGGTCAAACAGTTCCCTGTCCTCCGCCGCGTCGACGTCCTCCGCCGCCGTTCCGAGGATCGGAACGCCCATCTTCATGAGCGCCTCGGTCAGCTTGATCGCCGTCTGGCCGCCGAACTGGACGACCGCGCCGTCCGGCTTTTCGACATCGACGATGCTCTCGACGTCCTCCGGGGTCAGCGGCTCAAAGTAGAGCTTGTCAGCAATGTCGAAGTCCGTGCTGACCGTCTCCGGGTTGTTGTTGATGATGACCGTCTCGTATCCCTCGCGCTCAAACGCCCATGTACTGTGGACCGAACAAAAGTCGAACTCGATGCCCTGCCCGATGCGGATCGGTCCGGAGCCGAGCACCAGCACCTTTTTGCGGTCCGTCGTTCCGTCCGCCTCGTTCTCGCCGCCGAAGCAGGAATAATAGTAGGGCGTCTCCGCCGCGAACTCCGCCGCGCAGGTATCGACCATCTTGTAGACCGCGCGGATCCCGTTTTCGTAGCGCATTTTCTTAACGGCTTCCTGGGTGAGGCCGGTGAGCCGGGCGATCACATTGTCCGGGAACTCGATCCGCTTCGCCTCTCGAAGAAGATCCACGGAAAGTCCCGTCCCGGCGTCGCAAAGCGCCTGCTCCATCTCGGTCAGGATAGCCAGCTTGTCGATGAACCACCGGTCGATCTTGGTGATCTCATTCAGCATGTCGTAGGAATAGCCGCGCCGCAGGGCCTCGGCGATGATCCAGATACGCCGGTCGTCCACCTTCTTCAGCTCCTCGACCAGCTTATCGTCGGAAAGCCCGCTGTAATCGTAGGAGCGCAGGCAGTCGACGTGCTGCTCCAGCGAGCGGATCGCCTTCATTAACGCGCCTTCGAAATTCGTGCAAATGCTCATGACCTCGCCGGTCGCCTTCATCTGGGTGCCGAGCGTGTGGCTGGCGCTTATGAACTTGTCGAACGGCAGCCTCGGCATCTTGACGACCACATAGTCGAGCATCGGCTCGAAGCTGGCGTAGGTCTTTTTCGTGACCGCGTTTTTGATCTCGTCGAGCGTATAGCCGAGCGCGATCTTCGCCGCCACCTTGGCGATCGGATAGCCCGTGGCCTTCGAGGCCAGCGCGGACGAGCGGCTGACACGCGGGTTTACCTCGATCACGCAGTATTCAAAGCTCTCCGGATGCAGCGCGTACTGCACGTTGCACCCGCCCGTGATCCCCAGCTCGGTGATGATCTTGAGCGCTGAGGTACGGAGCATCTGATATTCCTTGTCGCCGAGCGTCTGCGAGGGCGCAACGACGATGCTGTCGCCCGTATGAACGCCGACCGGATCGATGTTTTCCATGTTGCAGACCGTGATCACGTTGCCCGCGCCGTCGCGCATGACCTCGTACTCGATCTCCTTCCATCCGGCGATGCAGCGCTCGACCAGGACCTGCCCCACGCGCGAAAGGCGCAGGCCGTTCTCCAGGATCTCGCGGCACTGGTCCGCGTTTTCTGCGATACCGCCGCCGGATCCGCCAAGCGTATAGGCCGGGCGCAGAACGACAGGATAGCCGATCTTTGCCGCCACAGCCAGTCCGGTCTCCACGTCCTCCACGATCTCGGAGGGGGCGACCGGCTCGCCGATCTTTTCCATCGTCTCCTTGAACATCTCGCGGTCCTCTGCCTTCTTGATCGTGAGCGCCGTGGTGCCGATAAGACGCACGTTGTTTTCCTTTAAAAATCCGGCTTCCTCAAGCTCCATCGCCAGATTCAGACCGGCCTGTCCGCCCAGGGTGGGCAGAACGCTGTCCGGCCGTTCCTTTAGGATCAGCTGCTCGACGACCTCGACCGTCAGCGGTTCGATATAGACGCGGTCGGCGATGTCCTTATCCGTCATAATGGTGGCCGGGTTGGAATTTAAGAGTACGACCTCGATGCCCTCCTCTTTTAAGGAGCGGCACGCCTGCGTCCCCGCGTAGTCGAACTCCGCCGCCTGTCCGATGATGATCGGGCCAGAGCCGATCACAAGCACCTTTTTGATATCGGGATTCTTCGGCATTATCTTCCCTCCTTCATCATGCGGATAAAGCGGTCAAACAGGTATCCGGAATCCTGCGGACCGGGGCACGCCTCCGGATGGTACTGGACCGTGAAAATGTTCTTTCCTTTATAGGAAAGCCCCTCGTTGGTCCCGTCGTTTACATTCACAAAAGCCGGGGCCGCGACATCGGGATCAAGGCTTTCGGTATCGACCGCGTAGCCGTGGTTCTGCGAGGTGATATAGACGCGGCCGGTCGCCAGATCCTTTACCGGGTGATTGCCGCCGCGGTGCCCGTATTTCAGTTTGTAGGTCTTCGCCCCGGTCGCCAGGGCCATGAGCTGATGCCCGAGGCAGATGGCAAAGATCGGAACGTCCGAATCATAGAACTTCTTTACTTCCTTTATGATCTCCGTATTCTCCGCGGGATCTCCGGGGCCGTTGGAAAGCATGATGCCGTCGGGCCGCTTTGCGAGTACCGTCTCCGCCGGCGTATCGGCCGGCCAGACCGTCACCTCGCACCCGCGCGCCGCAAGCGACTCCCCGATGTTGCTCTTTGCGCCGTAGTCCATCAGGGCGACGCGAAGCCCGAGGCCGGAAGTCGGATCGAAGACGCTCGCCGGAGGCGCGGGCTGCGCGCCGTTTTCACCGGTCCGTGTTCCCTTGGAAACGGTATTTCCCGGATTCTCCGGAACCAGAACATACGGCTCCTTCGTGGTCGTCTTAAGGACCACGCCGCGCACCGAATACGCCCGGATACGCTCCGTCGCTTCCGTAAGATCGTCCGGGAGCTTTGTCGTGATCATGCCGTTCATCGTGCCCTTTTCTCTTAATATCTTGGTGAGTGCTCTTGTATCGATACCGCTGATACCGGGAATGTCCTGCTCTTTTAAGAAATGCTGAATCGTGTCCCCGCTTCGGAAATTGCTGGGGATCCGGGATAATTCTCTGACAATGTAGCCGTCCGGCCATGCGCGCTTCGATTCCATGTCGTCGCGGCAGATGCCGTAATTGCCAATGAGCGGATAAGTCATCACGACCGCCTGCCCCGCGTAGGAGGGATCGGTGAGGACTTCCAGATAGCCGGTCATCGATGTGTTGAAAACGATCTCACTGATGACTTCCCGCTCCGAGCCGATGCTCACGCCCGGAAAAACGGTTCCGTCTTCCAGTATCAGGTATGCTTTCATGGCGCTTTCCTTTCCTTTTGTTCAAAGCTTGACCCAAATTTTTTCTATCGTACCACGGCCGGGCGGATTTTGCAACCGGATTTTCAGGATATTTTTGATTTTCTATGTCCTTTCTCCGCGGGCGGTCCCTGCAGGTCCGCGCCCTTCGCGGCCGCGCGCAGAGCCGCCTCGTCGCGGATGTAGTAGCCGCTCGGCTGTTTTTCCAGCATTCCCCGCTTTACAAAGTCCGCCAGCACATACAGAAGGTGCCGGTAGCTGACCCCGAGAAACTCCGAAACCTCCGTGTGGCGCTCCCTGTAGATCCCGTTCGGGGAAGCCGCCAGGATAAAGTCCGCCAGTCTTGCCCTGAGCGGACAGGACTGGTTGCGCGAGTAGATCTCCGTATTGCGGACCGCACGGTCGCTTAACGACATGCAGAGCTCCCGTAAAAACTTCGCATCCGAGAGGAGCTTTTCCCTGCAGTCATGCGCACGGATCGCATAACCGCGGCAGGGAGTCAGGGCCGTTACGCCGTCCGCCGTCCTGCGCGCACCCAATAGTTCCATCTCTCCGATGAAACAGGGCGCATAGAGGAACGTGAGCAGGGACACCTGCCCATCCTCGCGTGAAATATAGTGTTTGGCGCGGCCTTCCGTCAGATAATACAAAAAGTCCGGGCGCTCCCCCTCGCACAGGATCTCCTCGCCGCCCTCAAAACGGACCTCGCTGATCCAGGGAGTGATGTCGAATCCGAAATGGGCGCAGAAGTCCGCAAGGATGTTTCGGGATCCGGCTCCCGTTTCGCCTGTTTTTTCTTTTGTCATGTTCGTTCTCCTCCTCCCGACTCCATTTTACAGACCGATTCGGGACAAGTCCATGAGATTTCTCATATTAAAATTATCACAGTCCGCGCTATAATACAAGCATGAAGTAAAAGGAGCGTGCAAATATGAATCAGAAAGATTACTGGGACGGCGTCTCGGGCACTAAGACCTTTACCACTCCGTTTCAGGTCGAAGAGTTTGCGGAGTACGTCTCAACGGGTCTTCGACAGTTGTAACTGAATAAAATTCTAGTAAACCGCAGAAATGCGGCTTTTTTCTTGTCAAATTTTTTC
>CANQGL010000062.1 GCA_947623185.1 uncultured Lachnospiraceae bacterium
GAATGAAAAGGTGCGGGAACAATGCGTTAATAAATCATAGATGGAGTAATCGTTACACCTTATTATTTAGCGCTTACCATATTTGTCTGTATTCGCCGTTCACAGTACTTTTGAAAGGAAATCCTGCAGTCTCGGGTCCTTCGGATGCTCGAAGAATTCCTTCGGTTCCCCTTCTTCCTTGATCTGTCCCTCGTCGATAAACAGGATCCGGTTCGCCACCTCGCGGGCAAACCCCATCTCGTGGGTGACGACGACCATCGTCATGCCCTCGCGGGCCAGATCGCGCATCAGCTCCAGGACCTCGCCGACCATCTCCGGATCGAGCGCGGACGTCGGCTCGTCGAACAGAATCACGTCCGGATTCATTGCGAGAGAACGGACGATCGCCACTCTCTGTTTCTGTCCGCCGGAAAGCGTGGACGGATAAACGTCCGCCTTGTCCTCCAGACCGATCCTTTTAAGCAGCGCGAGCGCCTGCTGTCTTGCTTCCTCTTTGATCTGCTCCTTCGTGCGCGTGATCGGGACCGGCTCCTCTTTCTCCTTTCCCGGGAACGCGTTGCGGATACCGATCAGGCGATTCTTCCTCCTGGCCTTTTTCAGATCCTGGCAGGCGACATAGACCGGAGCCAGCATGATGTTTTCCAGCACGGTCTTGTTCTGGAACAGATTGAAGTGCTGGAACACCATCCCCATGTGGCGGCGGTGCTCGTTGATATCGACACGCATATCCGCGATATCCACGCCGTTAAAGATGATGCTGCCGCCCGTCGGGTCCTCCATGCAGTTTAAACACCGCAGGAAGGTGCTCTTGCCGGATCCGGAAGGACCGATGACCGCCACGATATCCCCTTTGTTGATGGTGATGCTGATCCCTTTCAGGACCTCGACATCTCCGAAGCTCTTGCGAAGATCAATTACTTCTATCACTTCTCTTCAGGCTCCTTTCCATCAGTTTTATCAGAAGGGTGATGATCATCACCAGCACGATATAGATCAGAGCCATCACCAGATACGGCACCATGAACTCATAGCTGTTGCTGCCGATATAGTTGAACGCCACATAGAGATCGGCCGCGCCAACGAAACTGACGACCGAAGTCTCCTTGATCAGCGCGATAAACTCGTTTCCGAGCGTCGGCAGAATGTTCTTTACCGCCTGCGGAATGACGATCTTCATCATGGTGACCCCGAAGCCGAGGCCAACGCTGCGGCCCGCCTCCATCTGGCCGGGATCGACCGACTGGATGCCGCTCCGCATGATCTCGGAGATGTACGCGCCGCTGTTTAAGCCGAACACGGCCGTCGCGACCTGCACGCCGGTAAAGCGCAGGCCGAGAAGCGGCAGCGCGACATAGTAGAACACCAAAAGCTGCACGACCATCGGCGTCCCGCGGAACAGCGCCACATAAAGGCTGCAGAACGCGTTCAGCACCCTCGGAAGGACATGATACTTCGGAAGAACGCGCACCGTCGCGATCAGGGTCCCGATTAGAATACCGATGATCAGACCGCTTACGGCGATCACCAGCGTATTTTGCAGACCCTCGGCGACCTTCACATAGCCGTTCTGGTTGATAAAAATATTGATGAAGTTTTCTATTTTCCGGTCAAAATTTCCCATGAACCCGCTTTGATCCTGCTCTTTCCGTTACTGAACCGCGTTGATGGCTTCCGTGATCGCCGCCGCCGGAGCCGCGTCGATGATGACGTATTTCACGTTGCCGTTCAACATATCCTGTACGGCCAGGGAACCGTTACGGTAGGGAACGCACTTTGCGGGAAGGCCGTCGAAGCCCCAGTCCTCGTCGCCCTCGACATAGAACTGTCCGGTCGTTCCGGACTGCACGCCGATGGAATCCTTATCCGTCAGCTTGTTCAGAAGCTCTTCCACAGAAGCCGCGTCCTTGCAGCTGTCGAACGTCGTGTCGGAAGACGGCACGATCAGTCTCTGGGACGCCGCGTAGTAGCTCTCGGTAAAGGTAACGTACTCTTCTCTCTCCGTATTTACGGTAAGTCCGGCCATCGCGATGTCGCATTTATGCTGGCCGACGGAAAGGCAGACCGCGTCGAATTCCATGTTCTGGATAACAAGCTCCTTGCCCAGCTCTTCCGCGAGCAGAGCCGCGATCTCCATGTCGATCCCATAGTAGCTGTCGCCCTGCGTGTACTCGAACGGCTCGAACGCCGCGTTGGTCGCCACGACGAGCTGATCCTTGGAGGCGTCATACTCCGCGGAGCTCACCGCTTCCGGTTCTCCGTCGCCGAAATACTTGTCGCAGATCTCGTCGAGCGTTCCGTCCTCTTTGATCTTTGCAACAAAATCGTTTACCTGCTCCAGAAGTTCCGGCTGATCCTTGTCTACGCCGAACGCGTACAGCTCATCCGTCAGATCGACGTCGATCACCTTGGCCGTGGCAGGTCCCGAACTCTCTTTGGAAGAACCGCCGCCGCATGCCGTAAGGGAAAGCGCGCAGACAGCCGCCATGACAACCGCAAACAGTCTTTTCATAATCATTTTCCTCCTGTAATCTGAATATTTATTCTATTGTCTGTCCAGCTTATTCTACCATATTCTGCAAAAAAAGCAAGGGATTTATGTTTTGATCGACGCCGCGTAGGCGCTGTTGCAGAGCCCCAGGATAGCGGAGGCGATGAACAGCATCTCGATCCCGAGCGTCTGCCAGATCCAGCCGCCGAACAGTGCGATAAAGACCGAGATCACATGGTTGACGGAAACGCCCGTGGAAATGGTCGCCTTGACCTCGACCGGATTGTCGGAAAGGGCCTGCACATACACGCTGGAGGCCATCGAAGCCAGCGAAATGACCGCGTCCAGCACATAGTTGACGCAGCACACGACGAACGCCACGTTCCGCGGGAAAATATAATGCGCGAATCCGTAGAAGAAACACACGATCACCAGGATCAGCGTGTCGGAGATCATGACCGCCTTGTAGCCGACCTTATCGATGATCTTGCCGACGACCGGCGCGGCGAAGAAACAGGCCACCGCCGAGATGGCAAACAGCAGGCTGATGGTCGCGGTGTTGGCTCCGTAAAACAGCACCAGCACATAGGGGCCGAAGGTTATGAAGACCTGTTTCCGCGCCCCGTAGAAAACTTCCAGCATGTAATATTTCGTGTATTTCCTGTTAAAGTAAAAACGCCGTTTGGCCTCGTCGGTCTTGCTGTTTCCGGTCAGCCGCAGGGAGCACACCGCGCTGATCGCCGCAAGCGCCGTCGCAAGCGCGAAGAACGCCCGGTACGGCTGCGTCTGCGCCAGGATCGAAAAGACGACCACCACTACCAGATATCCGGCCAGCGTTCCGATCTGGTTCGCCGCGTTCTGCATCCCGAGCGCGGTCCCGCTCAGGCCGGGTCTGGCGTATTCCAGCGGGATCGTGCTTTTCATGCCGAACTGGATGTGCTCGCCCAGCGAATAGATGCAGATCGCAAGGATGATCAGCACCTTCGTGGGCGGAAGGATCGCGTGCAGGCCCATGCCCACGAGCATGATCAGCGCGCCCATCTTGTAGAGCGACTCCGCCGACAGCATGTAGAAGGCCGCCAGGATAAAGATCAGCATGATCCCGGGCAGCTCCCGGAAGAATTCGGTTATCCCGCGGTCCATCTCGCCCATCCCGACCACCTCCACGAGGTAGTTGTCCAGGATCCCCTTATACAGTCCGTAGGAAAGTCCCGTGATCAGGATCGAGAGAAGAAACGTTTTAAACTTTGTGTTTTCTTTAAAGATCGCATTCAGTCTGTTCATGGCGTTTGTTTACCTATTTTTCGATTGAATTTCGTATTGTGCGCGGATATAATAAAACTGTGGACCGTTGTATCCGCAAATAATCCAGGAGAAAGGTATGAGGGCAGTACAATGGATATCAAGGAACAAATCACAGAGGCGGTAGAGAAAATCGCAAAGGACCAGAAGCTTCAGGAGCAGTTCAAAAAAGACCCGGTCAAGACCGTTGAGAAACTTCTGGGCATCGATCTTCCCGACGGTATCGTGGAGAAGATCGCCGACGGCGTAAAGGCGAAAATGTCCGTAGACAAGGCCATGGGCGCGATCGATTCTCTGAAAAAGCTTTTCTGAAAAGCCGGTCATGATCTCAAATGTGCGGAGCAGACATTTTGCCCCGCACATTTTTTGTCGGTTCCTCTATCCGATCATGCCTCCGAGCTGCGTCCGCAGGAGAGAAAGCATCCGGTCCACATCGATGGGTTTCGGCAGGTGTCCGTTCATGCCCGCCTCCATCGCCTTCTCCCGGTCCTCCTCGAAGGCGTTCGCCGTCATGGCGATGATCGGGATACCGGCCAGAGCGGAGTTTTCCATCGCACGGATCGCTCGCGTCGCGTCGTACCCGTCCATGACGGGCATCTGGATATCCATCAGGATCAGGTCGTAATAGCCCGGCTCGGACCGGCCGACCATATCGCAGGCGATCTGACCGTTTTCGGCACATTCCACGACGAATCCCGCCTCTTCCAGGATCTCTTCCGCGATCTCACGGTTCAGCTCATTGTCTTCCGCCAGAAGGATCCGGCGGCCCTCAAAGCATTCCTCCGCCGAGACCACGTTCCGTGCTTCCTCCTCCGCGGGCGGATGCCCGAGGCAGTTTTCAAGCGCCCTGTGGAGATCGGAGACAAAGAGCGGTTTGCTGACAAAACCGGTGACGCCCGCCGCCCGGGCTTCCTGTTCGATATCGGACCAGTCGTAGGCGGATATCAAAATAATGGGCGAGTCGTCGCCGATGATCTTTCGTATCTGGCGGACCGTCTCCACGCCGTCCATGTCCGGCATGGACCAGTCGACGATGTAGACCTCGAAGGGATCGGCCAGCTCGATGGCCTCCGACGTGCGGGCCACCGCCTCGCGGCCCGACAGGGTCCACTCGCCCCGCATACCGATCTGGCGCAGCATCTTGCTCACGCTCTGGCAGCAGACCATATCGTCGTCCACGACCAGACCGCGCAGACCGGCCAGCTCCTCGATGGGCTTCAGTTCCCGGCTCCCGGAAACCACGCGGAGCTCCAGCGTCACGGTGAATGTGGTGCCGCGTCCCTTTTCGCTCTCCACTCCGATGGTCCCGCCCATCATGTCCACGATGTTCTTGGTGATCGCCATTCCCAGACCGGTCCCCTGGATCCCGCTGACGGTGGAACTGCGCTCTCTGGTAAAGGGATCAAATACCGTTTTGACAAATTCCGGGCTCATGCCGATCCCGTTGTCGCTGACGCGGAACTCGTAGACGGCGCGGCCGTTCCTCGGGCTGGGTTTCTGGGTGACGCGGATCGCCACCATACCGCCCGACGGCGTGAATTTGATGGCGTTTCCGGTCAGGTTTAACAGCACCTGATTCAGGCGCAGCTGGTCGCAGAATACTTCTTTATCGGTCACGTCGACCGTATCGATGAATAGCTCCAGATGCTTGGCGTGTACGTCGGACTGAATGATATTTCTCAAGCCCTGAAGGATATCCGCCAGATTTTCCGGGCGCTCCTCGATCGTGATCTTTCCGGACTCGATGCGGCTCATATCGAGCACATCGTTAATGAGCGAGAGCAGGTGGTTCGACGCCTGCGTGATCTTCGCAAGGTAGTCCCGCGCCCGTTCCTTGTTATCCAGATGCGTGGTGGTCAAAGCCGTATAGCCGATGATGGCGTTCATCGGGGTCCGGATATCGTGGGACATGTTATTTAAAAACGTCGTTTTGGCCTTGTTGGCGGCGTCCGCGGCCTCAAGCGCGAGGGAGAGCTCCTGTGTCCTCGCTTCGAGTTCGCCGGTGGCAAGCGCGACTTTCTTCGCCAGTTTCCGTTGGTTCTGGGTGCGGATCACCAGCAGGATCACCGTAAATACGAACAGGAACGCCAACGCCGTCACCATGATCCCGTATACCGGGTTTCTGTACAGAAAAGCGGTCAGGCTCATGTCCGTGCTCCGTCCGGCGTCGATCTCCCGGGCCATGATCTCGTCGAGTTCCTTCTCGTCGATGCTGTTCACGCTCTTGTCCAGAAGGGAAAGCAGGAGATGTCCGTTGGGAATCCCGGTATCCACCGCGTACGACAGCGACGTTTCGCCCAGGACCTCGGAGGACAGCCGGTTCCGGACGTCGTTGCGGACGAACTGTTCCGCGGTATGGGAATAGAGGATGGCGGCGTCAACTTCGCCGTCAAGCACCGCCTGGACGCAGTCTTCCACCGAACCGTATCTCTTTACGGCGTCTTCCGTGTAGCGGCTTTCAATGTAAGACTGCAGGCCGTCGGAACGTTCTTCGACCGCCACCGTCTTTACGGTCCCGGTAAAATCGTCCCGCATGAGGCGCGCATAGTTCGTCTGGAAATAGGGATCTGTGATCTTGTAGCCCTCTTCCTCCGCCAGATAATGATCGCCGGCAAAGTCCAGGACCACGTCGGCTTCCCCCGATCTCCGGAGCTCATAATACTCATCGCGGGTCGCCGCCGGGATAAATTCATAGTCCAGAGAGAGCCTCTGCGCCACGACCTCAAAGATCGCGGGCAGAACGCCGCGCGCCTGTCCGTCCTGCAGATAGGCGTACGGGGCCTGATCGGGGCGGAACAGAAGTCTGAGCGGCCGCCCGGAATCGCGGAGCGACTCAAGAAACGCCCTCTCTTCGGTGTTTAAGACCACGGAGCCCGTGCGATCCGTGGAATAGTAGGCCGCATGAAGGGTGTTGCGCCAGTTGGGCTCGCTTGAGTCCATCGCGTCGATCGCCTGATCGATCCGGGCCATGAGATCGGGCCGGGATCTCGGGACGCAGACATAAAACGGGCTGGCGTCAAACGATTCCAGCAGCCATTCGTTTTCAAGCCGGCGCAGACTTCCGGTGACGGAGGCGTCCACCTCGCCCGCCTGAAGCGCTTCGGTAAGTTCGGACTGATTGCCGAAATATACCGGCTTAAACGTGAAGTTATGTTCCTCGGCGAAACGCTCGAAATTGGCGTTCTTGGAGTTCGCCTCCAGCATGCCGACGGAGATGCCGTCATAGGTGGAATAATCTCCGCCCACCACGTCCTGATTGCCCGCTTTTACGGTAAGGATCGTGGAGTTGACGCCAATGTCCTGGTCGGAAAAAAGGAATTCTTCCTCGCGCTCCGGCGTTTTGGACACGGACGTGACGATATCCACCTCGCCCGAACGGAGCATGTCGAGGGCCTCGGCATAGGAGCCGTCGTATCCTATGTATTCGTATGTCCAGTCGCCGTGCGTGGCGAGATGCTGGAGGAATTCGTAGCCGTAGCCGCTTCTCCTCCCGTCTTCCTCAATAACATGATAGCCCGAGAAAGCAAAAAAACCAACCCGGAGGACTTCCCCCGAGCCGGCGGCCAGCGTGGCAGGACACATCTTCAGTGCAAGCAGTATAGCCAGTGCGGAGCACAGGAGGCCTTTTCTTCTCATGTTCCGTTTCCCCTCTATCCGGTTTTTGCAGGTCTCCGGATCCTGATATTCTCTCTTCGATTGTCTCTATTAGACTGTAACATCCCCACGGATACAAAGTCAAGAAATACCTGCGGCGGATATCCGGTTTCCCGTGCGTCCGTGGCAGGGCCCCTATTTGCGCCCGGTTTCGGGCTCCGTCTTCTCCCGCTCCGCGATCAGTTTCTTAAACGTCTCATGCAGCGCGGCTATGTCGATCGGCTTTGGTATATGTACGTTCATGCCGCTGTCGAGCGCCCTCTGCACGTCCTCCGAGAACGCGTTTGCCGTCATCGCCGCGATCGGCACGGTAAGCGCATCCGGACGGTCGCTGGCCCGGATCGCCATCGCGGCCTCGTATCCGTTCATCTTCGGCATCTGGATGTCCATCAGGATCATATCGTAATAGCCCGGCTCGGAATTCATAAACAGCTCGACCGCCTCGCTTCCGTCCTGCGCCAAATCGTACTCCACCTGTTCGAGCTTCAGGACCTCGCCGAGGATCTCGGCGTTGATCTCGTTGTCCTCCGCTGCGAGGATCCGCTTTCCGGCCAGAGATTCGCCGGTATCCTGCGCGGTCACTTCCGGCTCCTTTTCCTCGCGCTGCTCGGGGATGGCAAAGTCCATATCCACCGTGAACGTACTTCCCTCTCCCTTTTTGCTCTCCAGAGAGATCGTTCCGCCCATCAGCCCGACCAGATTTCGAGTGATCGCCATGCCCAGGCCCGTTCCCTGCACCTTGTTCGTGAGGGAGCTGACCTCGCGCGTGAACGGGTCGAAGATCGTCTTCTGGAATTCCTCGCTCATCCCGATGCCGTCGTCGCTGACGGCGAACCGCATATGGACGTAACCGGAGGACCGCCGGCCGTGGCTCATGACGCTCAGCACGATGTTTCCGCCCTCCGGCGTATATTTGACCGCGTTGGTCAGAAGATTGATCAGCACCTGTTCAAGGCGGAGCTGATCGCCGAGGATCTGTTCCGGCACCTTGCCGCGCACACGGATCTCAAAGTGCTGGTCCTTCTTTCGCGCCTGCGGCAGCATGATCGACGATATCTCGTCCAGAAACTCCCGCACCGGCAGGCGGGCGATGTTTAGCGCCATATTTCCGCTCTCGATCCTGCTCATGTCGAGGACGTCGTTGATCAGGCCGAGCAGATGGCGGCTCGACGCGGTGATCCTCTGCGCGTATCTGCGCACCTTTTCCGGGTGCTCCGCCTCGTTCTCCAGCAGCGTGGAAAAGCCGACGATCGCATTCATCGGCGTGCGGATATCGTGCGACATGTTCGCGAGAAACATGTTTTTCGCCTCGTTCGCCTGCCGCGCCTGGATCAGCGCATCCTTGAGGATGGCGTTCTGCCTCTCTTCGCTACGGATGATGTTCTCGATGCTGCGCACGCCCATGACCACGGAGACCGGGATCCCGTTTTTCCGCTCGTTGTCGGTAAACGCGACCGCGCACCATTCCGATCCGCCCTCCGGCATATTCTGGATGTAGCGGTATTCTACGACGTTTTCATTCATCAAAGCCTGCTGAATCTGTTCCGGCTGGAGGCTCCGAAGAATGTCCCCGTGTATCCGGCTGTCCGTCTCCGCGAACGCGACCCGTTTCTCAATGAGCTCCCTGTAATTTCCGCGCGCCGTGACGTTGTGGTTGTCCGGGTAGATCATCCGGTAATAATTGTTGACCAGATCGAGCATATATACTTCCCGGTAAGAGTAGACCGTGCTCCGGAGCGCCGTGCGCAAAAGCTCCTGATCGCGCAGTTCGCTGATCAGTTCGTTCTCGCGCTTTGTATGGTTCAGCATCTTATCCGTCACATCGCTGATAAACACATAAAATACGCCGCCGTAGACGTCGCTCCTGACGTAATGGCCGAAGTCCTCCACCCAGCGCACCTCGCCGTCCCGGCAGACGATCCGGTACTCCACATAATCGAGGTTCCTCTGGCTTTTTACGATCTGCTCCTCTATGCTCTGTTCCACTTCGCTTAAATCGTCCGGATGCACCATGCCGCGGAACGAATTCCCCGTCAGCTCGCGGAACTGTTCGACCGTCTCGCATTTATACAGGTAGAGGACCTCATTGTTGACATAGATGACTTCCTCGTCCCCGTCCGCGTGGTAAATGAAAAACCCGCCGGGGATCCCCGACATCAGATCTTCCATTTTGATTTTATTGATTCGTTCCATTTGGTTCACTCCATATCTTTTGTGCGCCTTCCGGCCGCAGTATCCGTCTGTCGTTGCAGGTGTTCCGGGCTCTTATCCTTTAAAGCAGCTTCAGCATCTGCGCCGCGTTCTCCTTCGCCTTTACCTTGGAAAACGCCTTCTCGATCACGCCGTTTTCGTCGATCAGGTATGTGGTGCGGACGATACCCATAAATTTCTTCCCGTACATGCTCTTTTCCTGCCAAACGTCGTACACCTGGATGGCCGACAGCTCCGTGTCGGACAGCAGGGTAAACGGCAGTCCGTGGTCCTGCTCGAATTTTTTGTGGGAGGCCACGCTGTCCTTGCTGACGCCGAGGACGACCGCTCCCTTCTCGCGAAACTGGGGATACAGCTCCCCGAAGCTGCACGCCTGGGCCGTGCAGCCGGAAGTGTTGTCTTTCGGGTAAAAGTACAGGATCACCTTCCTGCCCTTATAGTCTTCCAGTGAATGCATTTTTCCGTTCTGGTCCGGCAGGGTAAACGCCGGCGCTTTGGTTCCGATCTCCAACATGGGTGTTTTCCTTTCTGCTAAAAACTATTGTACATCTCCATTATCCAACTTTTCCGGACAAAGTTCAACTCTTTCCGTATATAATATTTATGCCCCTGCGTTCGATATGGCAGGGGCATGGGGGAGCAAAGCCAATATGATGGAGATAATGTGCTCAAATACGGACATACCCCGTAGAAGGGCCGGATCCGACTTTGGCGATATAAAGTTATTTTTCTCCCGCTATCCGGCGGCCGAGTTCAAAGGCGTTTTTGCGGTCGATCGGGAACTGACTGGCCCGATGTTCCGCCTTGTGCCGCTCGTCAAACATTCCGGCGTAGTATTTTCCGTAGTCCGTAAACTGGTATGTGTCGCAGGAATACAGCGTCTCGCCGCTGCCTAGGAAATTGCCGAGCATCCCGGCGACGCCGTCGAAACGCTCTCTGTATCCGGTCTGCCCAAGCGCGTCCTCCCTGACGTTCATCGTCACGATCAGGCCGCAGCGTTTCGGTTTTTTGACGAGCCGGATCCCGTCGTTCTCGTAATGCATCGTCGGAAAGAGAAGCCGGTTGATAAACGATATCGTTTCTCCGGTCAGGTTGCCGTAATAAACGGGCGAGCCGATGATCAGACCGTCCGCGTCCATGATCTTCTCATAAACGGGCCGCAGGCCGTCGTTTATCGCGCAGACGCCTTCCGTTTTGTTGCCGCGGAGCTTGCAGGCGAAGCAGCTGCGGCAGTCCTTGAAGTCAAGGTCATAAAGGTGAAACAGCTCCGTCTCCGCGCCCGCTGCTTTTGCGCCGTTTTCGGCCTCCATGAGCAGGGTGTGAGTGTTCCAATTCTTCCTGGGGCTTCCGTTGATCAGTATGACTTTCATTAGGGGTCTCCTTTTCCCTCCTTTAAATACATGTTATTTTCAATCCCGTAAAGTGCCAGTCGGTACGATTTTAACTCCATTTTCGCCGGAGCAACTCTACGATCCCGATTTTTTGGCTTTAAGCAAATGTACTCCCGTTCCTCAGCAGCCGTTCCAGTTCCCCGACCGAAAGACCGGCCAGTTCACCGGGCTCAATCTTCTTTAAGCCTCCGGCGTAAATTCTTGTCCGTTCGCTGATAATTGCCTCCGCGGTGCGGTTCAGTGCTTCAAGGACTGCCCGATACCTAGCCGGTCCGCCATCCAGAAACACCTGTAGTCTTTCCTTCGGATACAGCAATATATAAGTGTTGAGGGCGGCTGCATCGGTTTTATTCCATATGAAATACAGTGGTGGTAGGTTTTTCTTGTTTCTTCCCATATAGGTCATCAAAAACGGTGCCGCCTCTCTTTTCTCCTGTTTATACCACGGCTTCCGCCCGCGTACCAGTGTCCGGTCTACGATCGCGCCAACGTTTCCCTCCGCTTTCTTCGCGCCCTGAAGGTATCGGTAAAAATCCGGATAATTCTTCCGGATCGTGTCCTCTTCCATATCGCAATCCAACAATACCAACTGAGGCTTTACAGCCGGGAACCCATCCTCATCCTCCTCTACGGTCTGAGAATCGAGGTATCTGGCCTTTGGGAGAATCGGACGCAGCGCAAAATTAGGAATACATCGTTCTTTCGCCTGCTCTCGCGTCATAACGAAAAAGGAATTCGCTCCTGTAGCCAAACCACGCTTAATCTCAAACAAATCTCCGAAAGTTAATTTCCCTTCGTCCTTCTTCTCATCATCCCTCTTGTCAAAAAGCACCCGCCAGTTGTCCATATGTCCCAAAAGGTCGCTTCTGGTTACACGATACGTTCTCTCTGGCCGCTCCACCGACTCACCGTAGGAGAGCCGGGCCACTCCGTTCTCCGCAGCCTTCTTCTTTCTAAAAGCCACGATGCAGGTGGAAATCATTGCATCTCCAAACTGTTCCAAGTGCTCGTCATAAACATGCAGCCACAGAAGCTCCACATTATCAAGAAGATATCTGCGAACTGCAGCGCCATACTGCGTCTGCATAAAGACTGCTGGCAACAGCCAAACCCCGACGCCTCCTTCGCACAGCCAACGGTCCATGATCAGTAAATGATACGCATACAGTCCCGAATTTTTCGACAGCTCGATTCCGGTCTGCTGCTTCGCAGACTGATACAAGGCCTCCCTGTATTCCTTCGGAATGTCTTCATGCCGGTTAAATGGGGGATTGACAAGCATCAGATTCCTTTTTCCCCCAAGATCAGACTCTTCCAAAAACAGGGCGTCCCCCTGGATCACCTCTAGGCCTCTTGTATTGCAGCGTGCATACGCCTCGGCAGCCATCTTTGCATCAATATCAATCCCGATAGCGGAACCAATACAGAACTTTTTGCCCTCCTCAGCGTTGACTTCATCGATCCGGAACTTTAACGCAAGAAACAGATTTCCGGTCCCGATCGCAGAATCGCCGAAATGAATGACCATGTCATCATCGCCCAGAGCCTGCAAACCACAGACCGCCATATCCCGCGCATATTCCGGGGGAGTAATATATACGGCGTCCCGCACCGGCTTTTCCAGAATATACTGATCAGAGCCGGAGGAGGAAAAATTGAACCGGTACTGGACATTTCCCTTTCCTTCGCTCCGCCGATTAAATTTCTGTGGATCCGTATAGCGCGATTCGATTTGCTCCGTATTCCGCGTATCAAGGTACCGGCGCAATTTCAGGAGCACCTTTTCCGTCAGCTGCAGCCTAAGTTCGGCGTCATCGCTCCGTCTCAAGAATTCGTGATATCCTTCTCCCAGTATCTCCGTATAGATAGCTTCCGCATCCGGTCTGTTTTTGACTTTTGTCCCCACCCTCTGCTCTCTCAGAAAACGTGGCTCGGCAAACGGCAGTCTAAAGTGCCAGTTCTCCTTTGCAAGCAAATCATATAATCCGCCTGCATACTTACGATCCGGTCCTTCGTAAACCGTGATATGCAGTCGACTGTAAGGAAAATCCGGTTTGTACTCGATCCCTTCGAGTTCCTCGGATTCGCACTGCAGGAAGACCACATATGGCGGCTTCTCTTCGGACATATTAAAGTTCCCAGGTTCGATGATATCCAGATGGGTAAACGTCCTGTGTTTCAGTTCCTCAATGCGTGAATCCGGCATCTTAAACAGCCGCACTGTAATATGCGGCAGCGAGCGGCTGCTTGGATTGCTGATAAATCTTAACAGGAACAGGCATCTTTCCACAAAACTGCTGTCATCCAGAAATAGCGCAAAATAGTTCATAGTCTTCCTCAATCTGCTTTAATAAAAATCGGCCTTGCTTCTGAGCTCCGGGTTTCCTTTCGACAGTTCTCCCATCAGGTTGTGGACAACAAGCTCATGAAATCGGTCCGCGCGCCTAAAAGCTTCCTGAAGATTCCCTTCCTTATTGAATCCCGTGTTCCCCTGCCCTCTCAAATCCAGAAACCACTCGTATTCTTTCCGAATTTCATCAACAATGCCGAGTACCGCCTCATTTTCCTCCGCAACACGGCTGAAGCGCTCAAATGGAGTCATCTTAATGCACTCGATTACATACTCCGGGGTGATATTCGGATGATACAGGCAAGCAAGCATGGAAAAGCATGTAGCCAGCCGCGCATACTTCAGTTTCAGCCTCTTCCAGTTTTTCTTTTCGTCGCTGTCGCTACTGTCCCGACGGTATTCGTAATTCAGTGTGAGTGTATACCAGTACCGGAGTATATCGTTCATAAGGAATAGCGGGTAAAACGCATCTTTATGCTCATCATAATCGCGGAAATATTCCTCAATCGTACTTCTAACCAAGTCTTCATAGGCAGTCACGTTATAGATTGGCTTGCTCTCCAGAATCAGCAAAAGCCTTGTCGTAAAACTGTTGTTAAAGTCTTCCTTTCGACTTCCAATATCAAGCAGATCCGCCCTGTTGATAAAGCTCCAGTATTCTCCGCCTTTGCTGGGATCAGAAAATTTCATTTCATTATTAATATCATACAGCTTCGAGAAGAATAAATACTGGTTCAGTTTCTGTTCCATCGGGTCGCCCTTGCCCTCGTGCACGGAAACAAAAAATAGATCCAGATCTGAATGCTCTGTCATCTCAAGCCGTCCCAGCGAACCGCAGGCGTAAACGCAAATCTCTTTATACCGGTCTTCCCGGTCCGGAAAGGCGATTTTCATCTTTTCTTGTATCTCCGCCAGAGTTTTTCGCGACTGCTCCTGAATGTCATTTAATACCATTTTCATCTCCCGTTTCCCCCTGTCCTTATCCGATCCTCTTTAAAGCTCTCTGCCAATAATCAATATTCCTCTTCTGCAGGTTCTCAAGCTCCTCACGGTACTTATTGGCCGTCCCTTCCTGCTTCAGCTTTCCCGCCTTCGCGTCATATATAAAATTATCACGAAGCACATTCAGGTCAATATGGATTGCAATGTTCCTCATCCAATATTCTTCATAATTAAAATAGGACATGACAGCGGTAAAAAAAGTGATGCATGCGCTTAAAATCAGCCCAAAAAGAATCTGCTTATCAACCGATATATAGTTCTTCACGCCGAGGATAATCGTATTGACCGAAGTGAGAACAAGCACCAGCAAACGCAGCGCCTTTACGATATAGCGGTATTTTTTATCCTGTCCGCTGAAGTACTTATGATATTTAAAAATAAGCTCAAAAATATACTGCTTCTCCTCATTTAAGTCCAGAAACCAGCATTCTCTTTTTATCTCTTCCATCGTTTTTCCGCTCATAATGCAATTCCTCTGTTAATATGGTATTTTTTACATTATACCCTTCTGGCAGAAGATTTTCAATCTTGTTCCAATAACTGTCTCTATTTTTTACTCCTGTTATGAAGTGACTTTTGTCAAGCGGTAAATTTGTATTTCACAAACTTTTTTCTTCCCCTGACAAGTCTCAC
>CANQGL010000063.1 GCA_947623185.1 uncultured Lachnospiraceae bacterium
GGGATCTTGATCAGCATGACAGGATCCATGCTTGGCCGTCCGTTATCGGCACAATATTTATCTTCGACCAAGTCATAGATGAAGTTCCAGTTGATCGCTTTATCGATCAGACGCAGCATATGATCTTTCGGGACCATGTCGTCCATACTAAACATCATCATCTGTTCCCGCTTTTTATCCGCATCCCTTGTCATCATAAAAAACACCGCCTTCCTGATATGATAATTATACCATGAATGCGGTGATTCGTATAGAAAAGCCCGGGCTTTTTGCCCGAGACTTTGTCTACAGTCTGAAACGGCTTCTGTCCTTAAGGGCAGAAGCCGTTTATTTGTTTTCGGTAATGTAGTGACTGACGAGGCGGTTTAACGTGACTTTCATCTGAGCAATAATACTGAGTAATTCTTTGTTATCCTCGCGAAGTCTCTGGTTCTCCAGTTCCAGTACGGCAACCTGTTCGTCCTTCATCGTTCCTACTGCCCCTTTCTTTATCATCAATTATAAAAGCATTCGGCAGGAAATGGAAGATAGTATCGGTCGCAAGTTTCGACCGGATCTGACTGTATCCGACTGTTTTCGACAAAAGCCGGTATGGACCGTCAAATGATATTAAGCCGCTCAAACGCATACGCGATCCCGTCCTCTTCCACCCGTTTTGTGATGAAGGAGGCGTACGGTTCCAGCACCTCGTCATGCTTTCCCATAATGACGGAATGACCCGCGAAACGGATCATCGCCATATCGTTGCTGCTGTCGCCGAACGCGTAGGAATTTTCGACCGGTATCCCGAACCGGTCGAGGACGAAACGCATGGCCGTCGCTTTATCGAAGCCGGTGGGAACGCACTCATAGAGCCCGTGACCGCGGTCGATCGCCGTCATGTCGGGCGCAAGCGAGGCCAGAAACCCCGGCACGTCGCTGTTTTCGTCGCAGACCGCGCAGAACTTGTCAAACGCGAACGGGGCGGCGAACCAGTCGGTTGCGATCATATGCCCGCCCTTGTAGATGATCTCCGTCACCTGCCGGATCTGCGGCATGACGTTGTCGCCCGCCTGCATACAGCAGACCTCCGTCCCTTCGAGGATCCCGTCGAGCCGGTGCGCGAGGATGCTCCGCTGGAGCTCGAGGCGGCGCGCGTCGGGGATCACATGGTGGAACGCCACGCGGCCGCCGATCTCGATGTAGGTGCCGCAACCGCAGAGGAAACCGTCCACTTCGGCGCTCTCCTCGATCACATCCATCAGGCAGCGGGCCCGGCCCGTGTTGATCAGCACGAGATGGCCGGCCTCCCTCGCCTTTTGGAGCGCCCATACGGTGCTCTCGGGCATCGTTTTCGTCCGGTCGTCGAGCAGCGTTCCGTCGATATCAAAAAACAATGCTTTTCTGTTCATCTTATTCGTTTCTTCCGGTCACGGAGCCGCGGTCGTTTCGGCTTCCGTCTCGGCTCCCGGACCCGGCTCGGTCTCGGCTCCCGGTCCCGGCTCTTCCGTCAGGACGGAGTTGTCGATCAGATAGTAGTAGGCCGCCGCCAAATCGAACAGATGGTTCGCCTGCTCCTCGCCGACCGCCTGGATAAACGCGTCCGCGCTGTCGTAGTAATTGATGCGTGCCAGAGCGTCTTTCTGCTCGTCGGTGGCGGAAAGTCCTTCCTTCTCGACGATCGCATTCAGCACCATCTCCTGCCGGACGACATTCTCCGCGTTCTCCCTGAGGCCGTCCAGATCCGTGCCCATCATCGAGCTTAAGAACGTTTCAAGGTCGACCCCGTACTGATCCGCATACGCCTGATAGGTTTTCTTGAGATCGTTAAAGGTCTGCTCGATCGCCTGCGGATCCGCCGTGACCTGCGAATTTTCGAGCGCCTGAAGGGCAAGCTCCGTCCCCGCGCCGTTAAAGAAGTTGCTCTCGCTCTGGAGCTCAAGCGACTCCTTCACCTGATCGCGGAGCTTGTCGACCGTCGCGGTCATGTCGCCCAGAACGCGGCGCGCCAGAGCGTCGTCCACCTTCGTATTCTCCGGGTCCTTGATCGCGTTTAAAGTCACATGGAACACGACATCCTGTCCCGCCAGATCCTCGCTGCCGTAGTCCTCGGGGAAGGTCAGGTTCAGGTCCTTCTCGTCGCCCGTCTCCATACCGATCACGCCGTCCTCGAAACCGTCGATGAACTGGCCGCTCCCGAGCGTGAGATCATATCCGGAGGCGGTCCCGCCGTCGAACGCCTCGCCGTCCTTGGTCCCGACATAGTCGATGTTGACGACGTCGCCCTCTTTCGCGGGCCGACCGCTGATCTCCGCCGGTGAGACCGTGCAGAGATACTGGAGCATGTTTTCGATCTGGTCCTCGGTGACGTCCGCCTTCTCCACCGTGCGCGAAAGTCCGATATAATTTCCGAGCGTGATGCTGGCGTCGTCGGTCAGTTCCTCCTCGGAATAAGTCTCCTCCTCCGCCGCCGTCGTCTCCGAAGCCGCCGCTGCGGTCGTTTCCGCCGCCGTCGCCGCGGACGTGTTATCGCCGCCTCCGCAGCCCGTGAGCGCGATCGCCGCTGCCGCCGCGCAGAGCGCCGTTCTTACAGTCTTCTTCATAATCGTTTTTCATTCCTCTCTTTGTCCGGATCGGTCCGTCTTACTTATAAAATGCGCAGAACGCCCGGTAAGTATTATAAACGTCGAGCTTTGAGGCAAGTTCAAAGGGCGAGTGCATGGAAAGGATCGGAACGCCGAGATCCACGACGTCCACCTCCATCCTCGCCACGAACTGGGCGATCGTTCCGCCGCCTCCGGCATCGACCGCGCCGAGTTCTCCGGCCTGCCAGAACACGCCTTCCGCTTCCATGATGTCGATGACTTTGGCCATCGTCTCCGCGCTGGCGTCGCTGCTGCCGGATTTGCCCCGCGCGCCCGTATATTTCGTGAGCACGCAGCCCTTGTTTATGTAGCTGGAATTGCGCTCCTCGTAAACGGATGCAAAGGTGGGATCGTACGCCGCGTTCACATCCGAGGACAGGCAGATCGAATTGCGAAGCGCCGTCCGCAGGTCCGCTCCCAGGCTTTCCGCCAGATCCTCGATGATATGGAGCACAAAGTCGGAATTCAGTCCCGTATTTCCGACGGAGCCGATCTCCTCCTTGTCGGCGAGGATCGTGAGCGTCGTATGTGCGGGATCCTTCACCGCCGTCTCCGCGGCGAGCGCGGTATACGCGCAGACCCGGTCATCCTGGCCGTAAGCGCCGATCAGGCTGCGGTCGATCCCGATATCGACGGCCTTGTAAGCCGGGACCAGCTCGATCTCCGCCCGCAGGAAGTCTTTTTCGGTGATCCCGTATTTTTCATTCAGCAGTTTCATGACCGCCAGTTTTACGGATTCCTTCACCGTCTCCTCCCCGTCGGATACGAACGGCAGAGAGCCGATGATAATGTTGAGCTCCTCGCCCTTTAAGCCCTCCGCGAGCTTCCTCGCGTTCTGTTCGGAGGCCAGATGCGGAAGCAGATCGGTCACGCAGAACTGCGGATCCCCTTCCTCCTCGCCGATCAGGATCTCGACCGTCTCCCCGCCCGGGCGGACGATAACGCCGTGCATCGAAAGCGGGACCGCTCCCCACTGATATTTGCGGATGCCGCCGTAATAATGCGGCTTCAGATACGCGATCTCCTTTTTCTCAAACAGCGGGTTCGGCTTCAGGTCCAGCCTGGGGGAGTCGATGTGGGCCCCGTTCATCCGCAGGCCCTCCTCCAGCGGAAGCGTGCCGACCGTGGCGGCCGCCAGCGCTTTCCCGCGGTTGTTCCAGTAGATCTTGTCGCCCGCCTTATAGACCGCGTCTTTGCTGTATTTGCGGTATCCGGCGGCGGACAGCATCGCGACCGCCTCCCGGACGCATTCGCGCTCCGTTTTTCCCTTATTCAGGAATTCCTTGTATTTCTCGCAGAAGACCCGCGCCTCTTCATTCTGTTCCGGCGCTTTTTCCGCGATATGAGGGGCCTCCCACAAGAGTTCTTTCTCAAGTTCTTTCGCCGTCATTCTTTTCTCCTCATCCGTTCTGTTTTGCAAACAGCTCCCTGCTGTCAAGCATCAGCGTAAAGGGGCCGTCGTTGACAAGTTCGACCTTCATGTCGGCTCCGAACGTTCCGTGCTCGACCTTTGCGCCGTGCGCCCGGCAGCGTTCCATAAAATATTCGTAGAGCCGCTCCGCCCGGTCCGGAGACCCCGCTCCGGTAAAGCCAGGCCGGTTCCCCTTCCGGCAGTCCGCGTACAGCGTAAACTGGCTGACCACCAGCAGCTCGCCGCCCACATCCGCAAGGGAGAGATTCGTCTTTCCGTTCTCGTCCTCAAAGATCCGCAGCCTGCAGATCTTGTCGGCCATTCGGTCGGCCACCGCCTCGTCGTCCTCGTCGGAGACGCCGAGCAGGATCAGGAATCCCTTTCCGATCGCGCCCGTGACCGAACCGTCTATGGTGACGCTGCCCCGCGTCACTCTCTGAAGTACCGCCCGCATTTTATTCCTCCCGGCTGTTTTCCTCGCCTAATTTCATGATCGCCTGATTCAGGGAGAACATCTTTTCATCCAGCATATCCACGATGTCGGCGCAGTTTTTCAGCTCCTTCTCAATGTTCTCCGGGGGATTGCCCTCAAACTTGTACGCGATCTTGTGTTCCAGCGAAGCCCAGAAATCCATGGCGATGGTCCTGATCTGGATCTCGATCTTCGTATCGATCTTCCCGTCCCGCGTAT
Source organism: uncultured Lachnospiraceae bacterium (assembly GCA_947623185.1). Lineage (GTDB taxonomy): Bacteria > Bacillota > Clostridia > Lachnospirales > Lachnospiraceae > CANQGL01. Next base: position 4,727 of record CANQGL010000063.1, read on the forward strand.
AGACCGGGATCGTCACCACCATATGATAGCTCTTATAGCCGTTCGCCTTCGGATAGCGGATGTAGTCCTTGACGTGGAGCACCGTGATATCGCCCTGGCTCGCGATCATGTCGGCGATCGGGTAGATATCGGACATGAACGAACAGATGATGCGGATCCCCGCAATGTCGTTCAAGTGTTCCACCATGTTTTCGATCGTCACCTCGCGTCCGTCGTGCCGGAGCTTCTTGACGATGCTCTCCGGCGTTTTGAGCCTGGACGTGATGTGCTCGATCGGGTTGTAATGGTAAAGCTGAACAAATTCGTTGTTCAGGATCTCGATCTTGGTATTGATCGACTTGAGCGCAGAACTGTAAAGAAACATCGTCGACGTCCACTGATCGATCTGGTCGAAGGATTCCGTTTCCCTCGTCATTTTCGCTGCCTCCTCTCCGCACAGGATGTTGCTGCGGCGGGGCCGCTTTTATCGGTCTTAATCGAATTTCAGTCCCTTAAGGAGCGCGCCGAGCCCTGTGCTCGCCCGGCCTTCCTCTTTGTATTCGAACGTCTCTTCCGCGGGCTCGGCCGTATCCTCGGCCAGCGCCTTCATGCTGAGACTGATCTTATTGTCTTTTGTGGAAATGATCTTCACGCGGACTTCCTGTCCCTCCTTGAGCACGACGCCCGGATGCTTGATCCGCTGCGTGCTGATCTGGGAGATATGAAGCAGGCCGGAAAGACCGTTCTCCAGCGCGATAAAGGCCCCGTAAGGCTTTAACGTCTCGACGGTTCCGTTCATGACCGCGCCGACCTCGCATTTTGCGATGCGGCTGTTTTTCTCCTGCTGCTTCTTCTCGCGCGCGACCTCGCGGCCCGAGAGGATCAGACGCCGGTCCTCCTCGTCGGCCTCGATCACCGTCACCTCTACCTGCTTTCCGTTCCACTCGCCGATGTCCTCGACGTACTCGTCCGAGAGGCGGGAGACCGGGATAAAACCGCGAATCCCTTCAAGATATGCGACCGCTCCGGCTTTTACGACCTCATTTATCTTAACCGTCACGACGGTGCGCTCTTCCATCAGTTTTTTCAGTTTCTCCCATGCCAGAACGGCATTGGCTTCCTTCTTCGAGAGGACCATATTGCCCTCGCCGTCGTTCGTCGCCATGACGGTCGCGGTGATCTCGTCGCCCGGATGGATCTCCTCCTCAAGGTTGAAGTCCGGATCCTCGCTCAGATCCTCTTTGCGGATCACGCCGTCGGCGTACGCCTTCAGATCGACCAGCACGGAATTTTCCGTAACGTCGATCACCGTTCCCGTTACCACGTCGCCTACGCGGATCCGTTTGAGGGAAGCTTCAAGTTCCTCTTTCAGATCGTCCATTGTCTCTGCCATAAAACATACCTTCTTTCCTGCATACTGTTTCTATTTAACCACATTCTTGCCAAGATTGCAAGAAGGAACCTGCGGAACCTTCACGCCCTGCGGGGAGTTCCCGTGATCTTCGCGGCATGCTCTCACCCCGGAGACTGCGCGGCCGGAAGAAATGGCCGCGACGCAAAAAACCGCGGAACCGTTTTTCCGGTTCCGCGGCCGGTCATTCTTACTTTGCCAGCAGCTTACTGACTTTGGCCCACAGCTTTGCGAGCTCCTCCTGATCTTTGATCTGATCCTTCTGGATACGGATAATGTTCTTTAACGCGGCGTTCGCGCCATCCGCATTGAGCTTTTCGTCGCAGGTCTTTTTGGCCTTCGTGTAGGGGCTTAAGTTTTCCTGCGCCTTCTCCTGCTCCTTCTGGAGATCCGTGATCTGGCCGACGATCTTTTTGGCCTCCTCCGGCGGATCCTTTTCGTCCTGCCATGCGAGCAGGGAGGTCTTGTTCTCTGCGGTTATTTTATCCAGCGCGATACTGGTCTTTAGCATTTCCTTATAATTATCGGCGATCGCCTCCGTGTACTCCTTTTCCGCGGCTTCTTCCTCGGCGGTTTTCGCATAACCGGTAAGCGGCAGACACAGAAGGCAGAACACCATGCTGAACAGAAACAGCACTTTTTTCATTCTGCACCATCCTTCCTTCCAGTATCATATCACATTTCTTTCCATTCTTCTACGGCAAAGGTGCGGCAATCCTGCGGCAGTCTTATCAAAAAAACGGCTCCGGAGCCGGAATTTCGGGCTTCGATGTCTCCGCCCATGTAGCGGAGGGAGCTTCTCGCGATCGCGAGGCCCAGCCCGTGATTCCCCTTGGCGCCTTTATAGAATCGGTCGAACAGGTGCTCCAGATCCCCGTCGGAAATGCCCGGTCCGTCGTCCGAGACCGTGATCCCGATCCGGTCCCCCAAACGTTCCGTCCGGATCCGCACCTCGCTTTTCGCATAGCGGATGCAGTTCGACACGACGTTGGTAAACGCCCGTTCAAGCAGCATGACGTCCGTGATCAGCCTGATCTCTTCGGCCGTTTCCGGGACGAGCCTGATCCGTTTCGAATAGGCCAGACCTTCCAGCCGCTCCATGTGTTCCGAGATAAACGCGCCGAGCTCGACGTCGACCGGAACGACCTGATAGCGGAGCTGATCCATGCGCGTCAGCGTCAGGATCCCGTCCACCACCTCGGTCAGGCGGTTGCTCTCTTCAAGGATGACCCCCGCGGCCTGCGACGTATCCTCGAACACGCCGTGCTGGATCCCCTGCGCGTAGCCGCTGATCGACATGAGCGGCGTGCGCAGTTCGTGCGAGGCGTTCTGGAAAAAGGTCCGCTCCGCCTGGTCCGCCTGCAGAAGGTTCTCCTGCATCTGATTGATCTCGTCCTCCAGCTCGCAGAGCTCCTTCACCGTCGCTCCCGTTTCGACGCGCTGGAACTTTTTCTCGCCGATCCCGTGGGCTGCCGCGCAGAGCCTTCTGACCGGGCCCGAGATACTGCCGGACACGAACCAGAACAGTATGATCGCCGCGACGGCCACCACGCCCATGATCGCCAGAACCAGGCTGAGGACCTGGTCCAGGACCGCCGACACGTCGTGCACCGGCCCGTACAGGATCACATGGCTGACGTTCTCGTCCTCCGCATAGTCCGGCTCAAAATAACAGAGCAGCCAGCGGCTCTCCTCGATCGTGTCCTCGGTGATCTCCCCCTCCGGCCAGCCGGTCCCGCCGGTCAGCGCGGAGAGCGCGGCCGCATAGAGCTGCGTCAGGGCGTCCTCGTTTCCGAATTCACGCGGATACACCACCTGGTAGCTCGGCCCGAGGATCAGGATCCTCGTCTCGCCGGCCCAGCCGCGGTCCAGGCTCCTGAGTCCGGACAGCATTTCCTCCGGATCGCCTTCCATGATCTCTTCCGTCCGCCCGATCATGCGCTCCATGTCCCGGCGGGCGTTGCTCTTCATATAACCGGTCAGGGAATAGCTGATCACAAACCACACCGCGAGCGGAAACGCGATGAGGATCAGCATGACCGGAAGAAAGATCTTCATGCGGATGCTCAGTTTCATGCCGCTCCCCCGGTCATCAGACGGAAGCCGTAGCCCCAGACCGTCTCGATCCTTACTTCGCTCCCGGTCTCCTTGAGCTTTTTACGAAGACGTTTTACCATATCATCCACGGCGCGCGTATCGACGTCGCGGCTGTCCAGTTTCCAGAGCGACTTTAGGAGGTCGTCGCGGCTCGCCGCGTGCTCCGGGTACTGCATCATGTGACTGAGGAAATCGAACTCGAGGGGCGTGAGGGAAAGGTCCTTATCTTTCAGTTTTGCCGCCCGGCGTTTCGGGAAGAGCCGGATGTCTCCGAATTCGTAGAGCTCCTGCGGTTCCTCCTCCTGGCCGGAGAAGGCGTCCACACGCCGAAACAGCGCCTTTACGCGCGTTACCAGCTCGAGCGGGAGGAACGGCTTTACCATGTAGTCGTCGCTCCCCAGCGTGATCCCGGTGATGCGGTCGAGCGGCGAGTCCTTTGCCGACACGATGATGATCGGGACGTTGCTCTTCTTGCGGATACGGGTGCAGACCGTAAGGCCGTCCATTCCCGGCATCATGACGTCCAGGATGCAGAGATCCGGCATCTGCTCCTCGCACGCCGCCAGAAGCGATTCTCCGTCGCCGAAACATTCGACCTCGAACCCCTCCTTTTCCAGAAAGTTTTCGATCAGGAAACAGATGTTTTTCTCGTCATCCGCCACATAAATGCGTTTCGCCACGTTATCTCCTCCTTACCGGCCCGCGGCTCTCCCGTTCCCGGACGCCGCCTCGCAAAGCTCTCACTGTTCTATGCCGCCCGGATCCGGGCGCGTTTCAAATCATGCTTTTTCGCGCGGACGCGAAAGCATGGTCTTTTTATTTCTGGCATTATTTTATCATATTTTACCTCCGGCGGTAAATACCCTGCCGCAGGATTGCCGCAAAGAATGACAAAATTGTAATCTTTCGGTTGTGCTTTCACAAAAACGGATGTAAACTGTTTTTGTAACGCGGCACAGCGGCGGCGTAAAACCGCGGCGCAGTCAGAAAGGACGGAATACGATACAATGACGGATCTGCAGTTTCTTGAACAGGCAGTCGACGTGAAGGCGGAAAAAATTCTCGCCGCAAACGATAAAATATGGGAGTATGCCGAACTCGCGTTCCACGAGACGAAATCGGCCGCGCTCCTGACCTCGATCCTGCGCGATGAGGGCTTTACGGTCGTCACCGGATGCGCGGGGATCCCGACCTGCTTTACCGGCGCCTTCACCTATGGGAGCGGAGGACCGGTCATGGGCATCCTCGGCGAGTACGACGCGCTCTCCTCGCTCAGCCAGAAAGCGGCCGAGCCGCAGAAAGAACCCGTAAAAGCCGGCGCTCCCGGCCATGGATGCGGCCACTGCGCGCTGGGCACCGGATCTCTGGCGGCCGCCCTGGCGGTCAAGGAATATCTGATCGCAAACAAAAAAGCGGGCACGGTGATCTATTTCGGATGCCCCGCCGAAGAGGGGGCCGGCTCCAAACAGTTCATGGCCCGCGCCGGTATGTTCGACGGCGTGGATTTCATCTATACCTGGCATCCCGCGACCAAAAACGCGGTCGACAACAGCCACAACAACGCCATCATGGGCGCGAATTTTGAATTCACGGGCATCGCCGCCCACGCCGGAGGCTGTCCGCATCTCGGCCGCAGCGCGCTCGACGCCGTCGAGCTCATGAGCGTCGGATGCAACTATCTCCGCGAGCACACGATCCCGGAGGCGCGGATCCACTACGCCTACATCGACGCGGGCGGGACCGCCCCGAACGTCGTCCAGGATCACGCGATCGTCCGCTACGAGGTCCGCTCGCCGCTCGTTTCGCAGGTGAAGGAACTGTTTGAGCGCGTCAAAAACGTGGCCCGCGGCGCGGCGCTGATGACCGACACGACGGTCCGCTGCGACCTCTCCATGGCCTTTACGGAATACATCCCGAACAACGCGCTGGCGGCGGTGGCCGACGAATGCCTGCGGGAAGTCGGCGCGCCGAAGTGGGATGCGTCCGATTACGCGCTGGCAAAGGCGTTTCTGGAGACATACAACGAACAGACGATGGCGAGCATCCGGGAGGAGATCGCCGAACTCTACGGGGAGGAGCGCGTCGGGGAGATCCTTGCGCGGCCGCTCGACTCCGAGGTCCATCCGTTCAGTCCCGATAAGGTCCGCATCGTGGCGGGATCCACCGACGTCGGCGACGTCGGCTGTGCGGCCCCGACGCTCAACATCAACGTCGCGACCGCGTGCGTCGGGAACGTCGGCCATTCCTGGCAGATGACCGCCCAGTCCTGCAGCCCGCTGGCTCACAAAGGGCTCCTCACCGCCGCAAAGGCGATCGCCCTCTCCTGCGTGCGCACGATGGACCGGCCCGATGTGATCGCGGCGGCCAAAAAGGAAGTGCTAAAGCGAAACGGCGGATCGTACACCTGCCCGCTTCCGGACTCGGTACTGCCGCCGCTCGAGACTTACTGACCGGTGTAAAACTTCACAGAGAAAAACAAGGGGCTCTCCGCATCGCGGAAAGCCCCTTTGTATCGGTCTCTGATTATTCGATGATGGAAACAACTCTTCCGGAACCGACGGTACGGCCGCCCTCACGGATAGCGAAACGGAGACCCTGCTCCATAGCTACCGGATGGATCAGCTCGATGGTCATCTCGACGTTGTCTCCCGGCATGCACATCTCGGTGCCTTCCGGAAGGTTGCAGACGCCGGTAACGTCGGTGGTTCTGAAGTAGAACTGCGGACGGTAGTTGTTGAAGAACGGCGTATGACGGCCGCCCTCGTCTTTCGTCAGGACATAGACCTGAGCGGTGAATTTGCTGTGGCACTTAACGGAACCGGGTTTGCAAAGGCACTGGCCTCTCTGGATCTCGGTTCTCTGAACGCCACGGAGCAGCGCGCCGATGTTGTCGCCGGCAACCGCCTGGTCGAGCAGCTTACGGAACATCTCGATACCGGTAACGACGGTCTTGCGGATATCCTCATGGATACCGACGATCTCGACTTCATCGTTGAGCTTTAAGGTACCACGCTCTACACGGCCGGTAGCAACGGTGCCGCGGCCGGTGATGGTGAAGACATCCTCGATCGGCATAAGGAACGGCTTATCGGTCTCACGAACCGGATCCGGAATGTAGCTGTCGACAGCGTCCATCAGCTCCATGACCTTGTCGCCCCACTCTCCGGTCGGGTCCTCAAGGGCCTTAAGAGCGGAACCCTGGATAACCGGGATATCGTCGCCCGGGAACTCGTACTCGTTAAGAAGATCTCTGATCTCCATCTCAACCAGTTCAAGCAGCTCCGGATCGTCTACCATATCGCACTTGTTCATGAAAACAACGATATACGGAACACCTACCTGACGGGAAAGCAGGATGTGCTCTCTGGTCTGAGCCATAACACCGTCGGTAGCAGCAACTACAAGGATAGCACCATCCATCTGAGCAGCACCGGTGATCATGTTCTTAACGTAGTCGGCATGGCCGGGGCAGTCAACATGAGCATAGTGTCTGTTCGCGGTCTCGTACTCAACATGGGCGGTGGAGATTGTTATACCACGCGCTCTCTCTTCGGGAGCCTTGTCGATCTGATCGAATTCTACGAACTGGCCAGTACCCAGTCTCTGGTTCAGAGTCTTGGTGATCGCCGCAGTCAGTGTGGTTTTGCCATGGTCAACGTGTCCAATGGTACCAATGTTACAATGCGGTTTCGTTCTTTCAAACTTAGCTTTTGCCATTTTAAAAAGTCCTCCTTAATTTGCGCCCATTGGGCTATTCTATTCAACTAGGCTAGACATTATTATATTCCATTATCGGAACTTTTTCAAGCCCATTCTTGTTGATTTCGCGCTTATTTCGCGCCTTTTCTTTCGGTTATGATCTTCTCCTGAACGTTCTTCGGAACCTGCTCGTATCTCTCAAAGAACATCGAGTAGTTTCCGCGTCCCTGCGTTCTGGAACGGAGGTCTGTCGAATAACCGAACATCTCGGAAAGCGGCACATACGCCTTGACCATCTTTCCGCCTCCGATGTCCTCCATGCCCTCGATGCGTCCGCGGCGGGAGTTGATGTCGCCGATCACGTCGCCCATGTAATCCTCGGGCATCGTGACTTCGACTTTCATGATCGGTTCAAGCAGAACCGCGCCCGCCTTCGTCATGGCATCTTTAAAGGCCATGGAACCGGCGATGTGGAAAGCCATCTCGGAGGAGTCGACCTCATGATACGAACCGTCGAATACGGTGGCATGGACGCCCAGTACCGGGAATCCGCCGAGGATACCGGCCTTCGCCGCTTCCTCGATGCCCTCGCCGACCGCCGGGATATACTCCTTCGGGATCGCGCCGCCGACAACGGCGGACTCGAACTTGAAGGTCTCCTCGCCGTTCGGATCCATCGGAGCAAAGTGTACTTTACAGTGACCGTACTGGCCGCGGCCGCCGGACTGTCTGGCGTACTTGCTGTCGACGTCGACTTCTTTCGTGAAGGTCTCTTTGTAGGCTACCTGCGGAGCGCCGACGTTCGCTTCTACCTTGAATTCGCGCAGAAGACGGTCAACGATGATCTCCAGGTGCAGTTCGCCCATACCCGAGATGATGGTCTGACCCGTCTCGTTGTCCGTATGGACGCGGAAGGTCGGGTCTTCCTCCGCAAGTTTCGCAAGCGCTTCGCCCATCTTGTCCTGTCCGGCTTTCGTCTTCGGCTCGATCGCGATGTCGATGACCGGCTCCGGGAACTCCATGGACTCAAGGATCACCGGATGCTGCTCGTCGCAGATCGTGTCGCCGGTCGTCGTCGTCTTGAATCCGACCGCCGCCGCGATGTCTCCGGAGTAAACCTTTTCAAGCTCCTGTCTCTTGTTTGCATGCATCTGAAGGATACGTCCGACACGCTCTTTCTTGCCCTTCGACGCGTTCAGTACATAGGAACCGGAGTTCATCGTACCAGAATAAACGCGGAAGAACGCAAGCTTTCCGACGAACGGATCGGTCATGATCTTGAAGGCCAGAGCGGCGAACGGCTCCTCGTCGGAGGAGTGGCGCACGATCTCGTTGCCTTCCAGATCGGTCCCCCTGATCGCCGGGATGTCGGTCGGAGCCGGCATATATTCGAGGATCGCGTCCAGAAGCTTCTGTACGCCGCGGTTACGGTAAGCGGAACCGCAGCAGACCGGGACGGCCTGGCATTCGCAGGTCGCGCGGCGGAGCACTTTCTTCATCTCCTCGACGGAAGGCTCCTCGCCCTCCAGATACATCATGGTAAGATCGTCGTCGAGCTCGCAGACCTTCTCAACCAGTTCGGAGCGGTAGAGCTCGGCGTCGTCCTTCATTTCTTCCGGGATATCCTCGATCGTGATCTTCTCGCCCTTATCGTCATGATAATAGTAGGCTTTCATCTCAAACAGATCGATGATCCCCTTAAATTCATCTTCTTTTCCGATCGGGATCTGCACGCAGATCGCATTTTTACCGAGACGGGTGCGGATCTGGTCGACCGCGCCGTAGAAGTTGGCTCCCATGATGTCCATCTTGTTGATAAACGCCATTCTCGGTACGTTGTAGGTGTCGGCCTGACGCCATACGTTCTCGGACTGCGGTTCCACGCCGCCCTTTGCGCAGAAAACTCCTACCGCTCCGTCAAGGACACGCAGGGAACGCTCAACCTCAACTGTGAAGTCAACGTGGCCCGGCGTATCGATGATGTTGATACGATGTTCCAGCGCGCCCGGCTTCGGCTTGCAGTTTTCCTGAAGAGTCCAGTGGCAGGTCGTCGCGGCCGATGTGATCGTAATTCCGCGCTCCTGCTCCTGCTCCATCCAGTCCATGGTAGCGGTGCCTTCGTGAGTATCACCAATCTTATAGTTGACACCGGTATAGTACAGGATACGCTCTGTCAATGTGGTCTTGCCGGCATCGATATGAGCCATGATCCCGATATTCCTGGTCCTTTCCAGCGGATATTCTCTTCCAGCCAAGGAATCTTCCTCCTTTTAGAATCTGTAATGAGCAAATGCCTTGTTCGCCTCGGCCATTCTGTGCATTTCCTCTTTTCTCTTTACAGATGCGCCGGTATTGTTTGCTGCATCCATAATCTCGTTCGCAAGTCTGTCGATCTGGGTCTTCTCCGCTCTCTTGCGGGAGAAAAGAGTCAACCACCGAAGCGCCAAAGCCTGTCTTCTCTCGGGTTTTACCTCGATCGGCACCTGATAGGTGGCGCCGCCGATACGTTTTGCCTTTACCTCGAGGACCGGCATGATGTTGTTCATTGCTTCCTCAAATACTTCAACTGCGTCCTTGCCGGTCTTCTCCGCGACCTTGGCAAAAGCGCCGTATACGATCTTCTGTGCAACGCCCCTCTTTCCGTCAAGCATGATGTTGTTGATCAGCTTGGTGACGACCTTGTTGTTGTACAGAGGATCCGCCAATACATCTCTCTTCTGAGTATGTCCTTTACGTGGCACGTTACTTCCCTCCTTAATCATAATAGGATTAATTCACTGGTACTCACACGTTTCCATAAAATGTGTTCGTGCCCGGTTATCTATTCTTTCCTGCAACCCACAGGTTCAATATCACCGGCACAAATCATTCACTTTACTGCTGTTTGTGGTACTGCTTACTTTTTGGCTTTCGGTCTCTTTGCGCCGTACTTCGAGCGGGCCTGTTTTCTGTTGGCCACGCCTGCCGTATCCAGCGTACCTCTGATGATGTGGTATCTGGTACCCGG
>CANQGL010000064.1 GCA_947623185.1 uncultured Lachnospiraceae bacterium
CAGGACGTTCTGCCCTCTCTTGATGGCGACGATGGTAGCGCCGGTACACTGCCAGAACCGGAGCTCTCCGATGCTCATGTTGACCTTGTCGGAGCTGTCCGGCACCGTCACCTTATAGAGCGGCAGGTTCTGGTCCGAGGGGAGCGGGGTCGACACCGAGGCGATCAGGCTGTCGCTGATCTCCAGGATCTTTTTCCCGAGGTCGTTGTAATTGGAAAACAGCGTGCGGAGCTGGTCCCGCAAATCGGTCTGCTCCTGCCTGAAGCGCATGGTCTCCAGGTACCGTCTGGCGGCCTCCGCGGAGCGCACGGTCGTACCGCTGCTCTCCCGGATCTCGACGATCCCCATGTCCGCCAGAAGGCGCATGGCCTTCCGGACCGTTTCCTGTGAGACGTTGAACTTCGAGGACAGCGTCGACTTTCCGAACAGGCGGCGTCCTTCCGGGAACTCGCCCGAGGCGATACGGGAGGCGATCCCGACCGCGATTCTGGTGTACTGGGGAATATGGTTCGTTTCGTTTTTCAGGGTTCTCACTTCCTTCCTGCACCCTTTGCCGGACCGCGAAGCCGCCGGAAACTCCCAAGCCACAAAGCCGCCGGGAATTCCCGGACCGCAAAACTTCCGGAAATTTCCGAACATCCGCGTACCGGCCGTATCAGCAGAAACACCCGTGACAGATCACGATTGTCCCCATTATAAACCGGCAATCCGTATATGTCAATAGATTGCCGGTTTATTTTGTAAAAAAATCCCGGCCAGTCCGATCCCGGCCGGGATTTTTGTCTTTTTACATAACACGAAATGTTTTTACTTATAATTGACGATTTTTCCGAAATCCGCCTTCAAGGACGCGCCGCCTACCAGGCCGCCGTCGATATCCGGCTGGGCGAACAGCTCCGCCGCGTTGCCGGCGTTTACGGATCCGCCGTACTGGATGCGGATCGCTTCTTTCGTCGCCTCATCGTAGACCTCGCCGATGCAGGCGCGGATCGCCGCGCAGACCTCCTCGGCCTGCTCGGTGGTCGCGGTCCTGCCGGTTCCGATCGCCCAGATCGGCTCGTAGGCGATGACCGCCGTCTTCGCCTGATCCGCGGTCACGTTCTGGAACGCGATTTTGACCTGCTTGCGGATCCAGTCGATCGTGATGCCCTGTTCTCTCTGGGTCAGGGTCTCGCCGCAGCAGATGATCGGGGTAAGGCCGTGCTCGAATGCCTTGAGCACCTTTTTGTTTACGGTCTCGTCGGTCTCCGCGAAATACTCGCGGCGCTCGGAATGCCCGATGATGACGTACTTCACGCCGGCGTCGGTCAGCATGTTCGGGGAGATCTCGCCCGTATAGGCGCCCTTCTCCTCAAAGTACATATTCTCGGCTCCGACCTCAATGTCGGTCCCCTTCGCGGCCTCGACGACCGGAATGATGTCGATCGCAGGTACGCAGAAAACCACATCCGCCTCGTCGGTGACAACGAGCGGTTTTAATGTCTCAACAAGGGCAACCGCCTCGGTGGGGGTCATATTCATCTTCCAGTTGCCCGCAATGATCTTTTTTCTGGCCATGATTAACGGTCTCCTTTATTTATTTGTCGTTGGCTGCCGCCACGCCCGGAAGCTCCTTGCCCTCAAGGAATTCAAGGGAAGCGCCGCCGCCCGTGGAAATATGGCTCATCTTGTCGCCGAAACCGAGCTGGTTGACGGCCGCCGCGGAATCTCCGCCGCCGATGACGGTCGTAGCGTCGGTCTCCGCCAGCGCTTTCGCCACCGCGATCGTGCCCGCCGCCAGAGTCGGGTTCTCAAACACGCCCATCGGTCCGTTCCAGACGACGGTCTTCGCGTTCTTTACAGCCTCTGCGTAAAGCTTGCTGGTCTCCGGTCCGATATCCACGCCCTCCTTGTCCGCCGGGATCGCGTCGACCGAAACGAACTCGACCTCGACCGGAGCGTCGATCGGATTCGGGAAGGCGGATACGACGGTCGTATCGACCGGCAGCATCAGCTTCTTCCCGAGCTTCGCGGCCTTATCCATCATTTCCCTGCAGTAGTCGATCTTCGTGTCGTCGACCAGGGAATTTCCGATCTCCTTGCCCTGCGCCTTGAGGAAGGTGTAGGCCATGCCGCCGCCGATGATCAGCGTGTCGCACTTTTCAAGCAGGTTGGAGATCACGTTCAGCTTGTCGGCGACCTTCGCGCCGCCGAGGATCGCCACGAACGGGCGTACCGGGTTCTCCACCGCGTTGCCGAGGAAGTCGATCTCCTTCTGCATCAGATAGCCGACCACGGAGGTGTCCACATACTGGGTCACGCCGACGTTCGAGCAGTGCGCGCGGTGCGCGGTGCCGAACGCGTCATCCACGAATACGTCGCAGAGCGAAGCGAGGTCCTTTGAGAACGCCTCTCCGTTCTTGGTCTCCTCGATGCGGTAACGGGTGTTCTCAAGCAGAACGACGTCTCCGTCCTTCATGGCCGCGACCGCCGCTTTCGCGTTCGGTCCCACGACCTCGTTGTCGGCCGCAAACTTTACTTCCTGGCCGAGAAGCTCGGACAGTCTCTTGGCGACCGGCGCGAGCGAAAGCTCAGGCTTCGGCTCTCCCTTCGGTTTCCCGAGATGGGAGCAGAGGATGATCTTTCCGCCGTCTCCGATCAGCTTTTTGATCGTCGGCAGGGCCGCGACGAGACGGTTCTCGTCGGTGATCTTTCCTTCCTTGAGCGGAACGTTGAAATCGCAGCGTACAAGGACTCTCTTGCCCTTGACGTTGATGTCGTCTACGGATTTCTTATTTAAAGACATATTAATCTCCTTCCGGTTATAGGCGGGCGCAGGGCCGCGCCCGATTGAGATCCGTCTCTCGGACGGATACAGAAAACCTGCCGCCGGCAGCCTTTCTGCATACTGAGGTATCAAAACGGGGCCCGGTCCTCACAGACCGGACCCCCTTATGAGCCTGTTATTACTGAACTGATCAAGCCTCAAGAAGCTTTCCGAAGTGCTTGATGGTGCGTACCATCTGGCTGGTGTAGGAATTCTCGTTGTCGTACCAGGAAACGACCTGGACCTCGGCGGTATTCTCGTCGATCGGCAGGACCATCGTCTGGGTCGCGTCGAACAGGGAACCGTATCTCATTCCGATCACGTCGCTGGAAACGATCTCGTCGGTGTTGTAGCCGAAGGACTCGTTGGAGGCGGCCTTCATCGCTGCGTTGATGGAATCCTTGGTCGGCTGTCCCTTTACGACAGCGGTAAGGATCGTGGTGGAACCGGTCGGGGTCGGAACACGCTGTGCGGAACCGATCAGCTTGCCGTTGAGTTCCGGGATAACGAGGCCGATCGCCTTCGCCGCGCCGGTGCTGTTCGGAACGATGTTGACCGCCGCAGCACGGCTTCTTCTCTTGTCGCCCTTTCTCTGCGGTCCGTCAAGCGTCATCTGGTCGCCGGTGTAGGCGTGGATCGTGCACATGATACCGCTCTGGATCGGGTACGCGTCGTTTAATGCCTTTGCCATCGGAGCAAGGCAGTTCGTCGTGCAGGAAGCCGCGGAAATGATGTGATCCTCTTTGCTCAGGGTCTCATGGTTTACATTGTAAACGATAGTCGGAAGGTCGTTGCCTGCCGGAGCGGAGATGATGACATGCTTTGCGCCCGCGTCGATATGAGCCTGCGCCTTCGCCTTGGAGGTGTAGAAACCGGTGCACTCTAATACTACGTCAACGCCAAGGTCGCCCCACGGAAGCTCCGCCGCGTTTGCCTTTGCGTAGATCTTGATCTCTTTTCCGTCTACCGTGATGGAATCCTCGCTGCTGGTGACCTTGTCAGCCAGAGCGTATCTGCCCTGCGTGGAATCGTACTTTAACAGATGAGCGAGCATCTCCGGGGAAGTAAGGTCGTTGATCGCAACGATCTCAAAGCCCTCAGCGCCGAACATCTGACGGAAAGCCAGACGGCCGATACGTCCAAAACCATTAATTGCAACTTTTACTGCCATTTTTCATTCCTCCTAAAAATATGATTGTTAAATATTAATCAACCTGCCCTATATTGTACATAATTCCCGCGGAAATAGCAAGCCCTTTTTATCAAAATCCTGTCTTATTTTTTCTTGCATATTCAGCGTTTATTCTTTATACTGGTAATAGTTTCAGAAATCATGACAATATTCCCCGAGGTGAACCACATGTTCCGAAAAATCCGGTCATTGTCGTTGGAAAAGCAGCTCTTCATCAGCTTTCTGGCCGTTTCCGTGCTCCTGCTCTTTCTCTCGCTCGGCACCACGCTCTCCTACAACCTTTCACGCCAGAGACGCGAGATCGACAGGAACATCAGCAATATCGCCGCCTATATCGCCTCGCTGGATACCGTGGCGGAGATGCTGGAAAAGGGCTATCCGTCCCCGGCGGCCGAGCGTGAGCTCGATCTCCTACACGAGACGTTTTCCGACATCAACGTCATTGTCATTTATAATACGGAAGGGCTGCGTTTCTACCACACCAACCGGCAGGAAAGCGGCGAGACCTTTGTCGCGGGCGACGAAGAGCGGATCCTTGCCGGAAGCAGTCCCTATATCACGACCGGCTACGGAACGTACGGGGAACAGAGGCGCGCGTTCCACGCGGTGACGAACGCAGACGGGCGCATCATCGGCTTTGTGATGGCCTCGGTCTTTACCGCCCGGATCTCCGAATACGCCCGTTCGCTGTTCCTTCTCTATCTTGCAGTCCTGTTCCTCATGCTGATCGTGAGCATCGTTCTGGCGAACGCGATCGTGCGCATCCTGCGCTCGACCCTGATGGGCCATCACCCGCAGGAACTTCTCGATCTTTATATGAAGCAGGACGCCGTGCTGAACGCCATGACCGAAGGCATCGTCGCGACCGACCGGGATGGAAATATCATCTTTGCCAACCATGCCGCGGCGCGGCTGTTTCCCTCCGGCCCCGCGCTTACCGGCGCGCCGCTCGCAAAGCTGTTTCCGGCCTCCTCGGCGGAAACGGTCATAGAGACCGGCGCGGCGGTCAACAACGAGAGCTGTTTTTTAAACGACCATCCGCTGATCTACAGCGAGCTTCCGATCGGCGATGCGCCCGATATCCAGGGCGTGCTGACGATCTTCAACGACCGTACCGAGATCGAGAGCCTGTCCGACGAGCTCTCCGGCGCGCAGTCGATGCTGGACACCCTGCGGGCCTTCAATCATGAATTTTTAAACAAACTTCATATTATTCTGGGTTATCTCCAGACCGGCGATACGCAGAAAGCGATCGCCTTCATCATGAACAGCAGTCTCGTCTCCGGCCAGGAGATCCGCAAGACGGCCGACTGCCTGCGCGTCTCCCGCATCTGCGCGCTGGTGATCGGAAAAATGATGCACGCGGCCGAGCTCGGGATCCTGCTGACCGTAAACCCGGACAGCCGGTGCCACGACGCCGATCTGTTCCTGCCGGTCGACGTCTACATCACCGTGATCGGAAACCTGCTTGAAAACGCGATCGAGGAGCTGTCCGCCGGGACGAACGCGGATGGACAGCCCGAAGAGGCCGCGGCAAAAGCGGAAGGAAACGACGCCCTGGACGGGGAGGAAAAAGTCCGCGAGATCACGCTCGGCGTATACTGCAGCCGCGACGGCTCCATCATCACCTGCGAGGACACCGGCCGCGGGATCCCAAAGGAGCTGCTTTCGCATATCTTTGAAAAGGGCGTCTCCTCGAAGGGAGAAGACCGGGGGACCGGCCTTTACCTGGTCCGGGCGCTTGCAAACCAATACGGCGGAGAGATCGCCGTCGAGACGGAACCCGGCGAGGGGACCTGCTTTACCGTTACATTCACCAAGGAGGAATAAACCGCATGTACCATGTCATCATCGTCGAAGACGACCCGATGGTCGCCTCCATCAACCGCCGTTATGTGGAATCCTCGGACGCGTTCCGTGTGGACGGCGTTTTTAAGAGCGGAACGGAAGCGCTCGAATACTTCGGCTCCAACACGGCGGATCTCGTGATCCTCGACTATTTTACCCCGCTCATGACCGGAGCGGAATTCATCGATAAGCTTCATGCGCTCGGAAAGACTCCCGCGATCATCATGGTGACCTCGGCCAACGACACCGACATCGTCCGCTCCCTGCTGCGCCGCGGCGTGATCGATTATCTCGTAAAGCCGTTCGCCTACGAGCGCTTCAGGGCCGCGCTCGAACGGTTCCTGGAACGCGCGCGCCATCTCGAACACAACCGCGGGGGCTTCGATCAGGAAGCTCTGGACCGCATGATGGCCCGCAACATGCCGCGGCAGGACGGCCCGGCCGGTCATCGGGACGCCCTCGCGAAAGGGCTGAACTCGGCCACGCTCGAACTTGTCCGCGGATTTTTAAAAGAGAATCCCGACCGGCTCTTCACCAGCGAACAGATCGCCGAAGAGGTCCGGCTCTCACGCGTCACGATCCGCCGCTATGTGAACTACATGGTCGATACCGGCGAACTCCGCAGCGTGGTCGATTACAAGACGGGCGGCAGACCGTCCATCCGATACGGATTTTCCGGGCCGGGCTGACGCGGCCTCCTTGCCTTTTTGGTTACAATAGTTACAAAAGTCTTTCGTTACTTTCATAAAATTGACGTTTCCTCCGATTTACTTTATCTTTTTTTTATAAAGTTTTTATGCTTTCAGGAAAATAGTAAAGGATTGGAGGTTGTCTTATGGAAAGCATTATAAGCTATTTCGGTAAGTTTACTCCTGCTGCGGACGGCGCCATCGCCGCCTTCAAGTTCGAGTATCTCTGTACCCTCGGCTTCGCGGCCATCGTGATCTTTGCCGGCCGCGCCATCGTAGCCCGCTCCGCGGCGCTGCGCAAGTATGCGATACCGGCCCCGGTCGTATCCGGTATCATCTTTTCCCTCATTATCTCCGCGATCAAGATCGCAGGGATCGCAAACATCAGTTTTGACGCGACGGTAATGAAGGATCTCTGCCAGAACCTGTTCTTCCTCTGCGTCGGCTTCGGCTTCAGCGCAAAGATGCTTAAGAACGCCGGCGGAAAGCTCTGCGTCATGATCGCTCTTGCCGCCTGCCTTCTGATCACCTGTCAGGATGTCATCGGCGTTGCGATCGGCAAACTGATCGGCCTGCATCCGCTTCTGGCCCTGCAGTGCTCCTCCGCGGCTATGTCCGGCGGCGTCGGAACCGCCTCCGCATTCGGCGCGATCTTCGAGGAGTGGGGCGCACAGGATGCCACCACCATCGGTGTTGCGGCAGGTACGCTCGGAAACGTTATGGGCTCCCTGATCGGCGGCCCGGTAGCGGCTTTCCTGATCGCCCGTCACGGCATAAAGGCTGACCCGAATGACAAGCCCGAAGCAGTTGCGACCGGCAAGGCTCCGGAACTCAACAACACCAAGATGATCATGATGTTCGCGTTAACGCTCCTGCTGGCTGCGCTCGGTATGCCGATCTACTGCCTGCTCGACAACATCCCGATGATCGAGATGCCGAAATTCATCTGCTGCCTGTTCGCAGGTGCGATCGCGAGAAACGTTATGGAAGCTGCCAACATCAAGTTCTATGTACCCGAGGTCGACGCCATCGAGCATATGTTCCTTGAACTCTACCTTGCTCTGGTCCTGATGACCACCGACTTTACCGCTCTTGCTCCGGTCGCCGGACAGATGGGCATCATCCTGGTGGTACAGGCGATCTTCATCGCCCTCTTCGGTATCTTCGTTGCATTCAACATGTTCGGCCGCGACTACGGCGCAGCCGTCATGACAGCCGGCAACATCGGTTGGGGCTGCGGCTCCGGTCCGAACGCCGTTGCGAACGAGAAGGCCGTTATGGATCAGTACGGCTGGCACAACGTAGCCTGGGTCCTGTATCCGTCCTTCGCGGTCATCATCGACGATATCTACAACCCGATCTTCCTGTCGATCTTCGGCGGATTCTTCAAGGGTTGATCACGATATTACCTGCATACGACCCCGTTTCCGGTCGGAGGGCTTCGGCTCTCCGGCCGGTTTTCTTTATTTCAGGCCGTTTTTACGGCTCCCGGACGGAAATTTTATGGACGCGGGCACGATTTTGTGCTATGATACAGAAGTCATAAAAATTCAGCCGGCACACCGGCAGATTCGGATGGCGGATACATATGAAGACGGTCAAAAGAAAACTGATGCTTCCGGTCATGATCTTCTGCCTGCTCGCGGGCAGTTCTTTCGGCTGCGCAGGTTTTCATGAATATACAGGGCGGAAGGACGACGCCCTGACCGTACTGACGATCGGCACGGCGGACAGCGGAGGCACCATGTCTCCGGCCGGAAAGGCGATCGCACAGGTCGTATCCGGCTCCGACGACCGGATCGTTATGAACGTCAGCGCCGGCAGCGGATCCGCCGCCAACGTCCAGGCCCTTGTAAACGGAGACGTGGATCTCGGCCTGGTGAGCGGCGACGTGGCGCTTAACGCCGTGAACGGAAACGGCGAATTCAGCGAGCCCGCAGAGCTGCGCGCCGTGGCCGCCGTATACACGAGCCTCTCCAACTGGCTGACCCTCTCCTCCTCGGATCTGGTCTGGGTCCACGACCTTGCCGGAAAGCGGATCGGGATCGGGCCTGAAGATTCCACGAGCGCGGCCTCGGCCGTGTTCGCGCTGGGCGTCATGGGGATCGACGGGGAGAATTCCTCCCTCTGCTACTGCGGACTGGGCTCCGGAGCCGGGGACGTAAAGAGCGGGACGATCGACGCGGTCCAAGGTTTCGCCGGTATCCCGATCAACGGTTTCGCGCAGATGGCGGGAGAGGTCCCGTGCCGCATACTGAAATACGCTCCGAAGGAATTAAACGAGATCATCCGCGGGAACCCGTTTTATTACCGCGATACGATCCCCGCCGGGACTTACGAGGGGCAGGATGAGGATGTGCCGACTTTCGGCCTCAAATGTCTGCTCTGCGTGCGCGCCGACATGGATGAGGAACTGGTTTACAAGCTGACCGGCATCCTCTGCGCGCATCCGGACGAGCTGGCGGCACAGCACGCCGCTCTCGGCTCCATGGGCCGGCAGGATTTCATGTGCAGCGATCTTCCGATCGAACTGCACCCGGGCGCGGAACGCTGTTACCGCGAGCTGGGGCTTCTTAAGGACGCAGAATAGCCGCCGCATCTTTCACGGCGGCGTTACAGAAAAGGGGATATCATGTTAGCTGACTGTCATCTTCATACATGTTTTTCCGCGGACTCCGACACTCCGGCGCGCGATCAGATCGAGGCCGCGATCCGGCTCGGTCTGCCAAAGATCTGCATCACGGACCATCAGGACTGTGGATCTCACGGGATGTGCGAGCTCGATTTCGTTCTCGACCTCCCGTCCTATCTCTCGGAGATCCGCGCGCTTTCCGACGAATACGCCGGGCGGATACAGGTCGGGACCGGGATCGAGCTGGGGCTTATGCTGCGCGCGCAGGAAGAGATCGAGGCGATCGAACAGTCGATCCAGGTCGATTTTGTGATCGGCTCCAGCCATTTCGTCGACGGCTATGATGTTTTTTATCCGGAATATTTCAAGGGAAGAAGCGAGGAGGCGTCCTACCGGCGCTATTTTGAATCGACGCTCGCGCGCGTTCAGGCGATGGACTGTTTCGACAGCCTCGGCCATCTTGATTTTATCGTCCGTTACGGGCCCACGAAAAACGAGAACTACCATCCGGCAGACTATGCGGATGTGATCGACGAGATCCTAAAGACTCTGATACGAAAGGGAAAGGCGCTTGAATGCAACACGGCCGGCTTCCGTTTCCGCCTGGGGCATCCGAACCCGCACGAATGGATCTTAAAGCGCTTCCGCGAACTGGGCGGCGAGCTGATCACGGTCGGTTCCGACGCTCACAAGCCGCAGGATATTGCGGTCGCCTTCCCGCAGGCCGCGGAACTCCTCAAAGCGTGCGGATACCGTTATTACGCCGTTTACCGCAATAGAAAACCGGTTATGGAATTAATACCATAACCGGTGTTATTCTATCTATGTTATTCTGTCTGCGTTATTCGATCTGTTTCATCGCTTTTTTTATGTCCTTCCGGAACTGCTTCCATGCGTCCGGATCGTCGACGAAATACTTCGGGCATATCTTTCCGGTCACGTCGTAATGACGGATCACGTCCTTCGGCTTCAGACCGAACTCTTTGCAGTAATAGGCGCAGAGCCCGACCAGCGAGTCGTATGTACTGTCATAAAATTTTCCGCTCTCATCCGGGTGGCAGCATTCGATCGAGATCGTGTCGGCGTTTCGCTCATTGGACGCGTAGGCGATCTCATAGATCGGAATGCACTGGACGATCTCGCCTTCGAGACCCACGACAAAGTGGCTGCTCGCCGAGGTCGCATTATCGCCGCTCTGGTTTTTGAGCCCTTCGAAGTAGTTCCTGTTTTCCCGCGCCGTGGAACAGGGATTCGCCACATAGTGGACCACGATCCCCCTGATCTCCGTGAGCGGGGTCTGCGGCCTGGAATAGGGATTTGGGGTCAGAAGATCCACCTCGACGCCCTCCGGCGTCCGGACCGTCCGCGGGTCCACCGGCTCATCAAAAAACAGGGTGCGGACCAGAACGACCGCCGCGGCGAGGATGATCAGAGCCGTGACGCTCAAAAGCGACAGCATGAGGATGCGGCGCACGCGCTCCTGCCGCCTTCTCTCCATTCTCCGCATTTCCCTTCTGAAGCTGCGATCGTCTTCCTGTTTTCCCATTTCCGTACCTTTCCGTTCTTTTGTCTTTTTCCATTCTAGTATACGGCAGGATGAAAGTCAAGATTCCACCGAACGCACGGTGAGCACGCCGTCCTTCACGGTGAACCGGATCTGGTATCCGGCGAACGCCATCCCGTAAACGCGGTCGCTGTCGGCCTGGTAAGACGGGCGCGGATCATGCGTCAGCACATCCGCCAGCGCCTTCCTCCTGTCCCCGGGGACCTTTTCCAGCAGTTCCGGCGGAAATTGCACTTTCAGGAGATAATCCCGGGCCGTGTCGGCAAAACCGCCCTTCGCCTCCGGGTAGCTGTCCGCATAGGGGATATACGGTTTGATGTCGTAAACCGGCGTTCCGTCCATCAGATCCGCCCCCGCAACGTGCAGGATAGGACCGCGCTCCGTATGAAGTTCCACCGACTCCAGCCGCACGCAGGAGAGCCCCAGCGCGTTGGGCCGAAACGGGGAGCGCGTCGCAAAGACGCCCATGCGCGTATTCCCGCCGAGCCTGGGCGGACGCACGGTCGGCGACCATTCCTCCCGCACCGCCTCGGAAAACTCCCAGATGAGCCAGATATGCGAAAAATCCTCAAGCCCGCGCACCGCGTCGGCGTTCCGGTACTCCGGCTCGAATACGATCTCACCCTTCAGCTCCCACGAGAGGCCGCTCTGCCGCGGGATCCCGAATTTCTCCGGAAAATCCGTGCGGATCCGGGCGATCCGTTTCAGTGTGATTCCCGTTTGTTCCATTCCGATATCCTTTCCCGGGCCGTTTCCGTTTACGTTTCGGAAAGCCACTCCTTCAGCTCCCCGATCCTCGCCAAAGCGTCGCGTCTCCCGCTCTCATAGGTCCGTTCGATCTCTCCGGGATCGTGCGAGATCCGTTCGATCACCGGCGGTTTCTCCGGGCAGATCACAAACGCCCTGCCCTGTTTTTCCATCCGCTCGATCCCCTCGAGCGTCCGGTTGTATTTCTGCGGCCGCGTATTGAGCGCGTGCACGAACCGCGGATACTTACGGTAGAAGATCCGGGCAAGCCCGGCTTTCTCCGGTTTTTTCCGATATCCCCGCTCCCGCGTCAGAACGACGACGTTCCGCTTAAAGCCCATGCGCATGAACGCGGCCAGCGGGATGCTGTCGGCGCATCCGCCGTCCATGAGCTTTTTTCCTCCGGCTTCGACGATGCGCGAGACGTACGGCAGCGTCGCCGACGCGCGCAGATAGTCGATCTGGCCGCGCATATCGGTGATCCGCACATGTTCGGCTTTCCCGGTCTCAAGGTTGGTGCAGGTCACATAAAATTCCGTCTCCGAGGCGTTAAACGTCTCATAATCGTACGGGTCGAGCCGTTCGGGGAGGTCGTGATAACAGAAGTCCACGTCCACCATATCGCCGGTGCGGAGGAAATTCGACCAGCTCATGAACCGCTTGTCCGCACAGTATTTTTTGTAGTAACGGATGCTGCGCCCCCTCTGTTTCGATATAAACGAACTCCCGTGGATCGCGCCCGCCGAGACGCCGATCACCCCGTCGAATCCGATCCCGTTTTCCAGAAAAACGTCCAGCACGCCCGCGGTATAGATCCCGCGCATTCCGCCGCCCTCAAGCACAAGGCCGCATTTTTCCCGATCTGCCATCGATGTTCACTCCTTCATCCGGCAAATGCCGGCTCAATCACTATAACACATAAGAAAAACCGCCGTCAAGTGGTGGTGTTCCCCTGCTTGCGGCGGTTCTGGCTCCTCATGTTTCATTCTTCCGTTCTATGCTTCGATCGTTACGACCGTATAACCGGCATCTTCGACGGCCTTTTTCAGTTCCTCGTCGGTGATCTCGCGGCTGTATGACACCACGGCCAGTTTTCGTTTCAGATCGACCCGGCAGGAAGCGCCGTCCAGCCGGTTGACCGCGCGCTCCACGCGGTTGCGGCAGTTGTCGCAGTGCATGCCCTCGATCCGCATCCTCTTCTCCCCGATCTTCGGCGAGTCGAGCTCCTTCCGTTCCCGGACCGTCCCGCCGCCTCCGCCGCAGCAGGCGCCTTCTCCCCTGAAATGCCTGACCGTCGGCGCGATCGCCAGTATTATGATAACGGCAAGTACCGCGATGATGATAATGTTCGCCATAGTCCGCTCCTCCTTGGTTAGCTTTATCTAACTTCTACATCATACCACCGTTTTACGTTTTTTTCAATCACTTTCTTTTATCTGTTTACAATTTCGGAGCGGGGAATTATAATGAAAACAGACGGCGGAAGGGTCTTTGGGACACGCCGCCCGGAAAAATCCGAACAGAGGAGTGTGTATTATGAGTTTCAGGGAAGTCGATATCAAAGAACTCTCGTTTAATCCGTTTACCAGGATCGGTTCCGAGTGGATGCTGGTCACGGCTGGCGACGAATCCGGGTACAATACCATGACGGCAAGCTGGGGCGGACTCGGTTATCTCTGGGGAAAAAACGTCGCGACCATCTATGTGCGCCCGCAGCGCTACACCAAGCAGTTCGTGGACAAAGCCGATACCTTCACGCTTTCCTTCTACGACGTCCCGAAATACCGCGAGGCGCTCAACATCTGCGGGACACTCTCCGGCCGGGACTGCGACAAGGCCAAAAAGGCCGGTCTGACCCCCTTCTTCGTGGACGGAACGACGGCCTTTAACGAGGCCAGCCTGATCTTCGTCTGCAGAAAGCTCTACGCCGACGAGCTCGAGGAAAGGCTGTTCCTCGACCATGAGACGGTGGACGCGCATTATCCGCAGAGGGATTTCCATACGCTCTACGTCGCGGAGATCACCAAAGTCCTGGTAAAGCAGTAATATGTCCGATTACGTCATCTCTAAAATATATCCGTCCGACCGGCGCGGGAACGCGCAGGTCGACGAGCTGCTCATGCGGGAGGGGATCCGCCGCGACGCGAATCTCGACTATACCTGCGGCATGTTCGACGATGATATGCGCCTGATCGCGACCGGCAGCCTGTTCGGGAACACCCTGCGCTGCATGGCGGTGGATAGCGCGCACCGGGGCGAGGGCCTGATGAACGAGATCGTCACCCATCTGGTCGAAACGCAGTTCGCGCGCGGGAACACGCATCTCTTTCTCTATACGAAGTGCGATTCCGCCGTGTTTTTCCGGGATCTCGGCTTCTACGAGATCGCGCGGATCGAGGGGCAGATCGTGTTCATGGAAAACCGGCGCACCGGCTTTGCGGACTACCTGAAAAAGCTCGCGCAGGTCTCCGGCCGCGCTTCGGATCCCTGCGCGGCGCAAAGGGACGGCGCGGCGCAGAAAGCAGCCGCCCTTGTCATGAACGCCAACCCGTTCACGCTCGGCCATCAGTATCTCGCGGAGAAGGCGGCGGCGGAAAACGACGTTCTCCATCTTTTTGTCGTCAGCGAGGACGCCAGCCTCGTTCCGTTTTCGGTGCGCAGGCGTCTGGTCACGGAGGGGACCGCGCATCTGCCGAACGTCCGTTACCATGATTCCGGCCCTTATATCATCAGCAGCGCCACCTTCCCGAGCTATTTTCAGAAGGACGAGGCCGCCGTCATCGAAAGCCACGCCCGTCTGGACCTGGCGATCTTCGTGCGGATCGCCGAAGCCCTCGGCATCACGCGCCGCTATGTCGGCGAAGAGCCGTTCAGCCTCGTGACCGGGATCTACAACCGCATCATGCAGGATGAGCTCCCGCGGCACGGGATCGAATGCAGCGTCGTCCCGCGCAGGCAGGCGGACGGCGCGGCGATCAGCGCCTCGACCGTGCGCAGTCTGATCAAGAGCGGCGACCTGAACGCCTTAAAACCGCTGGTCCCCGAGACCACCCTGCGCTACTTCCTGAGCGAGGAAGCGGCGCCCGTGATCCGGCGGATCCGCGGGGAAGAAAACGTGATCCATTATTAAAAAATAAGACCCACTGCATCCGCGGCGGGTCTTTTTCTCTGTTTTTCGTCGTCCGTCTTTGTCCGGGCGTCCTAGATCCCGAGTTTTTCAAAGAAATAGGGAAGCTGTTTCCGCCACCAGCACCAGTCGTGGCAGACGTCGTAGCCCCAGTAATCCACCCACGCGGGGATGTTCTTCTCACGCAGGATCTGGTCCATGCGGCGGGTGCTCTCCAGAAGGCCGTCCTCCCACGCGCCCT
>CANQGL010000065.1 GCA_947623185.1 uncultured Lachnospiraceae bacterium
ACAGTTACCCCGACGACGAAGCGGCTCAGAGAGAGCAGGGCTTTTTGGCGACCAGATGACTGTCAGGAAAAATTGACGGAGCGGCACTGCTTTAAAAGCTCCAGGTAATCGATCAGCCGGTCTGCATCTTTGGAGGAAAGTTCAAGCGTGGTGTCCACCAGTTCAGCTACGGTGTAATCTTTGGTGATGGGACGCTGCAGAATCTCAGGAGTGTTTCGATAGTCTGTGCGGCCCAAAAGATAATCGGTGGTGACACCGAAGTAGTCCGCCAGTTTGCAGAGCGTGTTTAAATCGGGGTAGTGGATCCCTTTTTCATAATTGGAGATCGTACCGATAGATACCTTCAGGTAGACAGCAAGTTCTTTCTGGTAAATGCCTTTCTTCATGCGCAGCTCATATATAATCTGGCCGATATTCATGTGTAATGCCTCCTTAGTTTTGCTTGCTCCCCTTGGCAATTTACATTCTAGCGTATTTTCCTGCGTAAAAGGCGCCATTTTAGAAACAAAATAAATTCTTTAAAGGCGTTTAATTATACCTGAAATAATTCCGGCAGGTTTTCCGGGTCTGGCGGCAGAGGGCGGGATCCTGACCGTGACAGAAAATGCCGTATTGACGGCGGAATGGAGAGAAATATGATTGACAGACTGATTGAGAAAATAAAGCAGACAAACGCTCCTGTGGTGGTGGGACTGGATCCCATGATGAAATTTGTGCCGGAGCATATTCAGAAAAAGGCTTTTTCGGAGTTCGGCGAGACTTTGGAGGGGGCGGCGGAAGCAATCTGGCAGTACAACAAAGCGATCGTGGATAAAATTTATGACCTGATACCGGCGGTCAAGCCCCAGATCGCGATGTACGAACAGTTCGGTATTCCGGGCCTTCAGACATTTAAGAGAACCGTGGATTACTGCAGGGAAAAAGGCCTGGTCGTCATCGGGGACATCAAGCGCGGTGACATCGGTTCGACGTCCACGGCCTATGCGATCGGCCACCTCGGACGCATCAAGATCGGAAGCAACGTCTGTTCCGGTTTCCGGACGGATTTCATCACGATCAATCCGTATCTGGGGACCGACGGGATCAAGCCGTTCGTGGACGTATGCCGGGAGGAGGACAAGGGGCTGTTCGTACTGGTCAAGACCTCGAACCCCTCGAGCGGCGAATTCCAAGACCGTCTCATTGACGGAAGGCCGCTCTATGAGCTGGTGGCGGAGAAAGTGGTCGAATGGGGCGAGGACTGCATGGACGGTGAATACAGCAACGTCGGCGCGGTGATCGGCGCGACCTATCCCGAACTCAGCGCTACCCTGCGGAAACTGATGCCGCGCGCCTATTTCCTCGTGCCGGGCTACGGCGCGCAGGGAGGCACCGCGAAGGACCTGGTCCACTGCTTCAACGAGGACGGGCTCGGCGCGATCGTCAATTCCTCGCGCGGGATCATCGCGGCGTACAAGCAGGAGAAGTATTCGAAATTCGGACCGGAACACTTCGCCGAGGCTTCCAGACAGGCCGTGATCGATATGATCGAGGACATCAACAGCGTACTGTAACAGGGATCTGGAAAGGAGTCTTTTATGGAAAAATACAAACAGGAATTTATCGAATTCATGGTAGACTGCGGAGTCCTGAAATTCGGCGACTTCGTGACGAAGAGCGGAAGAAAGACCCCGTTTTTTGTAAATACCGGTTTTTACCGCACCGGATCGCAGCTTCGCAGGCTGGGGGAATACTATGCGAAAGCGATCAACGACGCGTTCGGAACGGATTTCGACGTTCTGTTCGGACCGGCCTACAAGGGAATCCCGCTGACGGTCGCCGCCAGCATGGCGCTCAGCGAGCATTTCGGCGCGGATATCCGTTACTGCTCGAACCGCAAGGAGATCAAGGACCACGGCGATAAGGGAATCCTGCTCGGAAGTCCGATCGCGGACGGCGATAAAGTCGTGATCATCGAGGATGTGACCACCGCCGGCACTTCGATCAGTGAGACGCTTCCGATCATCCGGGCGCAGGGCAGCGTGGATGTGCTCGGTCTCGTCGTGTCGGTCGACCGCTGCGAACGCGGACAGGGGGAGAAGTCGGCGCTTGATGAGATCCGGGAGAAATACGGCTTTAAGACGACCGCCATCGTCACGATGAAAGAAGTCGTTGAGCACCTCTATAATCGCGAGTACAAGGGCAAGGTGATCATCGACGACGCATTGAAAACGGCGATCGACGCATACTATGAGCAGTACGGAGTAAAATAAGGAGTATACGGATATGGAACGTATTTATAAAACCATGCGGAATACCGGCGCGGCGAGCATCGCGCTGGGGATCGTGGTCGTCTGCATCGGCCTTTCGGCGGGCATCATCGCGATCATAAACGGAGCGCTGCTGCTTAAGCGGAAATCCGAGATCACATTTTAAACCGCCGTCCGGAAGGGGATAGAACGCGTATCCCCTTTTTTGGCTGCGCGGATCTTTCACAGGCAATGCCTGTTTAGAATAGACGGGGAAATAATATGAAAAACGACAGATACCGGAAACCGGGCACCGTGCTGTTCGTCCTATATCTGGTTCTGCTGACATACTTTCTGTTTTTTGCCGAGGAGATGGGGCGCAGTCCCGACATGCGGCCGGAGTATTCCTATAATCTCGTGCTTTTCCGCGAGATCCGGCGCTTCCTGGTCTATCGGGACAAGGTGGGCGTACAGGCCATGCTCCTGAACATTTTCGGCAATGTGCTGGCGTTTGCGCCGTTCGGATTCTTTCTGCCGGTCGTATGGCGGAGAACGCGGCGCTGGTATACGGTAACGCTGCTCAGCTTTTTTACGAGTCTCTGCATCGAAGTCATGCAGCTTGTCCTGCGCGTGTGAAGTTTCGATGTGGACGACCTTCTTTTAAACATGGCCGGCGGCCTGGCGGGATATCTCATATTCCTTCTGGCGGGAAAAGTGGAGAAAAAGTACAGTGGAACGAATCGGAAATAAAGTATCTTATATAAAGAAGCCGCTTTCGCGGTTCAGCATCGTGGCCGCGGCCCTGTGCGCGGTGTCGGTCGGGCTGACCTGCACGACCGTGGCCGCAGCCTGTATGACCCGGGGAAACGTCCCGCTTGCCGCGGCGGCGCTCGGCCTTTCCGGCATCATTGCGGCCGTCGTTTCCGTGGTGTACGGGGCTCTCTCGTTTTCCGAGAAGGAAAAGAACTATGTGCTTGCAAAGATCAGTCTGGTGGGATCCGGGCTGATCCTGCTGATCTGGATCATGATCCTGGTGATCGCGCTGCGGTAGCCTCACGGGCAGGACCGCGGCGGAAGACGGAGTTGAGACAATGACAGAAAACGAACTGATCGAAGAACGGTATGCGCTGTCGATGGAGCGGATCCGAACGATCGCGCAGGAGGAGACCGTCGGCGAGCCGTTTCGCGGATATTTCCGGCAGGTCTCCGGTTTCATCGCGCTCTGCGGGACGGTGATGGAGGCCGTGCGGACGGGCGGTTTTTCCGCATGGGACGGCGGACGCCTCCGCGAACTGAACCGCAGCCTTTATGCGGACATCCTGCCGGACAGGTATGAAAAAAGCTTTGCGAACCCTTCCTATGCGGTGAAGACGCTGGGGAAAGGGCTGGGAAAGCTTTTATGTTTTCTGTACGCGGAGATCCGGGGAGACATCGTCTATGCGTTCGAGGGCCGGATGCTGGAGATGACGGCCTTCAATGAAGCGTTTATCGAGATCTACAATCTGTTTGAGGACGAAGGGATCCCGTCGGACCGGTCGGTCCGCGACATCCTTTACTGGTGCGAGAGCGATTACTGCGACGTGATGCTGCCGTACCGGATCCGGGAAGCGGTCGATCCGTCGCTAGGTTTCGCGCGGACTGTCATTATGGAGAGCGACCTTGCTGACCCGGATTATCTGTACCGCTTCGGCGAATATATCTCGCCGGAGGAGGAGAAGATGGCGGCCTTTCTGAACGGCCTTCCGGAGGAGACGATCCGCCGCATGGCGGACACCTTCACGGACGGATACATCCGCGGATTTAAGATCATGGGCCGCGACCTGTCGAAAAAGAAAAGCGTTGCCATCCGGTACCCCATCGGGATGGAGCGCGTGGTGCGCATGGCGATCCGCAATTTTGAATCGGCGGGGCTTTCCGTCATCATTCCGCGCGTACCTGCCGGGAGCCTGAACCGGAATCCCTCCGGGAACGCCGGCTATTCGGCGCATCCGGCCAACCGCCAGTACGATTACGACCACCGCTACGACAGCGCGCTTTACCTTGACAAGGCGTTCCGCGACCGGAAGCTGTCCGTGTTAAAGAGCGCGTACGCGGCTCTCCGGAAAGAGGCGGCGGAGTACGCCGGTCCGGCGGTCATCGAGACGTTCGGCGAACCGGGATTCGATCCGGAGAACAAACGGGAGGCGTGGGCCTTCAACGCAAGGCAGCAGAAGCTTTTTCTGGAATACCGGAACGCTTCCATGCCGGTCGTCAACGAATATATACCCGGGGACGAGACCAGCTTTACGATCATCGCGTTTCCGGTCCCGGCGATCGGGCCGGATTTTGAGAAGATATTTGCGGAGACGGTCCGCATCAATACGCTCGATCAGACGCTTTACGGGCGTATGCAGAAATGCCTGATCGACGTCCTCGATAAGGCGGAACACGTCGAGATCAGAGGATGCGGCGAAAACCGCACCGACATGAACGTGTATCTGGCGGAGATCTCCGATCCCGAGAAGCAGACCGTGTTTGAAAACTGTCTGGCGGATGTCAATATCCCGCTCGGGGAGGTGTTCACCTCGCCGAAGCTGGCGGGAACAAACGGGATCTTAAACGTCTCGGGCGTATACGTCGGGGACATCCGCTACCGGAACCTTACGATGGAGTTTAAGGACGGCCGCGTGACGGCGGTCTCCTGCGATAATTTTGCGGATCCGGAGGAGGGCAGGAAGCTGGTCGTTCAGGGGATCATGAACAACCATGAGAGCCTGCCGCTCGGGGAATTCGCGATCGGGACGAACACCGCGGCCTACGCGATGGCGGAGCGCTACGGGATCATCGACCGCCTTCCGATCCTGATCGTGGAGAAAATGGGGCCGCATTTCGCGGTCGGAGACACCTGTTACAGCTGGACCGAGGACAGTCCGATGTATAACCCGGACGGCAAAGAGATGATCGCCCGCGACAACGAGGTCTCGATCCTGCGAAAGACCGACGTCTCAAAGGCGTACTTCGGCGTGCATACGGACATCACGATCCCGTACCGCGAACTGGGCCGGATCACGGCCGTGGCCGCGGACGGAACGCGGACGGAGATCATCGAAAACGGACGCTTCGTCCTTCCGGGCCTGGAACCGCTTAACGAAGCGCTCGACGGGATACAGACCGGGGAACCGGTATCACAACATACATGAGAGGAGTTTGTTATGGCAAAAGTTGGAATCGTAATGGGAAGCGACTCGGATATGCCGGTCATGGCGCAGGCCGCCGATATGCTGGAGAAATTCGGGATCGACTTTGAGATGACGATCATCTCTGCGCACAGGGAGCCGGATCTGTTTTACGAATATGCAAAATCGGCCGAGAAAAAGGGGATCAAGGTGATCATTGCCGGGGCCGGAAAGGCGGCGCATCTGCCGGGCATGTGCGCGGCGATCTTCCCGATGCCCGTGATCGGGATCCCGATGAAGACCTCGGATCTCGGCGGCGTCGATTCGCTCTACTCGATCGTGCAGATGCCCTCGGGGATCCCGGTAGCGACCGTGGCGATCGGCGGCGGCAAGAACGCGGGCATCCTCGCGGCAAAGATCCTGGCGGTCTCCGATCCGGAGCTTTTAAAGAAGCTCAAGGCATACTCGGAGGAGATGAAAAACGAGGTCGAGGGGAAGGCAAAGAAGCTGGACGAGACCGGGTACAAGGCGTATCTGGCGTCCATGAAGAAGTAGACCGCAAAAGGAAAAAGAAAAGGCAGAACTACCGACACTGATTTTAGATCCCGAAGGAACGCGCCATCGCGCGGCCGGGATACTGGGAGGCAGACTATGGATTATAAGAAAGCTGGAGTGGACATCGAGGCGGGTTACCGCGCGGTGGAACTCATGAAGGAACATATCAAAAAGACGACCCGTCCGGAGGTCCTGGGCGGGATCGGAGGCTTTTCGGGCGCGTTCTCGGCGAGCGCGTTCCGCAACATGGAGCATCCGGTGCTGCTTTCGGGCACCGACGGAGTGGGAACGAAGATCAAGCTGGCGTTCCTGCTGGACAAACACGACACGGTCGGGATCGACTGCGTGGCGATGTGCGTGAACGACGTGGCGTGCGCGGGCGGAGAACCGCTGTTTTTCCTTGATTACATCGCCTGCGGCAAGAACGTGCCGGAGAAGATCGCGGCGATCGTGTCCGGCGTGGCGGAAGGATGCCGTCAGGCCGGAGCGGCCCTGATCGGCGGCGAGACCGCGGAGCATCCGGGCCTGATGCCGGAGGATGAATACGATCTGGCCGGATTTACGGTCGGCGTGGTCGACGAGAAAGATATGATCGACGGCAAGGAGCTCAGCGACGGCGACGTGCTGATCGGCATCGCCTCCTCCGGGATCCATTCCAACGGTTTTTCGCTGGTACGCAAGGTATTCGAGAAGGAGATGACGAAGGAAGGTCTCTCCGTCTACTATGACGAGCTCGGAACGACGCTCGGGGAAGCGCTGCTGGCCCCGACGAGGATCTATGTGAAGGCGCTCAAGAACCTGAAAGAGGCGGAGATCCGCGTCTATGCGTGCTGCCACATCACCGGCGGCGGTTTCTATGAGAACGTGCCCCGGATGTTAGGCGCAAACACGCACGCCGTGATCCATAAGGACAGTTATCCCATCCCGCCGATCTTCGGCCTGCTGCAGAGAAAGGGCGAGATCGAGGAACATATGATGTACAATACCTACAACATGGGGATCGGCATGATCGTGGCCGTCGCACCGGCGAATGCGGAGCGCGCGATGGAGGCGATCCGCGAGGCGGGCGAGACGCCGTATATCATCGGTGAGATCAAGACCGGAACAAAGGGCGTGACCTTATGTTAAGAGTCTGCGTTCTCGTATCCGGGGGCGGCACGAATCTGCAGGCGATCCTCGACGCGATCGATGACGGCGCGGTCACGAACGCGAAGGTGACGGCCGTGATCAGCAACAATCCGGGGGCGTACGCCCTGAAACGGGCCGCGGATCATGATATTCCGGCCGAGTGCGTTTCCCCGAAGAATTTTGAGGACCGCGCCGCATTCAACCGGGCGCTGCTTGAGCGGGTCGATTCTTACCGGCCCGATCTGATCGTGCTTGCCGGATTTTTAGTGAAGGTGCCCGCGGAGATGATCGAAAAGTACCGCAGCCGGATCATCAATATCCACCCGTCGCTGATCCCGTCGTTCTGCGGCGTGGGCTACTATGGGCTCAAGGTGCATGAGGCGGCGCTTGCGCGCGGGGTCAAGGTGACGGGAGCCACCGTGCATTTCGTGGACGAGGGCATGGATTCCGGTCCGATCCTGTTGCAGAAAGCGGTCGAGGTAAAGCCCGGCGACACGCCGGAGATCTTGCAGCGGCGCGTGATGGAGGAAGCGGAGTGGAAACTCCTTCCGCAGGCGATCGACATGATCGCGAACGGGCTGGTCTGAAAGGAGACAGAAGATGAAGGTTCTGATCGTTGGAAGCGGCGGCAGAGAACACGCGATCGCGTGGAAGACCGCCCAGAGCAAAAAAGTCGACAAGATCTACTGCGCGCCGGGAAACGCCGGGATCTCGGAGGTCGCGGAATGCGTTCCGATCGGCGCGATGGAATTCGATAAGCTGGCAGCGTTCGCGAGGGAAAAGGAGATCGACCTGACCGTGATCGGCATGGACGATCCGCTGGTCGGCGGCATCGTGGACAAGTTTGAGGCAGAGGGGCTGCGCGTCTTCGGACCGCGCAAAAACGCGGCCATTCTCGAGGGCTCTAAGGCGTTTTCCAAGAATTTGATGAAAAAGTACGGGATCCCGACCGCGGCGTACGAGACGTTCAGGGACCCCGATGAGGCGGTTCGCTATCTGAAAACGGCGAAATACCCGATCGTTTTAAAGGCGGACGGGCTGGCGCTCGGGAAGGGCGTGCTGATCTGCAAAACTTACGAGGAGGCAAAAGAGGGCGTCCGGACGCTGATGCTCGACAAAAAGTTCGGCTCCGCGGGCGACGAGATCGTCATCGAGGAGTTCATGACCGGGCGCGAGGTCTCGGTGCTCTCGTTCGTGGACGGCAATACGATCAAGATCATGAGCTCGGCGCAGGATCACAAGCGCGCGAAGGACAACGACGAGGGCTTAAATACCGGCGGAATGGGCAATTTCTCGCCGAGCCCCTTCTATACGCCGGAGATCGACGCATTCTGCAAAAAGCACATCTATCAGCCCACCGTGGACGCGATGAAGACCGAGGGAAGGCCGTTTAAGGGCGTGATCTTCTTCGGACTGATGCTGACGGCGGACGGGCCGAAGGTGCTGGAATACAACGCCCGCTTCGGCGATCCGGAGGCGCAGGTCGTACTGCCGCGTCTTGAAAACGACATCGTCGACGTATTTGAGGCGTGCATCGACGGGACGCTGGATCAGATCGACCTGAAATTCGACAACGACCGGGCGACGGTCTGCGTGATCCTCGCCTCCGACGGCTATCCGCTCGAATATAAGAAGGGATTCCCGATTGAGGGGCTTGAAAATTTCCGGGACAAGGACGGATATTACGTCTTCCATTCCGGAACGAAATTTGACGAAAACGGCCGGATCGTCACAAACGGCGGCCGAGTGCTCGGCGTCACCGCAAACGGCGCGACGCTTAAGGAGGCGCGGGAAAACGCCTACCGGGCGACCGAATGGGTGAGTTTTGAGAACAAATATATGCGCCACGATATCGGGAAGTCGATCGACGAGGCGCGGTAACGGGTAAAAAGACAGCAGAGCCGGATCCGGCTCTGCTGTTTTCTACTGTGTCACATGATTCGGAAACCGACGCCCCATACGGTCTCGATGCAGTCGGAGCCGCAGACTTCCTTCAGCTTCTTCCGAAGGTTGCTGATATGGACGTTCACGGCTTTTCCCCGACCGGATGGCCGGATCCCCAGGCATATTCGTAGATCTCCTTCCGCGTAAAGACGCGGCCCGCCGGATGGCGGAGAAACAGTTCCAGGATCTTGGCTTCCTGGTGGGTGAGGAGGACTTCCTTATCGCCGGAGGCCACGGTCAGGTGGTCGGCGTCCAGGATCAGGTCCCCGAACACCAGGATGTCCCTGCCGATTCCTTCCCCGTGGAGCCGGCGGAGCAGGGGATCGTCGGAAAGTATGCTGCGGCCGTTACCGTCACCGGCCGGTATTTTTTTGGACATGGCTGTGCTTTCTCCTTGGAATAACTTAATTTATGGTACATATTATCACAACGAATCGGGTGTCGCAAGCAGTTTTTTAATAAATATGCATGCAATTTTATAAAAAGTATACATCCAGACGGGCGCAGGACCGTCCCCAAAACGCAGAGAACGGATCCAAAAAGGCGTGAGGCGCGGACGCGGAGGCAGAGAACAGGCACAGAGGAGGCAGAGAACAGGCACAGAAAAGATGCCAAATGACGATACAATTTTTCTTGAAGGTATCCCGGCTTACTGCTATAATAGCGGTATGGAGCAGTAAAGAGAGAACCACGGACTACCGGCACGGCCGGATATTCTTAAATCAACAGGAGGAAAGCAGGATGCAGTACAAGGTTTCGGAAAAAGTTCAGGCGTCGTTTGACAAACTGACGTCGGATGCGAAGGTGAAAAACGCGCTGAAATTCATGGAGGATGATCACGAGACGATCATCGAAAAGCAGATCGAGCTGACCCTGATCCCGGCGCCGACGTTCCACGAGGAGAAGAAGGCGGCGAGACTTCTGGAGATGTTCATCGAAGAGGGTTTAAGCGACTGCCATATCGACGAGTACGGGAACTGCGTCGGCACCCGCAAGGGGACCGGCGGCGGAAAGACGGTCCTGGTCGAGGGCCATATGGATACGGTCTTCCCGGAGGACACGAAACTTGAGATCGTCCGCGAGGACGGATACATCAAATGCCCGGGCATCGTCGACGACACGCGCGGCGTGGCCTCGGTGCTCTCCGTGATCCGTGCGCTGAACGCCGCCGGGATCGAGACGAAGGGCGATATCCGGTTCGTGGGCACGGTCCAGGAGGAAGGGACCGGCGGCCTGCGGGGGATGCAGTATTATGTAAACCATCATCCGGAGCTCGACGCGAGCGTTTCGGTGGATGGAGACGGTTTTAAGGAGGTCATCTACGAGGCGACCGGGATCCAGACCTACGAGGTCAACTTTTACGGGGTCGGCGGCCACGCCTACGGGATGTACGGCAAAGTGGCAAACCCGATCAACGCGGCCGCGCGGGCGATCGCAAAGATCGCGGAATTCCGCCTGCCGTCCGATCCGAAGACCACCGTCGCGGTGACGAACTTCCATGCCGGCAGTCTTGCGGCCGTTCATGCAATCGTTCCGCAGGCGCAGATCCGCTTCAATTTCCGCTCGAACTCTCAGGAGGAGCTGGAAAAGCTGCGCGACCGGATCTTTGCGGCGATCGAGGAAGCCTGCAGGGAGGAGACCGAGCGCTGGGGCGCGGACACCATCACCTACGATTATAAGCACATCTGCGACGTCAACGCGGGCAGCCAGGACTCCCATGCGCCGATCGTAGAGGCTGCGATGGCGGCCGCGAACTACCTCGGATGCGACGAACCGCAGCTCGGAAAGGGCGGATCGACCAACTGCAGCCGCGCGCTGGAAGCGGGCCTTCCGGCCGTCTGCCTCGGAGGCGGGAGCGACTATGACGCGCAGTACCATACGATCCACGAGCGCTTCAAACCGGACGGCGCGTACAAAAACTGCCAGGAGACCATGCTGGTGGCTCTGCTCTGTGCCGGAGCGGAGGACGTGGACAGCATTATCGGATAATAACGGATACAAAACGGAGGAAACGCGCCATGTTCTGGAAGAAGGAAAAGAAACGGCCCGACTACGACAAGACCGGGAAGATCCCGGTGATCCGCGCCAGCATCTGCAACGGCGAGCAGGTCGCCGGGTTTAAGGAGACCGGCACCGGAAAATTCGAGGAAGTGATGCTGATCCGGAACGAGAAGGACCTGAAGGAATTTCTGGAGACCTACGACGTAAAGCGCGAGGAGATCCGCAGGGAGTGGTAGAACATTGGGAAAGATAATTCTTGTGACAGGAACGGTAGCGCCGAACGCGAAAGGCGGACTGATGCTATCGGTCAACGCGGCGTACATGAACGCGCTCGCGGCGGCGGGCGGGATCCCGCTCCTGCCGGGCTGCACGAAACTGGCGGCGGAATACGCAGAACTGGCGGACGGGCTGCTGCTCACGGGAGGCGAGAGCGTCCATCCGGCGAGGTTCGGCGATACCTTTAACGACCTGGCCGGAGGCGACGCAACGGTCGCCCACAACCTCAAGGCCGGCTGCAATACCGCGCGCGACGAGATGGAGTTTGCGCTGCTGGAGGAATTTGTGAAGAGAAAAAAGCCGGTCATGGGGATCTGCCGGGGCCATCAGCTCATAAACGCGGCGTTCGGCGGACACAACATGCTGAACTTCCCGCGCATCCATCCGTATGAACACTCGGAAGGGATCGGCCACGAGATCGTGGCGGAGGCAGGATCGGTCCTGGAACGGCTGTACGGGACGCGGTTTTTCGTAAACAGCTTTCATCGCGACTGCACGGACCGCGCGGGCGAAGACATGCGGATCACGGCCAGGGCCGGGGACGGGACGATCGAAGCGCTGGAGCACAAAACGCTCCCGGTATTTTCCGTGCAGTTCCACCCGGAGCGCATGCGGGGCGATACGCCGAATCCGGCGTGCGGGCCGGACGGAACGAAACTGTTTGAATTTTTTGTCGGACTGTGCTGACAACGCCGGGCAGCGGCCCGGAGAAACGGAGACTGAAATGACAAAGACGATAAAAGAGATCGTGGCCGAGATCAGGGAGACGATGGCCGGAAAAGGCGGTTTAAAGCATGTGTATTTCGTCGCGTGCGGCGGATCGAAGGCGGCGATCTTCCCGGGGCTCTATCTGTTGCAGAGCGAGGCAAAGACGTTCGGCGCGAGCACCTATACCAGCAACGAATTCGTGCACGCGACGCCGAAGGAACTCGACGGCCGGTGCGTAGCCGTTATCTGTTCCCTAAAGGCGACGCCGGAGACCGTCGAGGCGGTAAAGACAGCCAATAAGGCCGGCGCCGTCACGATCGCCATGACCGGAAACATGCAGACCGGGATGGCGAAGGTCGGGCGGTACGTCGTGACCTATTCAAACGGGGACGACCAGGTCTACAGCGATTCCAACCAGTCCAACTCGCTCCGGATCGGATTCGAGCTTCTTCACCAGATCGAGGGCTGGGACAAATATGAAAAGGCGATGGACGCCTACCGGTATATCGACGAGATCGTCGCCGAAGGGAAAAAGAACTGCCTGGCCGCCGCGAGAGCGTGGGCGGAGAGGGAAAAGGACGAGCCGGTCTTTTATGTCCTGGCTTCCGGCCCGAACTACGGCGTGGCCTATTCCATGTGCTGCTGCCATTTCATGGAGATGCAGTGGAAGCACGCCGTATGCCTGCACACCGGCGAGTATTTCCACGGACCGTTCGAGACGACGGACAAAAAGCTCCCGATCGTCCTGATCATGAGCGAGGGCCGCACGAGGGCCCTTGACGAGAGGTGCCTCCGGTTTTTGAACGCCTATGCCGGAAACTTTATCGTGATCGATTTTAAGGAGCTCAACCGCGGACGGATCGACAGCGACGTGGCGGAATTCTTCAATCCGGTCGTCCTGATCCCGATCGAGCGGTACTACGTCTCCCAGATGGCGGAGATCCGAGGCCATTCCATGGATGACAGAAGATATATGTGGAAGGTCGAATACTGATGGGCGCGAGAGTGATCGGGATCGGGGACAATGTCTGCGATAAATACTATCCGGCGATGATGATGTACCCGGGCGGTCAGGCGCTGAACTTTTCGGTCTACGCAAAAATGCTCGGGGCGGATTCCGCATACATGGGCGTATTCGGCCGGGACGAGGTGTCCGCCCATGTGATGCGGACGCTGGACGAGCTCAAAGTCGAACGCATCCGCTGCCGCCAGTACGACGGCGAGAACGGATACGCGAAGGTGCGCTTAGTAAACGGGGACCGGGAATTCATCACCTCGAACCGGGGAGGCGTGGCAAATTTGCATCCGCTGGAACTTGACGAAGAGGATCTCGCCTACATCCGGACGTTCGATCTGATCCATACCAGCCAGAACGGACACTTTGACGGGCAGCTTGCGCGGGCGAAAAGCACCGGGGTGCCGCTGTCCTATGATTTCTCCGGCAGGTGGCGCGATCCCTACTATACGGATACGGTCGCGCCGCAGACGGACTATGTGTTCGCTTCCTGCGGATCGGTTCCGGAGGACGAGATAAAAGCGTACTGCAGGATGCTGATATCCCGCGGATGCCGCATGGTGATCGCCACCCGGGGAAGCGAGGGCTCGCTGGTATACGACGGGGAGCGGTTCTACCGAAACGTCCCCGAGCGGGTGGATGCGGTCGATACGCTGGGAGCCGGGGATTCCTTTGCGACGGCGTTCCTGCTCTCGGTCCTTCAGGGTGACGGCATTGGCGAAGCGATGGAAAAAGGAGCGCGGTTCGCCGCGAAGACCTGCATGGTGAACGGCGCATTCGGGCACGGGACTGCGTTCCGGGAATAACGTACGGAGAAAGGGGAGAACATCATGAGCGCTCTGTCTGTATTTGTCATTATCATTCTGGCGGTCACGGTCGTGTATATGATCTTTTCGGCGAAAAACAAGGCGATCAGCTGCGAGGAGGCCGTGTACACGGCGAGATCCGACATTTCGGTGCAGCAGAAACGGCGTGTCGATCTCGTCTACAATCTTGCTGACTGCGTAAAGCGGTACGACGAACACGAATCGGAGCTGCTCATGCAGATCGCAAAGACCCTGCGCGACGGACAGGAGACGCGCAGCCCCGGGGCCGCGATGGCGGCGGTCGCGTACTCGTTCCCGCAGCTTAAAAGCGACGAGACGTATAAGCAGCTGATGACGGAGCTGTCGATGACGGAAAACATGATCGGGCGCGTGCGCGAAAATTACAACGCGACGGTCGCATCCTACAACCAGTATGTCCGCAGGTTCCCGACGGCGCTGTTTTTAAACATCTGCGGGTATGAGAAGAAAAACTTTGAACGGCTCGCATATGACGCGCCGGAGGATGCCCCGCAGGATCTGTTTGAACACAGAGAAAGGGACGGTGCGAAATAGTGTACGCGGGTTATCCACTGGACCGGCCGTCCAAATGGCCGTTGGTTGTCATCATGCTGATCAGCATCCTATGGTCGCTGTATCTTTTTGAGAAGGCAAAACAGCGCCAGAATCTGAAGAGCGCCGAGATGCGCAAGGCGGTCCACATCGATACCGAAGAAATGTTCCGTTATGGGATGGAGACCGACGCGGGGAACGCGTTCGTGTACGGCGAGCTTGCCGCGCTGGATCCGGTTTCCGTTCCGGAGCTTGACGGTGAATATTATTGCATCGAGGATACGGAAGAGGAGTACCGGGAGAATACCAGGGTCGTGACGAAGCAGGTCTACTGCGACGGAAAATACGACACGGAGCAGCAGGTGGAAACGTATTATGAGTGGCAGACCGTTTCCGTCCGGACCGTAAGCTGCACGCGCATTTC
>CANQGL010000066.1 GCA_947623185.1 uncultured Lachnospiraceae bacterium
TAGCCACCCCAGTGATGGCTTGTTTGTTATGCATTTTACTTTTTCTCTATCCGCTACCTCTCTGTTTCAAACTTGTTCTCCTTAACCTTCAAACCTCTTTACCAGCAGGCAGGCATTGTGCCCGCCGAACCCGAGCGAATCGGTAAGCGCATACCGGATATCCGCTTTCAAGCCTTCGCCTTTCGTATAATCAAGATCGCAGTCCGGATCGTCGATCATAAGTCCGGCCGTCGCGTGGATAAAGCCCTCCTCGATCGACTTGACGACCGTGATGAACTCCACGCCGCCCGCCGCGCCGAGAAGATGGCCGACCATCGATTTCGTGGAGTTGATCTTCACCTTCCGCGCGTGGTCGCCGAGCGCCGCTTTGATGGCCCTCGTCTCGAACAGGTCGTTGTGATGCGTTCCGGTGCCGTGCGCGTTGATATAATCGATCTCCTCCGGCTTTACGCCCGCCTCGTTCATCGCATTCAACATCGCCCGCGCCGCGCCGCTTCCGTCCTCGGCCGGTGAGGTGATGTGGTACGCGTCCGAGGTGGCCCCGTATCCGACCAGCTCCGCGTAAATTTTCGCTCCCCGCGCCTTCGCGTGTTCAAGCGATTCCAGGACCACGACGCCCGCGCCCTCGCCCATGACGAAACCGTTCCGCTCCTTATCGAAGGGGATCGACGCCCGCGCCGGATCCTCGGAAGGGGATAGCGCCGTCAGGCTGCAGAAGCCGGCGACCGCCAGCGGCGTGATGCTGCTCTCGGTCCCTCCGGACACCATCACGTCGACCTCCCCGTGCTGGATCGAGCGCATGGCCTCGCCGATCGAGTGGGTCCCGGTCGCGCAGGCCGTCACCACGTTGATGCTCTTGCCCTTTAGTCCGAACTGGATCGAGATGTTCCCCGCCGCCATATTGCTGATCATGAGCGGCACAAGGATCGGATTTGTGCGGGACGGGCCCTTTTCCCTCAGCTTATCGTATTCCCGCTCGATCGCCTGCAGGCTGCCGATCCCCGAGCTCACGCATACGCCGGCGCGGTAGGGGTCCTCCTTTTCCATGTCAAGTCCCGCATCCTCGAT
This sequence comes from uncultured Lachnospiraceae bacterium, assembly GCA_947623185.1. Lineage (GTDB taxonomy): Bacteria > Bacillota > Clostridia > Lachnospirales > Lachnospiraceae > CANQGL01. The sequence goes on from CANQGL010000066.1 coordinate 1,069, forward strand.
CGCCTGCTTGGCCGCGGCGACCGCGAACTGGGAAAAACGCTCCATGCGGCGCGCCGTTTTCGGGTCCATGTAGCGCGTCGGATCAAAGTCCTTCACTTCCCCGGCTACCTTCGCTTTATAGCCGGTCGTATCGAAGTATGAGATCGGTCCGAAGCCGATCCGTTTCGCTTTCAGCCCTTCCCAGAACGACGCCACATCGTTTCCGATCGGGGTGATCGCTCCCATTCCTGTTACCACAACTCTGTTCATCTCTCCGCTCTCCTGTTCCGAAGATTTTTACCGCGGCAATTGTCCCGCCGTTCTTTTGTCCGCGCCTACATCGCCATGCCGCCGTCCACCTGAAGCACCTGTCCCGTAATGTAGGCGGCTTCGTCCGATACGAGAAAGGCGACCGCCTCCGCCACGTCCTTCGGCTCTCCAAAGCGCTTTAGCGGGATCTGTGCACCGAGCGTCTCCTTCACGCTGTCCGAGAGCACGTCGGTCATCTCCGTGCGGATAAAGCCCGGCGCGACCGCGTTCACGGTGATCCCCCGGCTCCCCAGCTCCCGGGCGACGGACTTGGTAAGCCCGATCAGACCGGCCTTCGACGCGCAGTAATTCGCCTGCCCGGCGTTGCCCATGATGCCGGACACGGAGGAAATATTCACGATCCGGCCGGAACGCTGCTTGAGCATCTGTCTTGACACACCTTTTATGCAATGAAACGCACCTTTTAGATTGGTTTCCAGGACCGCGTCGAAGTCGGCCTCCGGCATCGCCATCAGGAGTCCGTCGCGGGTGATCCCGGCGTTGTTCACCAGAATATCGATGCGGCCGTGCTTTTTCACGATCCCGGCGATCATTTCCTTTGTCTGGATCGCGTCCGCGACGCTGCAGCGGACCGCTTCCGCCTGTCCGCCGCCCGCCCGGATCTCATCCGCGACCTCGCGCGCTTTCTCCTCGGAGCCGTTGTAGTTGACGATCACCGTCGCACCGTAACCGGCCAGCGTCAAAGCGATCTGCCGTCCGATCCCGCGGCTCGCGCCCGTGACAAGGGCGACTTTTCCGCTTAAATTCATAGCTGTTCTCCCAACTTTTCCATATCCGCCAGTTTTTCGATGTTGACCGTCTTCACGCCGCGGTCGATCTTTCTTATAAAACCGGTCAGCGTGTGCCCCGGCCCGATCTCCACGAAACGGTCGACGCCGTCCGCGATCATCCTCTCGACGCTCTGCTGCCAGCGCACCGAGGAGAAGACCTGCCTCTCCAACAGCCCGCGCACCGCATCCGCCTCCGTCACATAGTCGGCGGTCACATTCGCCACATACGGGATGCGGGGTCTGCAAATTTCCACATCCTTTAAAAAGACGCCGAGCTTTTTCCCGGCTTCCGTAAGCAGACGGGAGTGAAACGGCCCGCTGACGTTTAGCGGGATCACCCGCTTCGCGCCGGCCTCCTTAAGCTTTTCGGCCGCAGTTTCGAGCGCCTCTTTTTTCCCGGATATCACGATCTGTCCGGGACAGTTGTAGTTCGCGACCTGGACGTCTTCGATTCCGTCCACGACCGCGTCGATCTGTTCCGCCGTCATGCCCAGCACGGCGCTCATACCGCCCACGCCCGCCGGGACGGCCTCCTGCATCAGGATCCCGCGCCGTCTGACCGTGCGGATCACATCATCCGGCTGCATGACCCCGGCCGTGACCAGCGCACAGTATTCCCCGAGGCTCAGCCCGGCCGCGACGTCCGCACGGTATCCGGCTTCCTCCAGGACCTTCAGCATGGCGACGCTCGCCGTCACCATCGCCGCCTGCGTATATTCTGTGATGTCCAGCCGGTCGTTTTTCTCAAAGCAGAGCTCCGGCATCGAAAAGCCCAAGAGCTCGCTCGCCCGATCGAAAACGTCGCGGGCGGTCTTTGAGTTTTCGTAAAAATCCTGGCCCATGCCGCACACCTGCGCGCCCTGGCCGGGAAAAATAAACGCTGTCTTTCCCATAATGTCCTCTTATCCGATGCCCCTTATCTGATGGCACCCTTTCTGATGACTTCTTATTTGACGGTTTCTTATCGGACGGCCTCTTATCTGACGGTTTCTTTTCCGGCGAGCAGTTTTTCCGCCTGCGCCATCATCTCCTCGATCATTTCCCTGCAGGTCTGCTCCTTACGGATCATGCCCGCGATCTGCCCGGCCATCACGGTCCCGTGCACTACGTCGCCGTCCACGACCGCCTTGCGCAGCGTGCCGAGCGTCAGATACTCCAGTTCCTCAAAGCTTTTTCCCTCGGCCTCGAGGCGGTTGTACTCGCGCGTCATCTGATTGCGCAGACAGCGCACCGGATGGCCGTGGCTCCTGCCCGTAACGGCGGAGTCGATGTCCTTCGCCTTTATGATCCGCTGCTTGTAGTTTTCATGTACGATCGATTCCTTTGCCACCACGAAGCGGGTCCCGATCTGCACTGCCTCCGCGCCCAGCATAAAGGAGGCCGCGATACCGCGCCCGTCGGCGATGCCGCCCGCTGCGATCACCGGGATCGATACCGCGTCGGCGACCTGCGGGACCAGCGTCATCGTCGTCGCCTCCCCGATATGACCGCCTGATTCCGTGCCCTCCGCGACCACCGCGTCCGCGCCGCCGCGCTCCATGAGCCGCGCGAGGGCGACCGAGGCGACCACCGGGATGACTTTGATCCCGGCGTTCTTCCACATCTCCATGTACTTGCCGGGATTGCCCGCTCCGGTCGTGACGACTTTTATTCCTTCCTCGACGACGACCTTCGCCACATCGTCTGCATACGGGCTCATCAGCATAATGTTGACGCCGAACGGTTTATCCGTCAGCATTCTCGTTTTCCGGATCTCGTCGCGAACCACCTCTCCCGGCGCGCTCGCGCCGCCGAGCAGGCCCAGCCCTCCCGCCTCCGAAACGGCTGCGGCGAGGTTGTGCTCCGCCACCCAGGCCATGCCGCCCTGAAAGATCGGGTATCGGATCCCCAGCATCTCCGTCACTCTGGTCTTCATTATTCCTCAACGCCCTTGTCTTTTAAATAGTTGATAACGTCCCCGACCGTCGAAAGTTTCTGTAGGTCCTCGGACGGGATCTCGATCGAATATTCGTCCTCGAGCGCCATCACGAGCTGGAACAGATCCAGGGAATCCGCGCCCAAATCGTCCTTAAAGGTTGCCGTTTCCGTGACTTTTTCCGCATCGATGCTCAACTGGTCCGCGATCAGTTCTTTCATTTTCTCCAACATAACTCTTTCTCCTTACCTGTTTGTTATCTTCTTTTGATTTATTTTCGGGACCCGCGACCGGTTTTGCCGCCGCGGATCCTTTTTACCATTCAAGCAGGGCGGCGCCCCAGGTCATCCCAGCGCCGAAACCGGAGATCACGATCCTGTCCCCGGTCTTCAGCATATCCTTGCCGATCATATCGTCCAGAAGGAGCGGGATCGAGGCGGAGGACGTATTTCCGTACCGGTCGATCGTCATCGGGAACTTCTCCATCGGCTCCCCGAGGCGTTTCGCGGCGGCCTCTACGATGCGCTCGTTCGCCTGGTGGAGCACATAATATCGGATCTCCTCTTTTTTTATCCCGTTTCTTTCCAGCAGCAGTTCGATGCTCTCCGGCACCTTCCGGACCGCGAAGCGGAAAACCGCCTGACCGTCCATCGTCATCAGCCCGAGCTTCGGTCCGGCTCCGGTGAGGAAATTGCCCAGCGTCCGCGAGGTGCAGGCCAGAATATCGCCTTTGGTGCCGTCGGAGCCCATCGTCATATCGACCAGCCCGCGCTCATCGGCTTTCAGGACTGCGGCCCCTGCGCCGTCTCCGAACAGCACGCACGTCGAACGGTCGCTCCAGTCCGTGACCTTGCTCACCGTTTCGGCCCCGATGATCAGCGCCGTCCGGTAAACGCCGCTCTGAAAAAACGCCTGCGCGATGCCCAGCGCAAAGATAAAGCCGGAACAGGCCGCGGAAATATCAAACGCGACCGCGTTCGCTGCTCCGATCGCCGCTTGAACGCTGCACGCGTCGCTCGGAAAGTTCCGGTCCGGCGTCGACGTCCCGAGGATGATGATATCCAGCTCCTCCGGTTTCACCCCGGCCGCTGCAAGCGCGCGCCTGGCCGCTCCCGCCGCCAGCTCGCAGGTCCCCTCTTTTTTCGAGATCCTGCGCTCGCGGATCCCGGTGCGGCTTCTGATCCACCCGTCATCCGTATCGACGAACTTTGCCAGATCGTCATTTGTAACAACCGTTTCCGGCACGCATGTACCGATTCCCACAATCTTAGCTGTCATAGATCCTTCTCGATTATTTTAGTCTCAAATATTTTGAGTATCAAATTATATGCGTATATTAAAACTGTTTTCCTGATTTGTCAAGCGGTAATTTAAAACTTTTGGGAACGCGCGATCCGGCAATCAAAAAACCGCGAGGGGCTTCCTCACGGTTTTATGCTTACGCTTTCATGAACTTTTTCTCGTATTCCTTGATCCGCTCGACCTTGGGCGTGGATCGGCCGCCGGAAAAATCGCATTCCAGCCAGATATCGACCAGCGTCTTCGCAAGCTCGACGCCTATCACCCGTTCTCCCATGCACATGATCTGGGCGTCGTTGCTTTTCCTTGCACGTTCTGCCGAGAACGGGTCATGGCAGACCGCCGCACGGATGCCGGGCACCTTGTTCGCCGAGATCGACATCCCGATCCCCGTGCCGCAGAAAAGGATCCCTCTCTCGAACTCTCCGCGGGCGATCGCTTCGGCAACTTTTACCGCTACGTCCGGATAAAGGACCGTTTCTCCTGCGTCTGCTCCAAAATCCTGAAATTCGATCCCTTTTTCTTTTAAGTGCTCCATGATCTCTTTTTTCAGATGGTAAGCGGCCTCATCACAGCCGATTGCAAGTTTCATATGACTCCTCCTTCGCCGGATTTTTTGTTGTCTATCATTTTGTGTTTTATTTTATTATATTTTGTTGTTATTTGCAAGTGTTTTTTATTGATTTCTGTTGTTTTGATTGTTGATTTTTTCTTTTACCTATTGTAAAATTAGAAAAGGAGGATTCGGAATGAAACACCTATATTTTGGCACGAACATGAAAATGTACAAGACGAACGCTGACACCCGGCGTTTTCTGACGCGGTTGTCCGAGCTTTTCGGCGGCGATTATCCGGAAGCGCTTACACTTTTCGTCATCCCGTCTTTCCCGGCGCTGGAATCTGCGGCTGGCCTGTTAAAAGATTCCCCCATTCTTCTCGGGGCTCAGAATATGCACTGGGCCGACGAGGGACAGTTTACCGGCGAGGTCTCTCCGCTGATGCTAAACGATCTCGGCGTTTCAATGGTGATGCTGGGGCATTCGGAGAGGCGCCATGTGTTCGGTGAGACCGACGAAGACCTCAACAAAAAAGTCCTCGCTGCGGTCCGCCATGGTCTGATCCCGCTGCTCTGCATCGGCGAGACGGCGGCGCAGAAGGATGCCGGCGTCAGCGACGAAGTTCTTCGTATGCAGCTTAAACAGGATCTATACGGATTTCCAAAAGAAAAAATCGGCTCGCTGCGAATCGCATACGAGCCGGTCTGGGCGATCGGTGTCTCCGGCGTCCCCGCTTCTGCAGAATACGCCGGAAGGCGTCATGAAGTTATTCGTGGATGTTTAAAAGATCTGTTCGGTACGGCCGGCGGATCTGTTCCGATCCTTTTCGGCGGCAGCGTAAATCCGCAGAACGCGGCCGGTTATCTTTTACAGAACGATGTAGATGGACTTTTTGTAGGGAGAAGCGCATGGGATGCGGACAATTTCCATTCCATGGTCCGCGCGCTATTCTGATATTTCCTGCCCGGGAAGTCCTGGAACATTCCCTGCGATGCGGATCCCCGCGGACCGGTATTTTTCCAGCACTTGCAGGTCCGCTCCGGCATCCGTTATCAGCATGTCAATCTTATCCGCATTGCAGAAATTCGCCGTCGACGTCGTATCCAACTTGGACGAGTCCAGAAGCGCAATACATTTTTTTGAGTGTTTCAGCATCTCAGCCTTAAGTTCCGCCTCGTAGATGTTGAAATCCGTCAGCCCTTCCTCAAGCGTGAAGCCGCGGGCCGAAACGAACGCCAGATCCGCGTTGATATTGCTTAAAAGTCCTTTCCCGAGAAGACCTTCGACGGATCCCGATTTTTTCGTTACGATACCGCCGATAAAGATCACGGTGATGTTCGGCATATCCTTAAGTTCCAGCGTCGTATAGATCCCGTTCGTCACGACGATCAGGCGATTAAACTTCGACAGCTTTTTTGCAAGCGTGAGCGATGTGGAGCTGGCGTCGAGGATGATGCACTGGTTGTCCTCGATCAGTTTTACCGCCTCGTCGGCGATCGCCTCTTTTTCCGCGCGGTTCACCTGCTGCCTTTCCGCGAACGCATAGGCGGCGATCATCGCGGGCCGTTCCGGCTCCAGGGAGGAAGCCCCGCCATGCGTCTTTAAGATCAGTTTTTCTTTTTCCAGGCTGTTTAAATCATTCCTCGCGGTCGCCGGTGAAACGGACAGCAGTCTGCATACTTCGTTTGTCGTTATATTTCCGTGCTCTTCCAGATATTTTAAGATAAACTTTTTGCGTTCGATCGCCAGCATATTGTCTCCTCCGATCAGCGGGGTTCGTGTCTTTTATTGATATTTTATTACAATTTATTCTTTCTTGCAATATTCTATTTTTTCGACACAAAATACTGATAGACATCCCGTTTGCTGATCCCGCGGTCCTTTGCGACCTGCCGCATCGCTTCCTTCCGGTCCGGGTTTTGGGACAGATAGTATTCCAGATGTTCCTCGATCGTCATCGTCTCCCACGCCTGCTCGTTTTCCCTTTTGATCTCCTCGGCGCTCTTCCCGGCGATCACCAGGACGAACTCGCCCTTCGGTTCCTCGTCCCGGTAAAATCCCAGCGCCTGCGCGATCGTCGTGCGGAGCACGGTCTCATATTTCTTTGTCAGTTCACGGCACACGGAAAGTTTCCGATCGCCGAGCGTTTCCCGCAGTTCCTCCAGCGTGCGCAAAAGACGGTGCGGCGCTTCATAGAGAACGATCGTCCGCGTCTCGTCCGCCAGCTCCCCGAGCACCTGCTGCCGCTCTTTCCTGTCGGCGGGAAGAAACGCCTCAAACGCGAACCGTCTCGTCGGCATCCCGGACATGGTGAGCGCCGTTACGCAGGCTGCCGGTCCCGGAAGCGAAGTCAGCTCGATCCCGGCTTCGTAGCACTGTCTTACCAGTTCCTCCCCCGGATCGGAGATCCCCGGCGTTCCGGCGTCGGTTATCAACGCGATGTTCAGTCCCTCACGCAGTTTTTCCACAAGGTAACGCGCTTTTTCCACTTTGTTGAACTCGTGATAGCTTGTCATCGGCGTCCTGATCTCAAAATGGTTCAGGAGCTTGATGCTGTGGCGCGTGTCCTCGGCCGCGATCAGATCGACCTCGCGGAGCGTATTCAGGACGCGCAGCGTTATATCGTCAAGGTTGCCGATCGGTGTCGCGCACAGATATAATTTCCCTGCCATTTCCGTCTTCCCCCGTTCCATTCAGTATCCGTAAATTTCATAGATCTCGTCGGTGTATACGCCCGGCTCCCGGTAAACGATGATCGGCTCCTCGACTTTAAGCCACGCGCCCCCTCCTCGCACCGCTTCGATCAGGACCATGTTGGCGTCCTTGTCCGCGTAGGGGTGCACGAATTTCATTCGCTTCGGTTCGAGCCGGAACCGCTTCATGGTTTCGATGATCTCGATCAGGCGATGCGGCCGGTGGACCAGATACATGCGGCCTCCGGGACGCAGTACCTTCGCCGTTTCCCGCGCCACATCCTCAAACGTGCATAATATCTCATGCCGGGCGATCGCTTTTGGCTCGTACGGATTTTTCAGCCCGTGATCCGTATTCATATACGGAGGATTCGCCGTAACGACGTCAAAGGAAGCCGCGCCAAAAAGTCTGCCGGCTTCCTTTATATCTCCGTTTATGATCTCGATTTTTCCTTCCAGACCGTTGAGCGCCACGCTGCGGGCAGCCATCCCGGCGATGTCCTGTTGGATCTCGATCCCGGTAAAATGCTTTCCTTCCGTTTTCGCGGAGAGGAGAAGCGGGAGAATACCCGTACCTGTCCCAAGATCGAGCGCCCGTTCACCGGCGCGCACGCGCGCGAAGCCGGAAAGCAGTACCGCATCCATGCCAAAACAGAAGCCATCCGTTTTCTGGATGATCTTAAGGCCGTTTCTCTGCAGATCGTCGATGCGTTCCCGCTCCTTCAGCTCAATTTTCGTCATCGAGTTTCGATTTTCCTTCCTTCTTCTCAAGTGCCTCCAGCTGCTTTAACTCCGCGTCGTTTGCATTTGCGGCGCCCTTTTCCTTCTTTTTCCGCGGGCGGAACCGGAGCTGGCCGACTTTGTATTCACGGATCTCCTTTTCGTCTCCGTTCACGGTGACGACCACTTTTACAAGCTGGCGCAGGATGCTGACGCTGTGGACCTCGCCTTTCAGACCGTCGTCCGTCGTCACGAAATCGCCGATATTCGGAAGTTTAGAGTTCAGCTCCTCGTATGTTTCCTCCTCGTACTTCAGGCAGCACATCAGCCTTCCGCACACGCCGGAGATCTTGGTCGGGTTCAGCGAAAGGTTCTGCTCCTTCGCCATTTTGATCGAGACCGGGATGAATTCCGAAAGATACGACGCGCAGCAGAGCGGCCGTCCGCAGATGCCGATGCCGCCTACGATCTTCGTCTCGTCGCGTACGCCGATCTGGCGGAGCTCGATCCTTGTCTTAAACACGGATGCCAGGTCCTTTACCAACTCGCGGAAATCGATGCGTCCGTCGGCCGTAAAGTAGAACAGCACCTTATTGTTGTCGAAGGTGTATTCCGTATCGATCAGCTTCATCTCGAGTCCGTGTTTTTTTATTTTTTCAAGGCAGATCTTATACGCCTCTTTTTCCCGTTCACGGTTCCGCTTTTCCGTTTCCTCGTCGGCTTCCGTCGCCATGCGGATCACGGGCTTTAGCGGCTGGATGACCTTCTTGTCTTCGACCTCGTGATTCCCCAGCACGACATATCCGTATTCAACGCCGCGCGCCGTTTCAACGATCACATGATTTCCCGCCTTGATCTCATTGTCGCCCGGGCTGAAATAATATACTTTTCCGGCTTTGCGGAAGCGGACTCCGATTACCTTTGTCATTCTTATATCTCCTTATCCGGGGCTTTTTACCGTGAGCAGAAGAAGCTCCATCACAAGCTCCATGTTTACGTTTGCATCCAGTCTGGCGCGAGCCGTATCGATCGCGTTCAGGATATTCTCAAGACCGGAATAACCGACCGTCTGCCCCGTTTCATTGATCCTTTTATATTCATCCTTGAAAATCAGAAGGTTCAAATCCTTCGTCACTTTGTACATCAGGACGTCCCGGTACCAGAGCTGCAAAAGGTCCAGGATCTCGCCGATGTCAAAATTCTGTTCCTTCATGCCGCGGATGCTGTCCAGCAGCGCGGAGACATCCATTGTCCCGATGTTGCGGATCAGCTGCATGACCTGCTGATAAAGCTCCTTAAACTCCTCCGAGGACGACAGATAGATCGCTTTTCCGAGATTCCCGCGGGCAAACGCGGCGCAGATCTCCGCATCGCGCTCCGGAACGTTCAGGTGCTCCGTCAGATAACTCTTGACTGTGAAATCTTTCAGCGGCTTCAACTTCAGCTGCACGCACCTTGAGAGGATCGTCGGGAGGAACGCGTCCTGATTGGTCGTGATCAGGATGATCACCGCATAGGACGGCGGTTCCTCGATCGTTTTGAGCAGCGCGTTCTGCGCCTGCACCGTCATTTTCTCGGCTTCATCCACAATATAGATTTTAAAATAACTGCTGTACGGGCGGATCATGACCGTATCATTGATCTGTTCCCGGATGTCGTCAACGCCGATGCTGTTCGGTTTCGTATGCGTGACATAGATCAGATCCGGATGGCCGCCGGCCAGAACCTGCTTGCAGGAATGGCACACCATGCAGGGCTCGCTTCCGCCTTTTTCGCAAAGGAGCGTCATTGCGAAAGCGTTCGCGATCGATTTTCGCCCCATTCCCTCTTCGCCGGTCAGAATGTAGGCGTGGGAAATCCTATGGCTCTCTATTGCTTTTTTGAAATGCTCTTTCAGCATGTCATTGCCAAGAATGCCTTCAAAGCCGGTAATCTTTCCCTCTGGCATGGTCGGACCTCCTGTTGTCGTTCGGCTTCGCTCCGATTCGTTAAGTGTCTGGGTATTACTCGCACTAAGCTCGTACTGCGCCTTCGGCTTGTGCACATACGCCGGGGCACTCGGGAAACTTCCGTTTCCCTCGTCCACGGGCTTCGCCTCGATTTGTGTTTGCCAAATGCTCATATTATACCACATTCACTAAACTCATCGTTCGCCTTCGCTCCGATTCGTTAAGTGTCTGGGTATTACTCGCACTAAGCTCGTGCTGCGCCTTTGGCTTGCACTTGCTAAGTGCTCATATTATACCGCATCTACTAAACTCATCGTTCGCCTTCGCTCCGATTCGTTAAGTGTCTGGGTATTACTCGCACTAAGCTCGTGCTGCGCCTTTGGCTTGCACTTGCTAAGTGCTCATATTATACCGCATCTACTAAACTCATCGTTCGCTTCCGCTCCGATTCGTTAAGTGTCTGGGTATTACTCGCACTAAGCTCGTGCTGCGCCTTCGGCTTGCACTCACTAAGTGCTCATATTATATCACAAACCGGTTGCGTTTACAATTTCTTTCAGGCACTCGCCGATCTCAAGATTCTGGAAACGCCGGGTTATGGAAAGTCTGGCGAGGTTTTCTTCCGAAAAATCATCCTCGTCGGCTACATAGCGGCGGCAGACCTCCCGGTAGTTCGGATTTTTCTGATGTTCTTCCCGTTCGATCGCTCTCCTAAAGCGGATGCCGTCCGGTACCTCAAGGTAAATCGGAACAAGCGCCTGCGCTCCGAAGTACCTGCACATTTTTTCGTATGATTCCAGCGTCCCGATCATCAGGTAGGATTCGTCCCCTGCAAGATCGATCTGGCCGTCGTCAACGGTAAAATAGCTCCACGGACCCATAACCGTCTGATAAGTGCGCGCTTCGATCAGTCTGCCGGATTCTCTGATTTTTTCAAGCTCCTCCTGCGTGGAAAAAACATACTCCACGCCCGGAGTCTCCCCTGCCCGGATCGGCCGGGTCGTATAGGGGACGACGGCTTTGAGCCGGGGACACCTGCGGAACAGTTCCTTATAAACCGTATCTTTTCCCGTGGCGCTTTTTCCCATTATGTAATAAATCCTGCCCATTGGATCTTCCTCCGCCCCTCGATTGTAACACAACTCATTCTCACTGCGCAACCGTTAAAATTGTGGAAAGGTTCCGATCCGACAACCCCTGGACGGACAGCCCCGCCGCCGTGCTTTTTTCAATGAATTCGGCGGCCTGTACCCCGATTTTTTCACCGGGTACAAGGACCGGGATCCCCGGCGGATAAACGTAAACAAATTCTTTTGATACCATTCCGGTTGCGCTCTCAAGCGGCGCCCGTACCCCCTGCGCATCAAGCGCCTCGGCCGGAGTACAGATCCGATCGCTTTTTGCAAGACAGCAGCCGGGCGTTAATATCCGAGCGGCGTCTTTTGATTCCCCGTCGCTCCGCCCGCAGACTTCTTTATCGATCAGGTGCAGCGCTTTTTCAAGCCGGGCAAAGCCCTCATCCGTGTCCTTCAACGATGTCAGCGCGATCACATGATCCGACGCGGCCATTTCGATTTCCAGATGATAAGTCTCCCTAAGCCGAGCCGCAAGCCCGTTTCCGTTCAGATCCCCTGCCCGCTTTGTGGAAATGATGATCTTTGAAGGGTCCCATCCGAAAATGTCGGAGCCGTCCATGATCTCCCGGTCAAAGACCCGCAGGATCGTCAGGTCCCTCACATTCGCATAGAATGCCCTAAGACGGTCCTCATACCGCTTCATTTCCTCGCGGCCCTCTTTATCCATATACCGAAGGCATCGCTCGATCCCCGCCATAAACACATAGGACGGGCTGGAGCTCTGAAACATTTTCAGATACCTCTCGACCTTTTCATGGTCGACCAGCGTTCCGCTTATATGAAGAACCGCCGTCTGCGTGAACGCAGGAAGCGTTTTATGTAAACTCTGTATCACGATGTCGGCGCCGCAGCTGATCGCCGATGCGGGGAAATAACCGTCATCCGGCGCAAACGGAAGGTGCGCTCCGTGCGCCTCGTCTACGATCAGCGGAACGCCGTGCCGGTGTGCGATCGCAGCGATCTGCCGGACATCGGAAACGACCCCCTCATACGTCGGAGAGGTCAGAAACACCGCCTGGATCCGCTTATCCGCTTTCAGAGCATCCTCGACCGCTTCCGCCCTAACCGACCCGCTGATCCCCAGCGTTTCCGCGTATTCCGGGTAAACGTATTCCGGGAATAGACGGTTCAGGATCACCCCGTTATAAGCCGAAATGTGGCTGTTTCTCGCCATCAGGATCTTTCCGCCGGCGGTTGTCGTCCCGCAAATCGCGCTGAGGATCCCGCAGGTACTCCCGTTCACAAGATAATTGGTGCGGTCCGTTCCGTACATATCCGCGGCCCGCCGCATCGAATCTTTCAGGATCCCGTCCGCATGATGGAGATTGTCAAATCCGTCGATCTCCGTTATGTCGATCCCATACGGATCCGGAAAACCGGCCTGGTCCAGATCGTCGCGTCTTTTGTGCCCTGGCATATGGAAAGGATAAAAATCGGATGAGCTGTATTTCGTCAGTTTTTCCAACAGGCTTTCTTCTTTTTCTTTCATTTCCGTCACCGCATCCGCCTTCGTTATCTACAAAAAAACGGCCTTCCGTTTAAAGTCAAGGAAAGCCGGTCTTCATGAGATATCGGGGATTCGAACCCCGGACAACTTGATTAAAAGTCAAGTGCTCTACCACCTGAGCTAATATCCCGTATGTATTTTATTAGTGCCCAGAGCCGGAATCGAACCAGCGACACGAGGATTTTCAGTCCTCTGCTCTACCAACTGAGCTATCTGGGCTTGTCCGACACAAAACCGTCTCTTTTTTCTGTCTGCATCGCACAAAAATTGCGGGGATAGGATTTGAACCTATGACCTTCGGGTTATGAGCCCGACGAGCTTCCAGACTGCTCCACCCCGCGACGTTTCTATATTTCATTATATACAATAAATATTGAAATATCAATATTTATTTTAATGGGCGGAGGTGGATTCGAACCACCGAAGCAAGTTGCAGCAGATTTACAGTCTGTCCCCTTTGGCCACTCGGGAATCCACCCATTTCTATTTTGTTAAAAAGTGGGGCCTACAGGGCTCGAACCTGTGACCCTCTGCTTGTAAGGCAGATGCTCTCCCAGCTGAGCTAAGACCCCAACAATCAAGAGCGACCCGGATGGGACTCGAACCCACGACCTCCGCCGTGACAGGGCGGCGTTCTAACCAACTGAACCACCGGGCCGTTTCTGATATAATTCGCACCTTCAAAACCGCATATTGAAATGACACCGAATCAGGCGCGGGGCCGCTCGAAAGCTTCCTCCGCCCTCAAAGACCTTTGTCAGGTTAAGCCCTCGACCGATTAGTAACAGTCAGCTTAACGCATTGCTGCGCTTCCACCTCTGCCCTATCTACCTCGTC
>CANQGL010000067.1 GCA_947623185.1 uncultured Lachnospiraceae bacterium
GCCATTTTTAAGAATCTTTCAGGGTTTTATATGCTGTTCAGTTTTCAAGGTGCTTTCCTGTTTCCGCCTCCGCTCTTGTTAAAGCGGTATGTCCGCTCAGCTAAGCTCGGCTTTCGCCTCGCTAAGATTCGCGGACCGCCTCGCACTAAATTCGCGCTTCGCTTACGCTTGCTCTCATTAAGTGCTTTCGGTGGGCAACGAACTTCTGTATCCTATCACATCGGTTCGTGTTTGTCAACAGATTTTTTATCTTTTCTTAAAAAGATCCGATGGGGTTTTCCCCCGTCGGATTTTTACTATACCATGTTCTTTTTTGATTGTCAAGGGAATTTGTTCCTTTTTTTTAAACAATTTTTTTCGGATTTTCCGACCCCACAAGATATAGCTGTTTTCCTTTATTTTATCTACATTTTGTGGTCGGCGGATTTTTCAGGTTTTTCCGCCGAAATGTCCGAAATCTTATAAATAAGTTGAATTGATTGTATTTTTTGCACAATTACGGTTCTCTTACAGAACACTCTGCAGGATCCCGAAAATCATCAGCGTCAGCATATTGTGATCGTAAAGCCAGGAGAGCCAGACGCTGGCTTCGACCTGCGCGAGCACGCCGCGGCCGAGAGCCGTTCCGGAAAGCGCGGTGAAGACCAGGCACGCGATCCAGATGAAAACAAGGGCCTCCGCCGCCCCCAGCACCGCTCCGGCGATCTGGTTCAGCCCCGACAGGATCGGGAGCTTCGCGATAAGATCCAGCCAGACGACGATCACATGGAGCAGGATAAAAATCCCCAGGAACAGAATAATAAAGACAAGGATCCTGACGATCATATCCGTCAGATACCCCGTCACATAATCATGGAACAGTTCGACGCCCATCTGCCGGTAAACGTCGCTGTTGTTGTTTTCGATCAGGAGCCGTTTGATCTGCTCGGGAAGTTCAAGTCCCTCGATCGCGATCCGCTCTTTTGCCCGGCCGTCTTCCTGCGCGTCAACGTCAAGGCCGATCGCGTGCTCGATCCCACCGCTTATTGCGCCGTAAAGCGGCGTATCGTTTTTCAGCCAGTCCGTCACATACGGCGTGGCGGCGTGAACGGAAATCAGGGTAATAACCAGCGCCGCGGCCGAAACGGACATCCGAATGAAGCCCCTGTAATGGCCGTACAGCATCATACCGATCAGATAAACCGCCGCCAGTATTTCCACCCAGCGGCCGGTCAGTATCGAAACTATCTCCATAAATTCCTCACTTCAGCACAAATCTTCTTATCGCGGCCGCGACGCCCGCTTCGTTGTTCGTCCCGGTCACATAATCGGCCGCCGCTTTGACCTCCGGATTGCCGTTTTCCATCGCGACGCCCAGTCCGGCCGCGCGAACCATTGTCAGATCGTTCTCCCCGTCACCGAACGCCATGACTTCTTCCCGCTTCAGTCCGAGATGTTCCGCCAGACGCAGAAGCGCCCCGCCTTTCTCAGCTCCCTCCGCGTTGATCTCCAGATTATTCGGAAGCGACGATGACACCAGGATCCCCGGGTATCCGGCCAGACGCCGTCTCATCCGGACGCGCGCGTCCTCGGACAGGAAAAGCATGCTGACCTTCTGGACATCACGGTTCTTTTCCTTAATATAAGCGATGTTGTCCGGCACGGTGCGGCGGGTCTTCCGGATCAGCTTCGTGATCGCCGGCGACGGCGAAAATCTCTCCAGCTCCCGGAAAAGGTCTTCGCTCATGATCCCAATGCCGTCCAGATAAGCGTCGTACATGATGTCGTCGGAGCTCTCCCTCGCGATCATGAGCAGATCCAGCGCGGTTTCGACCGGCATGAGGCAGCTCGAGATCACGCGGTTCTCCTTAAAATCGAACACCTCCGCCCCGTTGACCGTGATCGCATAACGGACGCCGGGCAGCTCTTTGATCTCATCCGGCAGTCCGATCGCGATCCGCCCCGTGGCCGGGACGATCTCGATGTTTCTCTCCGCGCATTCCCGCAGCGCGGCCATGTTTTCGGGCGGTATGTTCTTTTCGTCGTCAAGGAAGGTCCCGTCCAGGTCCGTCGCGATCAGTTTGATTCCCATAATGATTCCCCGCAGTACAGAAAGAGGCCCTTGCCGATGTAAAACGCGGACCTCTCTCATTCAATAATTAATAATCAGTCAAAAAAGTCGTTTTCATGCAGGATCAGCAGGCCGTCCTTGTCGTACTTCGGCGAGAACAGGCCGGTGATCTTCCTTCCGAGCGAAGGCCGCTCCGCTTTATCGGCCGTCTCCTCGATCAGATCGATCGCCGCTTTCTTCGTCAGGCGTATGCCGTCCTCCTCCATCATCTCGATGCGCTCGTACAGAGCGAGAAGGCTCTTTCCGGTAATGCTGCAGTCGATCTCCGACGCGTATTTGCAGGCGTACTGGGCAAATTCCTCCAGGTCCATCTCGCGGGGATCGTTGTATTCCTCGTTGTCCTTATCCGCACCCGGCTCCCGGTCTTCCTCGTATTCGTCCTGCGCCTCATCCGCATGCGTTTCCGCCGCGGCCGCGGGTTTCTTCTCCGGCTGGGCCGGGGCCGCTTTTTTCACCTCTTTCGGCTTTTCCAGCGACCGCTCCAGTTCCTGGAGCTTTTCGGCTCCCGTTTCCTCCTCGCGTGCGGGACCGTCGGGTTCCGCGGGGCGTTCCGGCTCTTTTTCCGCAGGCTTTTCGGGTTCCAAAGCGGCGTTTCCGGTCCGGACCACGTCGCGGGATATCTTTTCCTGGACTTCGGTCTCATGTTTGAGCGCCTGCTCCACGGCGTTTTCCGTTTCCCTCTTGATCTTCGCGTTTACGTCCTCCTCGACGTACCGGAACTTCTCCGACAGCGCCGTATTGCGCCGGCGAAGTTCGCCCAGACGCTCTTTGGTATCGATCAGGACCACGATCATTCCGGACTTGTCTTTTTCCATCAGCTCATCGAGCTCATTCTGGACCGCGTCCGTAAGTCCCGCGGCGTTCTCGATCACCAGATCTTTCCCGGACAGCTTCGCCGCCACCGCGCTGATCCCGCGCCGGTTCAGCTTTTCGCTGCTGATCTTGGCCACCGGATTCTTATATCCAAGCTCCCTGTGGAGTTTCTTTAATTCTTCGACCGCCGCCGCGACGCCGTCCTCCGGCGAGCTGCTCTCGATCATCAGGTTGTTGCCCTCCTGATCCAGCGATTCCATTTCCAGATCGTCGGAAGTCTCCTGCTGTTCGGTCTCCGCCTGCCTGCGGCGCTCGCGCTCGATCTCCTCCATCCGCCTCGCATGGCGTTCTTCCTCCGCGCGCCGAGCTTCCTCGCGTTCCTCCTCCGCTCTGCGCATGGCGGCCCGCTCCTGTTCTTCGCGCTCCTTGGCCGCGCGGATCGCGTTCTTCTGGCGCTCGATCTCCCGGGCCTTGGCCGCTTCGCGCTCCGCTGCCTCGCGCTCGGCCGCCTCACGTTCCGCTGCCGCTTCTCTCTCGGCCGCCGCCTCAAGCACGCGCTGAGTCGGTTTGATCTCCTTGATCGAATGAAGGTCCTCCAGCGTCTTCGTCGTATCCAACCCGCCTTCTTCGGCGTCGCCGCCCTGAAGCTCCTCATCCGACAGCTTCGACAGTTCCTGCGCCAGTTTCTGGCTCTGCGCGTCCTCATGGATCTTCATGACGATCTCTTTTTCCATGTCGCGCGCATAGGAAGCCGAATGTTTTGGCATCTCCGGTTCTTCCGCATCGTCCTGATCGGGTTCTTCCTCATAATCGCCGTGGTCGGCGTAACCGCCGTTGTACTCTTCCTCAACGGCGCGCAGCTTTGCCTCGTACTTATCGCGGTTTTCCACAAGATCCATCTGATACTTGCTTAACGGAACATACTCAAGTTTCAGATCCATCGCCTTGTCGACGTATTTCCCGAGCCCAAACAGGAGCATGATCTTGTCGCAGGTGCTGACGCATTCCTTCTCTTTTCCGGCCTGGTGATAAAGCTCCGCCAGCTCGTAAAGCCATTTTTCGTCCACCTCGACCGATGTATAAGTCTCGAGTGCCCGGATCAGCTGATCCGTCGGCGCTTTCTTCGCCTTTAAGATCTGATAGCGCAAAAGGTACTGGCGGGGATCATCCTGCGCCAGCTCGCAGAATTCGCGGTAGTACGCCTCGGCTTCGGCGATGCTTCCCTCTTTCAGCGCAAGGTCGGTGAGCTTGTAGAGCAGCCGTTTCCCGACCGGAGCGCGCGCAAACGCCAGAAGCAGGACGTCCTTCGCCTCCTGATACTCCTCGTTTTTCTCGTAGATCTGCGCAACCATGGAGAGCAGACTCGCATTTCTGACGCGGTGCCAGTCAATCGTATCGGCGATCTTCATCGCCGTCTCGTAATCTCCCCGGTTCACCAGCTTCTTGATCTGATCGACCTTAATGTTAAACTCGTACTTATCCATTCTTTCGCATCTCCTATTTGTTACAGTTCCACCCGGCCCTCAAGCGCGCGCAGAAGCGTTACTTCGTCGATATACTCCAGATCCCCTCCGACCGGCACCCCGCTGGCGATCCGCGTTACCCGGATCCCAGTCGGCTTGATCAGTTTGCTGATGTACATGGCGGTCGTCTCGCCCTCAAGGCTCGAATTGGTGGCGATGATGACTTCCTTCACATCTTTCTGGAGCCGCGCCATAAGTTCCTTTAACTTAATGTCCCCCGGTCCGATCCCCAGCATCGGCGAGATCGCGCCGTGCAGAACATGATAAACGCCCTCAAACTTTCCCGTTTTCTCGTAAGCCGCGAGATCGCGCGGATTCTCGACAACCATGATCACGCCGTGATCGCGGTCCGGGCTTTTGCAGATCGGGCAGATATCCGCATCCGTGAGCGTAAAGCACTCTTTGCAGTAGTGGACGTTCTGCTTCGCGTCACGGATCGAATCCGCAAGCCGCACGGCCTGTTCCTCCGGCATGTTGATAATATGGAAAGCCAGACGCTGAGCCGTTTTGCTCCCGATCCCGGGCAGCTTGGACAGTTCCTCGATCAATTTTGAAATCTGACTGCTGTAGTAATTCATTTAAAATGAAAGACCTCCCAGTCCGCCAAGCCCGCCTGCAAGGCCGGCCATCACGGAATTCGAGTCCTCCTCCATCTTGTGGAACGCCTCGTTTGCGGCCGCCACGATCATATCCTCAAGCATCTCGACGTCATCCGGATCGACCGCCTCCGGCGCGATCTTTACGGAAACGACTTCCTTCTTCCCGGAGACCGTGACCGTCACGGCTCCGCCGCCCGCGGCCGCCGTGTACTGTTTGTCTTCCAGTTCCTTCGTCTTTTCCTCCATCTGACGCTGCATGCGCTGCGCCTGTTTCATCAGATTCGTCATGTTCCCGGGCATTGCGCCTCCCGGAAAACCGCCGCGTCTTGCCATAGCAGAAATCCTCCCGTCCAGGTATTTTAATCTTCTATCGTGATATCCATCCGGATATTTTCTTTCAGTTCCTCGTCGCTGACATAACGCGTGTCCAGCCGTTCACCGGCCTCGCGCAGCCGCGTCTTGAAATACATTTCTTTTCCGTAGGTGTGCTCCACATACCGTTCCAGATCTCCGAGCACGGTCGGACGGCTTCCCATCTCAAATGCCATCGGATCGTTGAATACGATGCAAAGGCAGCTGTCCCCCGCGGGTTCGACGACCGTCTCGCGGAAGCTCGGGCGGACCGACATTCCGATCTCGCGCACGATCTTTCCCCATTCGTTCCGGATCAGATTGAGATCCTCAAGCTGCGCCTTCGGAAGCGTGACCGTCTGCGGTTCGGCGGCCGCAGGAGTTTCGGCCGGCGCCTGTTCCACGCGGACGGTCTGCACGGGAACGCCCTCCTCGACTTTTCTTTCCAGTTTCTCGAGCCGTTCGAGGATCGACTCCGGATCCTGTTCCATCTCCGGCTTCGTCAGTTTGATAAACGCGATCTCGATCAGCACTCGTTTCTGGTTCGCGAAGCGGATCCGGTTGGACAGCTCCGAGAAGATCCGGATATAGCGCATCAGCGTATTCTCGGAGGCCAGCTTTGCGTCCTCCTTAAGGAGCCGCAGGTTGTCCTCGGACATTTCGATCAAATCTTCCGCCCCCTCCGCCGTTTTCAGAAGCAGAAGGTTCCGGAGATACCATGTGAAATCTATGATAAGCTGGGACAGATCGCGTCCCTGCATCACCATTTCGTCAAGCGTGCGGATGCAGTCCCTCGTGCGCTCTTCGGTCACCGCCCGGAGCAGCTCGCTGAACACGCTGTTGTCCACCGCCCCAAGCACATCCAGCACATTTTCATAAGTCAGGGTCTCGCCGTAGTGGAACGCCGCGCACTGATCCAGAAGGCTCAGCGCGTCGCGCATGGAACCGTCCCCGGCCTTCGCGATATAGCGGAGCGCCTTTTCCTCGACCGGCATCCCTTCCGCTTCGGTCAGTTCATGCAGACGGGCCGCGATCACATCGAGCGCGATCCGCTTGAAATCGTATCTCTGACAGCGGGACAGCACCGTGATCGGGATCCGATGCACCTCCGTCGTCGCCAGGATAAAGATCACATAGGACGGCGGTTCCTCGAGCGTCTTTAAGAGCGCGTTGAACGCTCCCGTGGACAGCATGTGCACTTCGTCGATGATGTAAACGCGGTAACGGCCCTCCGTCGGAGGATACTGGACCTGCTCGCGGATCTCACGGATATTCTCAACGCCGTTGTTGGAGGCGGCGTCGATCTCCACCACGTTTAACGAGTTCCCTTCCAGGATCCGGCGGCAGCTTGGGCATTCGCCGCAGGGGCTTCCGTTCTCCGGATGCTCGCAGTTGACGGCGCGCGCGAATATCTTTGCGACCGTCGTCTTTCCCGTTCCGCGCGTTCCGCAGAACAGGTACGCATGGCCGATCCTGCCGGAAATGATCTGGTTCTGTAACGTTGTAACAATGTGGTCCTGCCCCTTGACGTCCCCGAAAATCCGGGGCCGCCACTTTCTGTATAAAGCCGTATATGACATGAATCCGTCTCCGATCCTGCGTTCCGTTCGACACACACATCCACTGTCCATTATAATACAAAGGGTGGGGAGGGGCAAGAAGAATTTAAGTTTCTTTGCCTTTTTGCCCTTTTCCGGCTGTTTTTAACGGATAATGGCAAGCGGACATATCCCTTACAGAATATATCCGCTTATCGCTGCATTTTATTCATGTTTCAGGTCGATCGGGTTCGGGATCTCCGCGTTTCCGTTGACCGCCATGCCGTCCCGCATCATCCCCTCGACCTGCCGGAACAGGATGCTCGGGTTCATGAAGCGGTCCCACAGCTGGAATCCCTCTTCCTTTCTTTTTTCCGCATAACTGATCGGACGTCCCGCATAGTAGTCCCGGTAAAGGTCCGCGTAAAAATCGGCCAGTTCCTCGCGGATATAATCCGGCATATCCTCGATCTCGTTGAACGTCTGGCGGCTGATCACCGACCGGATATAGCTGTCGCTGTAAGCCGGGAAGTCGAGCAGTTCCGGATTTGTCTCGCCGTGCTTTGCAGCCCAGCCCGAAACGTCGACGTTTTTGGTGTGAAAAGACAGGCTGCCGTCCGCGTTCAGGGTCAGCCTCCCATAGAGGCATGGCGGTATGATCAGCGAGTTGCTGACGATCTCCCAGATCCCGTATACGTCGTCGCCCACGCCCGGACCCGCGATGTGTTTCAGGATCCGCTGCACATGCAGGTGGCCGCTGAAATAGGCAGGCGTAAGATACCGTTCAAACAGTCGCAGGACTTTTTCATGATTGCGGATCACGCACCGGTCCGTATAGACGCGGCTTAGCTCCTGGAGGTTGTGGTGTCCGACCGGGATGACCGTGATCCCCTGCGCGTACGCGTCCTTCAGGCACTTTTCGATCCATTCGAGCGTGCCGGAGCGGATCTCTCCGTCCTCCTCGTTTTCCGGCGTGTAAATGCAGGTGTCCAGCATCAGGAACCACGTCGTTTCGTTCAGCTTGTAAAGATAGCTGAGGGAGTCCGGCGCATAGTCCGCCGCCTCGTTGTACCCGAACCTCCGGTAGATCTCCCAGAATCCCTCCTGGTCCACGTTTTCGATAAAGCTCTGTTCGTCGCCAAAATAGGATGTCGCATAGGGATTGTTGATATCGTGGTTGCCCGGAATGACGAGCACCTGGATCCCGGCTTCCTCGATCTCGGCCAGCCGCCCGGCAAGTTCCTGATGGTTCGCCTTTTCGCCGTTCATGGTAAGGTCGCCGCTCAGGATCAGGGCGTCCGGATGCGCCGCGATCACTTCCTCCGCGAACGCCTGCCATATCTGCGGCATGTAGCGGACCATTTTTCCGTCGCTGTTGTCGATCAGTTCGTTAAACGCCTGTCCGTAATCCGTCAAGGACTGCGACATGTAGTGAATGTCCGAGGCGAAGATCACATCGGTGACGGTCTTTTCGCGCCGCACTGGCTCTCCGGGGACGCTCTCCGATGTTGTCTGCTCTTCGCTTTCGGTCGGTTCCGTCTCCGGCCAGACGGGTTCGTACGGGTAGGTCCGGTCCTCCAGGGTCTCCGTCGGAGTCTCCGCAGGCGGCGTTTCGGTGGGAGCGGCGTGACGCCCGATCAGACGCGGGAGCAGAAAAACTGCAAGAAACAATAGAAAAAGGAGCAGCAGCAACGGCACGTTTTTTTTCTTCATGGCTCTGCACGCTCCTTCTATATTATCTTTTTTATCCGCACGTTCCGCTTTGTATGCCCAGCATGGACGTTACCCTGGCAGCCTGCTCGGTCCCGGCAACCTCACGGCACATGAGAGCTTCCCCTTAGTGCTGCTGCATTCCTGCCCTGACACGGTTCAGAGATTCCCATTGCGTGAGACCAAAACGTCAGCGCCGCTTACCCGGGGCGGCTCCACATTGGCACATCCGAGGCGGAACATCACCCCCGCTGTAGCGGATTGCGGGTACAGGGCACCGCTATCTCCCCGGCTGTGCGGACCAGTTTAGTATACCCTTAGACGGGCGATTTGTCAAGTTGGGTCGCTACGGTTTCAGCGCAGCGACGGTCCCCTCTGGATCCGGCTGCCCTGGAAGTTCGGAGATCTCCGGTACCATATCCCGAACCATATTTCATGGTCCGTCCCGGCATATTCCCCCAATTTGACTTCCTCTTCCGCTTCGCCGTTCTCTCCCGTTTCACCGTTTTCTCCTGCTCCGGCGTTTTCCCCCGGTTCGCCGTCTTCCACGGGTTTTTCGTCGACAGCCAGGAACCTGTATGCTTCCGAATCAAGTTCCGGGATCGGCACCGGCATACAAAGCAGGCGGCTTCCCGAATCGCCGTATTCTCTGTCCAGATCCGCCATGAGTTCTCCGACGATATCCGCCCCGGCGGTATAATCGGAGCTCTGTTTCAGCTCGGAAAATTCCTCCTCCGAGAACGGAGCGGTTTCCGTCACCACGGCGCTGGTCGATCCGTCCTCCGCGGTCTCGATGCGGCAGCTGATCTTCTGTGAAGTACTGTATACCGTGAACTCGGAAACGTTTTCGACCGTCAGGATGAATTCTTCGTCCGGAACCTGCTCCGAGCCGTCCCCGGCGATCTTTCCGGCAAGGAAAATCGAAGTGGGTCCGTCCGCGCCGCCGATGATCCCGACCGAGAAAGCCGCGGGCGGCTCCGGATCCGTCAGCAGGGTAAACGCCGCGAGAAGCAGGATAGCAAGCGCGGCAACGCCGATCCAGAACGGCGGTTTTCTGTAATTCAGAATGTTTTTGATCCGCGCTTTTGTGTGGGATTCCCCGAAAGCGAGCGGGATCAGGAGGGAGCTCTGCCTCTCCTCAAAGCGCAGAAGCGCCAGCGAATAGTCTCTCTTTCCGTCCTCGCCGATCCGCCGCAGTACGCTCTCGTCGCAGGCCATCTCCATGTCCCTGCATAAAAGGGCGAACATCAGCCAGACAAGCGGATTGAACCAGTGAACCGCAAGCGCGGCGAACGCGGCCGTCTTCGTCAGGTGATCCCGTCTTCTGATGTGCGCCTGTTCGTGCGCGGTCACAAACTCCCTCTCCTCCGAACGGTCCGCGCCTGAAAACGTTGACGGGAGAAAGACGCAGGGCTTTAAGATCCCCGCCACCATCGGCATTGAGATCCGGTCGGAGAAGCGTACTTTTGCGCTGTCGGCCGCGGGGGCGGAGGTTCGTTCGCCCGCGCTGGACATGGTCGGATTTTCCCCGTCCGGGATTTTTGACGCCACGGCCGCGGGGACGGAATCCCTGAGCCGGCGTTTCAGGCGAAAGTAGCGGTACAGGTTGACCGCAAGAAACAGGGCCATGCCCGAAACCCAGATCATTTTTGCGATATAGAGGTAAATCTGCACCGGATCGGCCGACACCGCAGGTTTCGGCATCGTATTCAGAAGCAGCGCGCCGGTCACCAGGTCGTCGACCTGTTCAAGTCCGGAATGAAACGCCATCACCGTCCCCTGCGGAATGCTGATCTCCATAAGCGGCTCCGCGTTTACGGGGAGCAGGGAAAACGGCGCGGGGAGCGAAAACGGGACCAGAAGCCGGAAAAGCGGTACCAGCCAAAGCAGGCAGAGATACCGTTTCGGCATACGGTTAAGAATCAGCCTCAACAGCAGGACCACGACGATGACGGCCGCGCCCGTAAGGCTGCGGTTCAGAAAGGAGATCATGGCTTCGTCGCTTATGAGCATCGTGTAGTCGGTCATAAAGCCTCCTTCCCGCCGTCCGTTTCGTTGCCGGGCGCTTTGCAGCCAGCCCCTTTGCCGGCAGTCGTCTCACCATCGGCCGCTTTATCTCCGGCCGCTTTGCAGCTCTCCGTTTCATCCCCGGCCGGTGCCGCCCTGTCGATCATGGCGCGGATCTCCTCGGCCTCTTTCTGCGAAAGTTTGCGATCCTTTAAGAACGCGTTCAGGAACGCGGGCAGCGAACCGCCGAAGCTGCGGTCGATCAGGGTCTCGCTCTCATATTTCTGCACCTGGCCGCGGGCTACGACCGCGGTCACGACCGCGTGTTCGTTGCGCACAAAGCCCTTTGCCTCCAGTTTCTTTAAAACGGTGTAACAGGTCGATTTTTTCCAGTCAAGTTCTTCATATGCCAGCCGGGCAAGCTCGGTCGATCTCACCGGTTCCGACCGCCAGATCAGATCCATAAACCGGTATTCGCTTTCGTAAAGTCTGTAGTCTTCCGCCATATCCGCTATCTCTCCTTCCTGCTGCCGCGCGGTCCGCCGGGCAGTTGGACAGTCTATCCAGTCGGCCGGGAAGCCGCCCGCCTGCAGGGGGCGTCCGCCGGGTGGACTGCCGCAAAATAGGTCTATAAGAATAGTCCTTGCACCATAAGTCTATCACAATAGACCTATGATTGCAAGGACTTTTTTTGCTTCCCTTCTTCCCGCAGGGCGCGGAAGAAATCTTTCAGCATCTGCGCGCACTCTTCGCCGAGCAGCCCGATCTCCGTTTCGACCTGATGGTTGAATCCGTCCTCGTGGAACAGATCCAGAACGGAACCGGCGCATCCGGCTTTCGGGTTCATGCATCCGATCACCACTCTGGGGACCCGCGCCTGAACGATCGCCCCGGCGCACATGGGGCACGGCTCCAGCGTCACATACATGGTACATTCCTCGAGCCGCCAGTCTCCGATCTTTCTGCACGCCTTCCGCATCGCGATGATCTCCGCGTGCGCCAGCACGTTTTTATCCGTCGTTCTCCGGTTATAGCCGCGCCCGATGATCTTCCCCTCATGAACGATCACGCATCCGATCGGCACCTCGCGGAGCGCCGCCGCCTTCTTCGCCTGGCGGATCGCCTCCCGCATATATTTTTCCTGCAGCCGGTCTTCGGGCGGCTCATGCGCGTGTCCGCCGCGGGCGGCCCCGGCATTTACCATTTTTTCCGGTCTCAAAGCATCACCTCCCGGTATCGTCATTCGCCGTCTTTTATCATTGTAGCAGTTTCCGGGCCCGGGGGCAAGAAAAAAAGATTGCGCAAATCCTGCGGTCGGATTCATTGACGGGAATCGTTCCCTATTGTATACTGATTGGGAAAGGAAGGATGAAAAATGGCAAAAACACCGAAAGAATATTTTCTCGAAGACGATTTTAACTGCGCGGAGACCACCCTCAGGGCGCTGAACGACGCTTATGATCTGGGGATCTCCGAAGATGAAATGAAGCTGGTCGGCGGTTTCGGAGGCGGGCTCGGCTGCGGAAAGACGTGCGGTATCCTCTGCGGAGCCGTGGCCGGTATCGGCAGAATGATGATCTCCGAGCGCGCCCACGCGACCGAAAATCTCAAGGAGACCTGCGCGGGATGCGTGGCGAAGTTTGAGGAAAAGTTCGGGAGCACCGACTGCGAGACGCTCAAAAGCAACTATTTCGACAAAGACACGCGCTGCCTGTACCTTGTCGAAAACGGCATCGAGCTCGTAAAGGACTATATCGAAAACACGGCCAAAGAGAACCGGAAAGCCTGACGACTCCCCGTTCTTTGGCGGTCACTGACAGAAAGGAACACAGTAAAAATCATGAAAATCTGCGGACTACAGAAAACCACTCTCCTCGATTATCCGGGGCACGTCGCGGCGACCGTTTTTACCGGCGGCTGCAATTTCCGCTGCCCGTTCTGCCACAACAGCGATCTTCTGGGGAACGACGCGCCTCCTGCTTTTACCGAGGATGAGATCATCCGGTTTCTCCGCAAGCGGGTCGGGATCCTCGAGGGCGTAGCGATCACCGGCGGCGAACCGACCCTGCAGCCCGATCTTCGCGAGTTTATCCTCCGCGTGCGCGAGTTCGGTTTCCGGATCAAACTGGATACGAACGGCTACCGGCCGGAGGTGCTCAAGTCGCTTGTGAACGAAGGTCTGATCGATTATGTGGCGATGGACATCAAGGCAGGAAAAAAACGGTACTCCGAGGTTGCCGGAATACCGTCCATCGTGATCGGGCGTATCGAAGAAAGCGTGGATTTCCTGAAAACCGGCGTCGTTCCGTACGAATTCCGCACAACGGTGGTGAAGGAACTGCACAGCGAGGACGACTTCCGTGAGATCGGTCCGTGGATCGCGGGCTGCGGTGACTACTACCTGCAGAATTTCGTGGATTCCGGGAATGTCCTGAACCCGGTCTATTCCGAATGTACGAAGGATGAACTTCTCGCCTACGCGAAGATCGTGGAACCGTATGTCGGTCACGTCGCGATCCGCGGAGTCGATTACTGACCGCGGTGCATCCGGATATCCGTATACCAGTACCCGAAGCGGCCGTCGTTTGGCGGCTGCTTTTTTGACAGGACAAAATTCGGGAAACCGAACATGGACGCCATATATTTTTCGTTGCTGTAGTAATGGCCGGGCACCCCGATCAGGTAGCGCGGCCGTCCCTTGCTCCCGCACAGGCGCACCAGGATCAGATAGCGGAAGCTGTAATAGCCGTGGAGCAGAAAGCTGTTGTTCCCGTAAACCCAGCTTTCCCGCGGAAGGCGGCCGATGTCCTGCGGGCGAATCGCCAGGATCTCGCACTCCCCGTCGTAGTCGAACGGCTGCATCTTGGGATAATTCTTTCGCAGGTCCTGCCACAGCTTTTCCGGATCCGGATCCATTTCCTCCGTTTCCCGCAGATACCGCAAAAGACCCGGATTTTCGATCCCCGGCGGCTCCGGCATCTCGACCGGTTTCGGCGGAGCGATCTCGTCCGGCCTCCCGACCGGTCCCGGCTCCTTCGGCGGAGCGACTTCGTCCGGCCTCCCGACCGGCTCCGATTCCTTTGCCGGGGCGATCTCTTCCGGCGTCCCAACCGGTCCCGATTCCTTCGCCGGGGCAATCTCTTCCGGCCTCCCGACCGGCTCCGATTCCTTCGGCGGGGCGATCTCGCCCGGCCTCCCGACCGGTCCCGATTCCTTCGGCGGGGCGATCTCGCCCGGCGTCCTGACCGGTCCCGATTCCTTTGGCGGGGCGATCTCGTCCGGCCTCCCGACCGGCTCCGATTCCTTCGGCAAAGCGCACTCTCTTTCCGCATGGGCGGCCGGTGCGTCTTCCCGGGCCATCTCATCCTCGATCTCCCTCACGATCTGCGAAAGCTCCCGCCGTGCCGGAAGTTCCGGCGCGCCGGGAAGGACCTCCGCCGCCGTCGCGCCCGTGCTCGCGTCGCTCGTCTCGTCGGGCAGGACCGCGTCCTCCCAGATCGTCGTATACGAGCGCCACGGGTTTTTGACATCGTGGACCGTCAGCCCGTAATATGTATCCAGCCCGCAGCCGCTGCCTCCGACGTTCTGCGCGTCCATCACGGCGCGGAATTCCCCGTTTCCGCCCCGCACGAAAATATTGCCGAGGAACGTCTCCCGCCGGTCTTTCCCGAGCAGGTACACGCCGATCGCGTTGCCGCCCACATAGATCCGTTTCACGCTCAGATTCAGCCTGCATTGGCCGTTGCGGTTCTCCAGCTTCACGAATCCGACGTTCTTTCCCTTCTCTTTCCCCTCGTATTCATAAATATATGAGATCAGTCTTCGATATTCGGACATATTTTCACCCCTCTGCTACTAATGTATGCGGGAGGGGTGAGAAAATATTCCATATTTGGTAAGCGCTAAATAAAACGGCGGCTTTTTTTAATGCGCCAAAAGCTCTATAATGTTTGGTAGAAAGTGTTAGCTATTTACCCTACTGTTATGAAGTGACTTTTGTCAAGCGGTAAATTTGTATTTCACAAACTTTTTTCTTCCCCTGACAAGTCTCACATT
>CANQGL010000068.1 GCA_947623185.1 uncultured Lachnospiraceae bacterium
TATTTTCATGGTGAATCAGGAGTTCCCGTTTACGAACCGGGGGACGGCGGCGGAAGATAAGCAGTTTACGTTTCGGATTCCGCCGGAGAAGGTGTCCATGTTCACGGAAATGGGAATCGACATTGTGACCATGGCGAATAACCATATTCTGGATTTTGGGCCGGAAGGCATTACTATCTTCAGTAACCAGAACCTGTTCCACGATGACAGTATACAGGGATATCAGCAGGATCTGGAGCAGGCGAAGGAACCGGTAATTCTGGAAGTAAAGGGCAAAAAGATCGGCTTTCTCGGTCTCAGCCGCGTCTATATGGCGGCCAGCTGGGCGGCAGGCGCGGGACATCCGGGGGTCTTTTCCACTTACGACCCGACGCTGCCTCTGCAGGAGATCCGTGCGCTCCGGTCACAGTGCGATTATCTGGTGGTTTATGTTCACTGGGGCATAGAGCGGAATACGGAACCGGAAGACTATCAGAGAAATATGGGCCGGCAGTACATCGACGCGGGCGCGGATCTGGTGGTCGGAAAGAACTTTGCGGCCGGGATGAGCGGCGGCATCGCCTATATCCTTGACGAAAACAACGATTTTTACAAGAATCTCAACAAGGGAATGGTGACCTATGAGCCTGTTTCCGGAAAATACGAGGTTCAGGAGCTGAAGGAACTGCTGACCGAGCATGTGATGGCGACCAACTCGCCGAAAGGCAAGGAGGTTTTAGAGCACTTCTCCGAGTATCTGCCGAAGTTCAAGCGGATCGTGCCGAACGACTACCGCAAGATGATGAATCTGATCGTCCAGATGGAGGAGAAGGGCTTAAGCAGCGAGCAGGCTCAGATGGAAGCGTTCTATGCGGTATCCGCGAACTAAAGGAGGGACAGGAACATGGGAAAACCGACAGGTTTTATGGAATATGAGCGGACGGCCCTAAAGGAGGCCGCCCCGAAGACAAGGATCAAGAATTTTAACGATTTCCACGCTCCGTTAAACGAGGCGGAGCGCAGGAAGCAGGGCGCGCGCTGTATGGACTGCGGCGTACCGTTCTGCCAGTCCGGCATGATGATCGGCGGCATGGTTTCCGGCTGCCCGCTCCACAACCTGATGCCGGAGTGGAACGATCTTCTCTATACCGGGAACTGGCAGCAGGCGTACAACCGCCTCGCCAAGACCAACAATTTCCCGGAATTCACCTCGCGCGTCTGTCCCGCCCCATGCGAGGCGGCCTGCACCTGCGGCGTGAACGGCGATCCGGTCACGGTAAAAGACAACGAGCGGGCCGTGATCGACCACGCGTGGGAGTGCGGGATGACCGGGCCCCATATCCCAAAGGTCCGCACCGGAAAGAAGGTCGCCGTCATCGGCTCCGGCCCCTCCGGACTGGCGGCGGCCGACCAGCTCAACAAGCGCGGCCACGAGGTCACGGTATTCGAGCGCGAAGACCGGATCGGCGGGCTTTTGATGTATGGGATCCCAAACATGAAGCTGGAAAAGAGCTTAGTGCAGCGCCGGGTGGCGATGATGGAGGCCGAGGGCGTGAAGTTCGTCACCGGGGCCGACGTCGGAAAGAACTATAAGGCCGTAAAGATCCTGAAGGAGTTCGACAGCGTGATCCTCGCCTGCGGCGCTTCCAGGCCGCGCGACATCGACGTCCCCGGACGGGACGCGAAGGGAATCTATTTCGCGGTGGACTTTCTGAAATCGACGACAAAGAGCCTGCTTAACTCCGGGCTTTCGGACGGAACCTACATCTCCGCCAAGGGGAAGCACGTCCTCGTGATCGGAGGCGGCGATACCGGAAACGACTGTGTGGGGACCTGCATCCGCCACGGATGCGCCCAGATCCTGCAGCTTGAGATGATGCCGGAGCCGCCGCACGAGCGGACGGCGTCGAACCCGTGGCCGCAGTACCCGCGCACCTTAAAGACGGACTACGGCCAGCAGGAGGCGATCGCGGTCTTTGGACAGGATCCGCGCACCTACCAGACGACGGTCAAGGAATTCGTCAAAGATAAGGACGGAAACCTGAAGGCCGCTGTCCTTGTAAGGCTGGAGGCCAAAAAGGATGAAAAGACCGGACGGATCTCGATGGTTCCGATCGAGGGGAGCGAGTGGGAGATCAAAACGGATCTCGTTCTGATCGCGGCCGGCTTCCTCGGAGCGGAAAGCTACGTCGCGGAGGCCTTCGGAGCCCCGCTCTCGGCGCGCTCGACCGTGCTTACGGGAGAGAACGAGAGCCGCACCGGCGTGGCGAAGGTATACGCGGCTGGCGACATGCGCCGCGGACAGTCGCTGGTCGTCTGGGCGATCCGCGAGGGCAGGAACGCCGCCTGCGCGGTCGACGAGGACCTGATGGGCTACTCGAACCTGAGCCGGATCGAGTAGGATCCATGGACGGCCGACTGCGAAAATAGTTTATAAAACAACTGAAAATGAAACGGAACGGAGAACGTGTTCCGGCATGACGGGTATTTCCCGCCGCCGGAATACGTTCTCTTTTTTTGCAAAACGTTAACTTCAAAGTTAACATAGGGGGGGGGTAAAGCGATTTATCGCCGGTCATGGAGCAAGATGTTATCTGGCGTTAACAAATATTAGAACAAAATATAATATACAATTTAACAATGGAACCCATAAAATTAAGACATCATAATATTTTTTAAGAAAGGAGGGGGGAAAGATTATGAGACAATTCAGACGGTCGCTATATTTTGACGACGTTGAGGTCGGCGATGAGTTTATGTCGTCATCGAGGACGATCAGCGAGGCGGATGTGATGCAGTTCGCCGGGCTGACAGGAGATATGAATGAACTCCATACGAGCGAGAAGTTTGCGCAGAGTACCTCTTATGGGACGAGGATCGCGCACGGAATGCTGACTCTGTCCATGGCAAACGGTCTTTATGTCCGCATGGAACTGTTCCCGAACTCGGTCTTTCTCGGGATCGACAACTGGAAATTCCTGAAGGCAGTGCGCCTGGGCGACACGATCCAGGTAAGGTTTCGCATCGAGGATAAAAGGGCGACAAAAGACGGACGCCGCGGGATCATCGGAATGAAATATGAGGTTTGCAATCAGGATGACGAGATCGTTGCAGAAGGAGTCCTCAGAAGAATGGTAGGAAGGAGACCGGAAGAAAATGCAGACGGAAACAAATAAAAGAGGAGCTTTGGAGGATATCGTCGTTCTGGATCTGACAAGGGTGGTGGCCGGTCCTTTCTGCAGCTCCATTCTCGGCGATATGGGCGCGAAGGTCATAAAAATTGAGCGGCCGAAAACCGGCGATGACAGCAGGGCGTACGGACCGTATGTAAATGGAGAATCCGCTTATTTTGCGATGCTGAACCGGAGCAAATACGGAATTACCCTGAATCTGCAGTCGGAGGAAGGGAAGAAGATCTTTCTCGAGATGGTAAAGAAGGCGGATGTGGTCCTTGAGAATTACCGGCCCGGCGTTATGGACAAACTGGGACTTGGCTATGACAAACTGAAAGAGGTCAATGATCAGATCATCTACGCTGCGGTTTCTGGATTTGGCTCTTATGGGCCTTATGCGATGCGGCCGGGCTATGACATTCTTGCGCAGGCCATGGGCGGCCTGATGAGCCTGACCGGCGCCAAAGGCGGGGACCCGACAAGAGCGGGGAACGCGATGGGCGATATTCTCGGCGGACTTAATATGACGATCGGCGTACTGTCTGCGCTCCATGCCCGTGAACGGCTTGGGCACGGCCAGAGGATCGATGTCGCGCTGGTAGACAGTATCGTCGTATCTCTGGAGAACGCGTTTACGAGATACTGGGATACTCACAAACTGTATGTGCGAAACGGAAACGCCTATGCGGCTCTGGCGCCTTACGATTCATTCCGCGCAAAAGACGGACTTTGCATCATAGCCTGCGGAAATCAGAAATTATTTGAGATATTCTGCAACAAGGTGGCCGAGAAACCGGAATGGATTGCGGATGAACGATTCTTAACAAACGTGCTTCGGGTAGAGCACATGGATGAACTGAAGGAACTGATCGAAGGCTGGAGCAAGAACTATACTGTGGCCGAGATAACAGACAAAGCACTTAAGGCAGGCGTACCTTCTGGCCCGGTTTACGACCTGAGCCAGATCGTAAAGGACGAACATATTGCCGGTGCTCGTGAGATGTTCCCTGTTGTTAAGCATCCGGTCATCGGAGACATGCCGGTGAACGGGACAGCAATTAAAATGATGGAAACCATGCCGCATGTAACGAAAGCAGCGCCGCTTTTGGGACAAGACAATGAAAAGGTCTATTCCGCACTCCTTGGCGTTACGAAAGAGCAGCTTAGCGAGATGGAGGCTCGGGGAATCGTGTAGAGGTAAACAAGCTTCTGCACGAATGTCCAGGATAGAAATTTGAGGCAAACTCTTTAAATTTCGCAGCTGCGGTACTGATGTTGCGGTGAGGTTCAAAATACAGAGCTTGCACGCGCGGAAAGACCGGCTCGGTAATGTCGACGTATACGGTTCCGTCATACAGCCGGATGTAGTTTGTATAGGCGGTAGCCATAGCGATTCCGATCCTTTTCATGATCATATAAGAGCGCATCATGTAATCACATTCCAACGTGATGCGCGGAACGAAACCGGCACGGATGCACAGCTCGTCAAAGTATTTCCGGGATGAAAAGCCGGGAGTCAATGCGATGAATGGTTCATCCTTTGCTTCAATCAGACTGATGCTTCTTCTTTTGGACAGAGGATGGTCTGGAGGAAGAAGGAGGACGGGATAATCGTCGTCATAAAGGATTTCCCGGCTTGTCCAGGAATCGGGGACGTCGAGGGGACTGGCGATGACAAAATCGTAGCGGTAGAGACAGTTGGAATTCTGAAGCTCATCCAGGCGCAAAGCTGTATGCATAAGCTGGATTCCGGGATTCTGAAGCTGAAATGCTGAGAAAAGCTCGTTCCAGACATTAGGACTGGTGGTAGCTACCGATAGGCGGTTATCATGTTCCGCTTCAATGTTTTGAACTTGCGATACAGCTATATCAAGTGAAGACAGAATTTGGTTTACATACTCAAGAAAAAGTACGCCACGAGAATTCAGGTAAAGACGATTGCCCCTGCGATCAAATAAACGGCTGCCGAGCTCGCCTTCCAGCCGCGCGATAGTAGCACTTAGGGAAGAAGGTGATATAAATAATTGCTTGGCTGTTTGGGACAGATTTCCATTTTCTGCCACGGCCTTAAAATATTTTAACTGAAGCAGTTCCATTGTTTCCTCCAAATTGCAGAAAAGGTTCAACGGTGTGGATCACGTTAGTAGGTCCTTCATATTGAATTATACCATATTTGCAACAAAATGGAAGAAAAATTTATGATGGAACGCGATTTACTCCAAAAAAGAAAGGAAGGTTGTATAGGAATGTTAGCTATTGCTGGACTATTGATTATTCTTGTCGTTATGTTTTTGATCATGACGAAAAAGTGCTCTACAATGGTCGCGCTGATTGGTGTTCCTGCCATAGGCTGTATTCTCGTCGGTCAGGGCGCTAACATGGGAAGTTATATCAGCAGCGGAATCTCAAGCGTGGCGGCCACGGGCGTCATGTTCATCTTTGCGGTTGCGTTTTTTGGCGTGATGGGAGATGTAGGCGCGTTTGAGATCGTCGTAAACAAGATTCTTAAAATCATCGGCAAAGATCCGGTAAAGATCTGTGTCGGGACACTGATTATCACGATTATGACGCATCTGGATGGTTCTGGGGCCACGACGTTTTTGATCACCGTCCCGGCACTCCTCCCGATCTATGACAAGCTGAAAATGGACCGCCGCGTACTTGCCACCATCGTTGCGATGGGCGCAGGAACCATGAACATCGTTCCGTGGGGCGGACCGACTGTCCGTGCGGCTACAGCGCTTAATGTAACGTTAACAGAACTTTATAATCCGATGATCGTTCCTCAGCTTTGCGGTTTACTTACCTGCCTGGCAATCTCGATCATGTTCGGTTTAAAGGAGAAGAAACGTCTGGGCAGTTCGCTCGACGCTATTGTAATCGAGCCCCCGAAGTTTGAAGATCTTCCCGCTGAGGAGCAGGCTAAGAGACGTCCGAAACTGGTTGTTGTCAACATTGTTCTGATCGTCTTAACGATTGTGGCACTGGTAACGGAGCTGCTTCCTCCGGCAGGCTGCTTTATGGTGGCGCTCTGCATTGCACTCATTATCAACTATGGTGATCTGAAGGAACAGGGAAAGAGAATGGACGAACACGCAGAGGCGGCTATGATGATGGCCTCCACTCTGTTTGGCGCAGGCTGCTTTACCGGAATCCTTAGCGGCTGCGGAATGCTTACCGCAATGGCCGAAGGACTTTGCAACATCCTTCCGGTTTCGCTTATGGGCCATATCGCGATTATAGTGGCAATCTTCGCAATGCCTTTGTCGCTGATGTTCGACCCGGACAGCTTCTATTATGCGGTTCTCCCGGTTATCTCGGTTGCTGCGGAGGCGGCTGGTATTCCGGCGCTTGCGGTAGGCCGTGCTGCAATCAGCGGACAGATCACCGTTGGATTCCCGATCTCTCCGCTTACGCCCTCTACATTCCTTTTGACCGGTCTTTCGGGCGTCGACCTTGGCGATCATCAGAAGCACAGCTTTATCTGGCTGTGGATCATATCGCTGGTCATCGTTGCGGTAGCGGTCATCATGGGTGTGATTCCGATCTGATAAAAGGATTTTCAATGACTTGAAAGGAATGAATGTAACATGAAGAAAATTGCGATTGGCGGCGGACAGGGATTCTGGGGCGACAGCCCTGACGCTGCACTGCATATGCTGCGGCATGCGGATATCCAGTATATGAGCTGTGATTACCTGGCGGAGTTGACTCTGTCCATTATGGCAAGACAGCAGGTTAAAGACCCGTCAAAGGGTTACGCACCGGATTTTGTCAGCCGTATCCTTAAGGAAGCCGGAAAAGAAGCATGGCAGAAGAACATCCGGATCTGCACCAACGCCGGAGGAATGAATATTACCGGATGCGTGGATGCGATTCATGAGTGGGCTTCCAGCCAGGATATGAAAGGCTACCGGATTGGGTATGTGACTGGTGATAACATTAAAGACAAGATACCGAAGCTCTTAAAGGATGGCTGGACATTCCCGAATTTGGATTATGAGGGAGACTTCAAAGATATCCAGGACAAAATTTATAATGTAAATGCCTACATCGGCCATGAGGGAATTGAAGGCTGTTTAAGCCAGGGCGCTGATGTCGTCATAACTGGCCGTGCAGCCGATAGTGCACTTTT
Organism: uncultured Lachnospiraceae bacterium; assembly: GCA_947623185.1. Taxonomy (GTDB): domain Bacteria; phylum Bacillota; class Clostridia; order Lachnospirales; family Lachnospiraceae; genus CANQGL01. Next base: position 7,288 of record CANQGL010000068.1, read on the forward strand.
CCTGGCGCCGTTAAAACATGAATTTGGCTGGGCTGCCGATGACTGGGATAATCTGGCAAGAGGTATTATGGCCGGACATCTTCTTGAATGTGGCGGTCAGGGAGCCGGTGGCAATTACATGTACGATTGGAGAAATGTCCCGAGAATGGATGAGTTGGGATTCCCGATCGCAGAGCTTACGGAAGATACGATGGACATTACAAAGGCTCCGGACTGTGGCGGCATCATTTGCGAGCAGAGCTGTAAAGAGCAGTTCCTCTATGAAGTGCTTGATCCGGCAAATTACATTACGCCCGACGTTAACGTTGACGTCAGCCATGCCACGATCACGCAGATTGGAGACAACCGGGTCCGTATCGGCGGGATTAAGGGAAAACCGAAACCGGACACTCTGAAACTGTGTGTAGGGTACCATAAAGGCTGGAAGACCGTGAGTATGCTTAGCTTTGCGTGGCCAGATGCATACGAAAAAGCGAAATACTGCGGTGAGGTCATTATGAAAAAAATGGCACGGCTTGGAATGCGGGCAGATGAAGTGCATATCAGTTATATTGGTCTTAACAGCCTGCATCTGAACGTAGCCGACATGAGCGAAGAGGCGCTGAAGAACCTGAACGAATGTGTACTGCGGATCGCCGTGTTCAGCGAGGATAAAAAGGAATGTGCCAAGATCATTCCGGAGATCAGCCCCTTACAGCTCAACGGCCCGCCAGGAGCATCTTTCTTTGGCGGAAGAGCACATGTACAGGAAGTGATGGCTTTGTGGCCGACTGTTGTGCCCAGGGACGCCGTTGACATTCAGAGTCATATTCTGGAGGTGAAATAACATGGCTGAGATTTATTTGAACGACATTGCACACGGACGTAGCGGAGACAAAGGTGACACCAGCAATGTTTGCGTTTATGCCAGAAAACCGGAGTATTATAAAATCATTGAGCGTGAGGTTACTCCTGAAAAGCTGAAAGAACATTTCGGGGATATGGTTCAGGGGGAGATCGTTCGCTATGCTGTGCCTACGCTTGGCGGTTTCAACTTTGTTATGAAACATGCCTTGGGTGGCGGAGCAACAATGAGCCTTCGGCTTGACAGCCTCGGGAAGTCTATGGGCAGCGCCGTTATGCGCCTGAAGATTCATGTGAATGACGGTGAGCTGTAGACTTACCCAAGCCTCCTGTCTCACTCTTTAAAGATTTTACAAGCCCTCTGCAAGGAACCGCCGCTCCGCCGGAAAAATCCGCGGGACGGCGGTTTCCCTCTTGTAAGTGATCCCCAAAACTGATACAATAAAAATCCAAGGGACCTGAAAAGGCCCCTTAAAGGCGTGAGAAGGAGAACGCAGGAATATGTTTATCATAGCGGGGCTCGGGAATCCGGGCAAAGAATATGAGAATACAAGACACAACGCCGGATTCATGGCGATGGACGCTCTGGCGGATAAGCTGGGAGCGGAGCTTACGGAGAGGAAGCACCGCGCGTACTGCGGCCACGCGGTCATAAACGGCGAGAAGGTGCTTTTGCTGAAGCCGCAGACCTATATGAACGCGAGCGGGGAAAGCCTCCGCTCCGCGGTCGATTTTTATAAGATCGAACCGGATCATGTGATCGTGATCTACGACGACATCAATCTCGAACCGGGGCAGTTAAGGATCCGCGCGAAGGGCAGCGCGGGCGGTCACAACGGTCTGAAAAGCATCATCGCCCATCTCGGCACGCAGGATTTTCCGCGGGTGCGGGTGGGGATCGGCGCGAAGCCCGAACGGATGGACCTGGCCGATTATGTGCTGAGCCGTTTTTCGCAGGGCGAGCGCAGGCAGATGGATGAGGCGGCGAAGGAAGCGGCCGACGCGGTCTGCGAGATCCTGACTGCGGGGATCGATAAGGCGATGAACAGCCATAATGCAAAGAAGCAAGAGGATCAGAAGAAAGAGGATTAAATGAGCGAGATCTTTGCGAATCCATTGACGGAACTGGCAGAATATGCGGATATGAAACGGGATCTGGAACAGGGCCGCGGCCCGATCCAGATCTGCGGCGTGACGGACTCCCAGAAGGTGCATCTGATGTACGAGATGTCCGCGGATGTGGCGTGGAAACTGGTCGTCACCTACGACGATACCCGTGCGCGGGAGATCTATGACGATTTCAGCTACTTCAATAAAAATACATGGCTGTATCCGGCGCGCGACCTTCTGTTTTACAGCTCCGATATCCACGGGAACCTCCTGACGAGACAGCGCATGCAGGTGTTCTGGCATCTGCTCGAGGACGCCGGCGGCGTGATCGTCACCACGGTGGACGGCCTTATGGACCATCTTCTCCCGCTTTCCGTGCTCTCGGACGCCCGCGTCGCGGTCGGCGCAGGCGACATTCTGGACGTGGAGAGCATGAAGGAGATCCTCACGGACATGGGCTACGAGCGCATGGGCCAGGTCGACGGCATGGGGCAGTTTTCGGTCCGCGGCGGGATCATCGACGTATTCCCGCTGACCGAGGAGCTCCCGATCCGTATCGAACTCTGGGACGACGAGGTGGACTCGATCCGCACGTTTGATCCCGAGAGCCAGCGTTCGGTCCAGCAGCTCGATTCGATCGTCATCTACCCGGCCACGGAGCTTATCCTGAACCGGGACCGGATCATGGACGGCGTTTTAAAGATCGAGGCGGAAGGGAAAAAGCAGGAGCAGGTCCTGCGCTCACGGGGCAAAGACGAGGAGGCGCACCGGATCCGGGCCACGGTGAACGAGCTCTGCGAGACGCTCCGCGAGGGCTTTTCGGCCGGATCGCTGGATGCGTACGTCCGCTATTTCTGCAGCGACACGGTTTCGTTCCTCGACTATGTGCGCGACGCCGCGGGCGGAAAGCCAGCCGGGTTTGCGGTCTTTCTCGACGAGCCGCAGCGCCTGCGTGAGAAGGCCGAAGTCGTGGAGACGGAGTTTCGCGAGAGCATGGCGCACCGGCTGGAAAAGGGCTATCTGCTCCCCGGCCAGACCGATCTCCTGTTTTCCGCCAAGACGGTCCTGGCAAAGCTGCAGTCTCAGGAGTGCGTGATGACGACGGGGCTGGACCAGAAGCTGCCCGGACTGACCGTGAAAAAGAAATACAGCCTGACCGGGAAAAACGTCAATTCCTATCAGAACAGCTTTGAACTGCTCATCAAAGACCTGACGCGGTGGAAGGTCAACAAATACCGCGTCGTTCTGCTCTCGGCCTCGCGGACGCGGGCCAGCCGTCTGGCGAACGATCTGCGGGAATACGACCTTCGCGCTTACTGCCCGGAGGACGCGGGCAGGCCGGTCCAGCCCGGCGAGATCATGGTGACGTACGGAAAACTCCACAAGGGTTTTGAATACCCGCTCATCAAATTCCTCGTCATCACCGAGGGCGACATGTTCGGCACGGAGCGCCGACAAAAGAAGAGAAAACGTTACAATTACGAGGGAAAAAAGATCAGCAGCTTTTCCGAGCTGTCGGTCGGCGACTACGTCGTCCACGAAAACCACGGCCTCGGAATCTACCGCGGGATCGAAAAGATCGAGCAGGATCACGTCATCAAGGATTACATCAAAGTCGAATACGGCGACGGCGGGAATCTCTACCTCCCGGCGACGCGCCTCGACGGGATCCAGAAATACGCCGGTTCTGACGCGAAGACGCCGAAGCTGAACAAGCTGGGCGGGACCGAGTGGAACAAGACGAAAACGCGCGTGCGGACAGCCGTGCGCGAGATCGCGAAAGACCTTGTCGAACTGTACGCCGAACGGCAGGACGCCGAGGGGTTCCAGTACGGGCCGGATACGGTCTGGCAGAAGGAATTCGAGGAGATGTTCCCCTACGAGGAGACGGAGGACCAGACCGCGGCGATCGAGGACACCAAGCGCGACATGGAGAGCAAAAAGATCATGGACCGCCTGATCTGCGGCGACGTGGGCTACGGTAAGACGGAGATCGCCCTGCGGGCGGCGTTCAAGGCCGTGCAGGAGGGAAAACAGGTCGTCTATCTGGTCCCGACGACGATCCTCGCCCAGCAGCATTACAACACGTTCGTCCAGCGGATGAAGGACTTTCCGGTGCGGGTCGACATGCTGTCGCGCTTCCGCACGCAGGCGGAGATCAAAAAGACGCTGGAGGGACTGAAAAAGGGCTTTGTGGACATCGTGATCGGCACGCACCGCGTCCTCTCAAAGGACGTGGAATTCAAGAGCCTCGGCCTGCTGGTGATCGACGAGGAACAGCGCTTCGGAGTGGCGCACAAGGAGAAGATCAAACAGTTGAAAAAGAACGTTGACGTGCTGACGCTGACCGCGACGCCGATCCCGCGCACGCTGCACATGAGCCTGATCGGGATCCGGGACATGAGCGTGCTGGAGGAGCCGCCGGTGGACCGCGTGCCGATCCAGACCTATGTGATGGAATACAACGACGAGATGGTGCGCGAGGCGATCCACCGCGAGCTCGCCCGCGACGGGCAGGTGTATTATGTATACAACCGCGTCAACAACATCGACGAGGTGGCGGCCCATGTTGCCTCGCTGGTGCCGGAGGCGCAGGTGGCGTTTGCCCACGGACAGATGAACGAGCGCGAGCTGGAACGGATCATGCTGGATTTCGTCAACGGCGACATCGACGTGCTGGTGTCGACGACGATCATCGAGACCGGGCTCGACATCCCGAACGCGAATACGATGATCATCCAGGACGCGGACCGCATGGGACTTTCCCAGCTTTACCAGATCCGCGGGCGGATCGGCCGTTCCAACCGGACTTCGTTCGCCTTCCTGATGTATAAGCGCGACAAGCTGCTGCGCGAGGAGGCGGAAAAACGCCTGCAGGCGATCCGGGAATTCACGGAGCTCGGATCCGGCATCCGGATCGCCATGCGCGACCTGGAGATCCGCGGCGCGGGGAATATCCTCGGGGCGGAGCAGCACGGCCATATGGAGGCGGTCGGCTACGACCTGTACTGCAAGATGCTGAATGAGGCGGTGCTTGCGCTGAAGGGCAAAAAGAGCGAGGAGGAGAATTTCGAGACGGCTGTGGACTGCGACATCGACGCCTTCATCCCGGACGGATATATCAAGAACGAGTACCTGAAACTCGACGTCTATAAGCGGATCTCGGCCATTGAAAACGACGACGAATACATGGATATGCAGGACGAACTGATCGACCGGTTCGGCGAGATCCCCGCGCCGGTGGACAATCTGCTGCGCGTCGCGGAGCTTAAGGCGACGGCACACCGCGCCTATGTGACCGAGGTTGATATCAGCCGCCAGGAGGTCCGCATCGAGCTTTATCCGAAAGCGCGCCTTGACGTGACGGGGATCCCGGCGCTGATCGGCGAATACAGAAACGCTCTGCGCTTCATCTCCGGCGAGCGCCCGGTCCTGCTTTACCAGGACCGCGGCACGAAGAACAAGGACTGCGAGAAGATGATGGGAACCGCGAAGGAGATCATCGGGAAGCTGGCGGAACTGGCGGGGAAGGAGGAATAGGCCCGCGAAGAGTTTCTCATGAAAAGCCCCCGCCCCACTTGACAAACTCCGAAATCCCACATATAATGTGGCTTAACGGCGCAGATGCCGTAAAACAGAGACACAGGCGAAGAAGAGAAGAAGTAGCGGTGCCCAAAACCCGAACAGAGAGCGGCCGGCAGGTGAGAGGCGCACGGGAGAGCATCGGCGAATACATCTCGGAGCTTTGCACCGAACACACGGAAACGCACATCCGTCTTATCTGCGGATACCGCTTCCACAGTCAGTAGGCTGCAACGACCGACACCCGTTAGCGTGTCCGGGTCAGGCAAAATGACCCAAAGAGCCATGCGGCGCGAGCCGCACGGGAACATCAGGTGGTAACACGAGAGCGCGGCCTCGTCCTTTTGAACAGGATGGGGCCTTTTTTATTCAGAGGTAAAGGAGAAACGATTATGGGAGTTTATGAGGAGTTACAGGCGCGCGGACTGATCGCTCAGGTAACGAACGAGGAAGAGATCAAAAAGATGGTAAACACGGGAAAAGCCGTTTTTTACATCGGCTTTGACCCGACGGCGGACAGCCTGCATGTCGGACATTTCATGGCGCTGTGTCTGATGAAGCGCCTGCAGATGGCCGGAAACAAGCCGATCGCGCTGATCGGCGGCGGGACCGCCATGGTCGGCGACCCGTCCGGGCGCAGCGACATGCGCCAGATGATGACGTTTGAGACGATCCAGCATAACGGGGACTGCTTTAAGGAGCAGATGAGCCGCTTCATCGACTTTTCCGACGGCAAGGCGTTGATGGTGAACAACGCGGAATGGCTGATGAATTTAAACTATGTTGAATTCCTGCGCGAGATCGGACCGCATTTTTCGGTCAACAACATGCTGCGCGCGGAGTGTTACAAACAGAGGATGGAGAAGGGCTTAAGCTTCCTCGAATTCAACTACATGCTGATGCAGAGCTTCGACTTCTACGAGCTGTACCGCAGGTACGGATGCAACATGCAGTTCGGCGGCGACGACCAGTGGAGCAATATGCTCGGCGGAACGGAGCTGATCCGCAGAAAGCTCGGCAAGGACGCCCATGCTATGACGATCACGCTGCTCCTTAACTCCGAGGGCAAGAAGATGGGCAAGACCCAGTCCGGTGCGGTCTGGCTCGATCCGAACAAGACCAGCCCCTATGAGTTCTACCAGTACTGGCGGAATGTGGCGGACGCGGACGTGCTAAAGTGCCTGCGGATGCTGACTTTCCTGCCGCTTGAGCAGATCGACGAGATGGACCACTGGGAGGGCAGCCAGTTAAATACCGCCAAGGAGATCCTGGCTTACGAGCTGACGAACCTTGTCCACGGCGAGGAGGAAGCGAAGAAGGCACAGGCGAGCGCGCGGGCGCTGTTCGGCGGCGGCGAAGCGGCCGAGATCCCGACCTCCGCCCTTGCGGACGGCGATCTTACGGACGGAGCGATCGACATCCTTTCGATCCTTCAGAAGTCCGGTCTCTGCGCGTCGCGCTCCGAGGCGAGACGGAATGTCGAGCAGGGCGGCGTGTCCGTGGACGGCGAAGCGGTTAAGGACATCAAAACGACTTATACAAAAGAACAGCTTTCCGGCGAGGGGATCGTTGTCAAGAGAGGCAAGAAGAACTTCCGCCGGGTCACAGTGAAATAAAGAAGAAACAGGAGATAAACGCGGCGGCGGGATAAGGCGCATCGGATCTGCCTCCGTCGGCGCAAAGCAGGAGAGGAGAGAAACTATGGAAATTTTCAGCGAGGCGAAGAAAAATTTTGATTTTGCGGTGCGGAACAGACGGTATCTGCACGAGCATCCGGAAATGACCGGACAGGAATTTGAG
>CANQGL010000069.1 GCA_947623185.1 uncultured Lachnospiraceae bacterium
GTTTCAAAGGCTATTTTTCAATAGCTTGTTTCAGTGCGCCATTTTTTGGCTTTCCTCTACTTTCTTTCACACTAATCCTCCCAAATAAGGACGCTGCCTTTTACAGACACATCGACATTTCTCATAGACGTAAGGGTTTCCCATGCATCATCTTTTCCTTCCGAATTATATTGCTTTAGCAGACGCCTTTCTCCGTCGGATGGCGGTTTTACCATATACCTTCTTCCGAAGTACACGGGAGTATTGCCTTCCTCATGAGCTCTTTCTACCGTTTCCTGCCAATACTCGAAAAATTCCTGCATTTCGGCTTCCACATCGGTTATATCATCTCCGAGTTCCGAATCCGCTCTGGCATTAATCCCCCTAATTCTGTCAGTGACGTATGTTTCGACTTTTTGAATTTTATCCATGAATCGATCCATATTAAAGCGGGCAGCATCTTTATCATCGGTAAGAGATGCCATGTGCCTAAGTAAAGTTGTTATAACGGCATGAAGGGCTCTTTCCCGAGCCGGCTTGGAGAAAGGTGTTGCTCCGGTTGGCTCAACAAATCTGTAGTAGGAATCATGGTATGCCCGGAATTGTTCATAATGCGAACGGTCTCTGCTCTTGGTCGCATCATATTGGACAAAAACAATGCCAGGGTAGGAACGTCCGACGCGGCTCGAAGCCTGAATATATTCGCTCGTCAGTTTCGGCTGTCCAACCATAAGCATAACGTTAAGGCGGGCCACATCAATGCCGACCGAAATCATATTTGTCGCAAGAAGGACGTTTGAAGCATATCTCTTGGCATCTATGTTTTCTTTGGAATATTCAATCTTCTCCAGTTTATCAAGCGTCTCGTTCAGCTCGGTTGTTGAAACACGGCTGGTAAGCTCGTCGGAATTGGCAATGAGTCTTCTGGAGGCAAACATTCTGTTTGCCGTTCTGATTATGAAGTCCTTAACGTCATCATCTACAAGTGTGGATGCTTTGCCAAGGTCTTTGAGGCTGTTAAAGTAAACCGTTAACGTCCAAAGTTTGTCCTTCACTGCATCAGGCAAGTCCATAGTGTACGCCTTTTGCAGCAAAGCTGCCATTGAACGGATTTCAATCATAGCTTTCGTGCGTCCGGAAGGCATAATACCAACATATTTTCTGCCGTATTTACCTGATGCATAATCAATCGCAGCTTCTCTTGCGAAGAAAGAATCTTCTATATCAAGACCCGGAGCCGGAAACTGAATAACCTCACGGTTATACAGTACCGAGCATTGTTCTTTTGCCCGTCTAATGGTCGCTGTCGAGGCAATAACTTTCGGTTTTATGCCCTTCATACTGACCAACCCGTCAACAGCAGTCTCATAAAGGCCGACTATTGTTCCAAGCGCTCCCGATATCAGATGCAATTCGTCCTGAATAATCAGCTCCGGAGAGCGGTTATTTGATTTCAGTCCAAAAAAGGAACCGATACGTCCATCCCAAGCCATCATTGCAAATTTATCCACCGTTCCGAAAAGTAATGTCGGGGGTGAATCATATAATTCATCGTCAATAATCTGAATGGGGAGTTGGCTTGTAAAATCACAGTCTTCATGGGGACAAAACATATAAAAATGTTTACCGTTTTTCATGGCATATCCCCAGTCTCCGACAAGCCGCCTGTTCAAATCGTCCCTTACAAGTTTTGTTCCGCACCACGGACACTTTAAAACCTGAAATTTATTATACCGTTCTTTTGCGCTCCAGACAGCGTATGCATTGCCCACATCTTGCAGTTTTTTCAGATAATACTCTGCACTGTCTTCTCCTGTATTCTTGTTCGGAATATGCGTCCCACCTATCCATAATCCGATTGTAATAGATTTTTTCCCAAGGGGATATGACGGATATTTATGTTTCTTCTCGAGACAGTCCTGTCTTATGTATTCACAGGCGCAAATCAGTGTTGCGGCTCTTGTGAACTGTTGAGCTGCCAATAGTCTAAGAGTATATCTCATCATGACCGCTGTACCGTCCGACTGCTCAGGATATGCCAGTCTTCTATAGAAAATTGTAAACGCTGTAAGGCCAAGGTAAGCTTCTGTTTTGCCGCCGCCTGTAGGAAACCAAATAAGATCCACAACAGAACGGTCATCCCCATTATCATAAACAATGGAATTCACATCCATCAAAAGGAAAGCGATCTGGAACGGTCTCCATTGGCAGTTACCGTCATTTTCTTCAAAGTAATTTAAGGAAGAAAGCCATTCGGAAATTTCGGCATCGTCGGGATACCGGTCGGCATTTTCTTTTGACATCTCAGATTGCTTTTGAATATGAATACGTTGCATAAACATTGCACGGTTCGCAAGCAAAAAAGCATTATAAGCGTCGTCGTTTTTCTGAAGCGTTTTGATTCCGGCATACATTCTGGCGGCTGCATTCTTACAATCCGAAATATTTTTTAGCGCAGCGGACTCATAACGTTTACCCAAAGTTGCAACCGTTGCTTCTAAATTTTTAATCCATGCAGAATATAAGTCAACCAGTCTCGTCATTGAATGAAGCTTTGTTTCCCGACTCGTTATATCCAGATCCGATAGATACTTCATTGACAGTTCTTCATCTTTAATCAAGTCGTTTTGAGGAAGCGAAAAACTCATTGAAGGAATTTCTTTTATGGGGAAGAACTCTGTCCACAATCTACCGGTCCCGTTATCCTCAATCTCCCAATCGGCAGAGGTACCAAGCCCTGTTGCAAATATCTTCTTGTGTCTATATAAAAGCTCCATGGATTTTTCCTCGGAATCCATAATCTCTGAGTCTGGGTTCTGACTGTTTTCAATAAACGCAAATTCGTTATTATCAGTGGAAACTTCTATTCTCGACTGGAAAATGCACTGATTGGCTTTTGCAGGGGTACCTTCATTACCGTTAACAAGCATAATCGTCAGAGCGTATATACTCTCGCTGACTTTTGTGCGTAGGGCAACCAACTTTGCGTTTATTCCATCCAGAAATGACGTTTCTTCGTTGTCTGCATAGTCTGTCTCTCCGAAATTAATCGTTATATCATCCAGGCAATGCGGTTCTCGGACATAGCCAGCCTCCAAAAAATCATTAAGCCTGTAAACGCTGTTCCGCAAGAACGAAACTTCATTCTCCGGAATGGTATCACACTCAAAAATATCCCTGATTTCTTTTAAACTGGTTTTTCGAAGAAGTCTAAATGCTTTAGTCTCTTTATCATATGCCATAATACTCGCCAGTTCGGCAGGAACGGAATACGTTTCAAACCCATCCGGCTCATACGGTACAATACAGTCCGGTAATAGAGCGTTTCTGTATGTGGCAAAGGACACCCTACAGTGTACTTTGTCGGATTTCCCTTTAATCAGGAAAGTTACCCCCATAGAAGAAGGTTTATATTGAGTTGCCATACAGATTTCTTCGTCAAGGTTTTCATCGGCAGTTTCGTCAAACTGAAGTGTCCTGTTCCTGCTTTTCGAGAATTTCTGTTCGGATGCCGATATTTCCTCAGGATAATCAGCTGAAGATTTTTCAGACGGATCTTCATCAATGATGACGGTTTCATCGTTGTCTTGGTCTGCCCTGTCACCCTGCGGAAACAGGATACCCACAGAGTATCTGCTCAGCGGATTACTCGAAATAAGCTCATGTTCGACATCTGGGACATGGAACTCCGATCCCGGCCCCATAAGTTCGGATTTGATAAGTTTAATATACTCATTACGGGCAGCAATAAGCTGTTCACGAATTTCCTGGTTATTCACAATACCACCTCCGATTCCAAAATAGGCCGATTCACCATTCTACTGTTTACAACCGCCGGTTCGTCAAGCTCAAAAACCTTTTCAAGCTCCATCGTTTCCGAAAGCTTTCCGATATTTTCATACACAACTTCAAATACACTGCCATGCGTCGGCTGTTTGTTGCTTAATTTATCGTTAATAGCCTTGGCAATAAGCGAAAGTATTTCACGTCTGTAATGGCGAACAATGCGACACGCCTCAAAATAGCTGTTCGGATCGCTCAAAAGGGAGGGATCCCGTGTTACCGTAGCTATCGTTTCCATAGTCTTTAAATCTCGTGGACCGATGATATGACTTTCCTCAATAAGCCATTGCCTGATTGTAACCTCCTGAAGAGAACTGCCGTTCTTTTTCATTATTTTTGTCAGCTCCCTGTATGTAAGGTTGTTTGAATCTTTATAATCCTTTAAAACATCTTTCCAATAAATCGCTTTTTCTGCAGCATTCTGAACTTCTGGGCGCAGCTTCTTTTCGTCTAACAGCTGACCAAAAATCCAGTCGACAATATTGCTGGTATAATCATTTCTTTTTGTAAACACCAAAATATCACCCGGTAGGAGTTTATCCGGACTCGTCTCCGTTACCACACCGGCATCTTGCTTCAAAACAACTGCTGAATAAAATTTGGAAAACAGGATTTTCTCCCCGGTAGTAAACGTACCGGCATACTTTACCTCTGCGGTTCCGGTATAATCCCCATTCACACTGCTGGTCGTGGCCAATGTCCGAATATCTAACGTCCCTATAGAATTCGCAAACTCATCCAAATCGATGAATTCTTGCATTGTACTTTCAGGAATTCCCAGGCTGCCTTTATCCGCTTCGTCCACGGTATGAATAAATTCTTCATCCATAAGTCCCTTGATTCTCGCATTCAGTCTCCGCTCGGATTTTATTGCCTTGTCCTTTCTGAATAAGAAAGTTTTTTCTTCGAAATCGTAAAGAAACAATGTTATCTCCGGTGCGGCATAGCAATGAATCGCATCAAACTGCTTGCCAGTATAATCCCCCGTTGCAATTATAATGTCGTATTGGTCCCGTTTATCAAACTGGTTTGCCGTAACACATTTTACATTTTTGAATTCGTTCCGAAACGAGGCCGCAAAAATTTCGGCATAATACGCCTTGGGCACGACCAGCGCTATCTTCCTATCTTGATGGCTTCTCAGGAACCGAAGCAATATCGTTTCCTTCAGGCAATCGTTATACAAAGCATAATATGTTTTCAAAAGTATAGACACAACTTCTGAACATTGTTCGTGCATGGAAACGGTTCTTGATGCGATTTCCTTTAACTCATTCATTCTCGCTTTCGGTGAAACACCGGGAAACCCGATTTTTCCGGAATCAACCGCATCCTCCAACCGTTCCATACTGAAAAATGCAGTGCTGAAAAGATTAATCAGTGCCATTGCCGATCGGATAAAGCTGATCCGTTCATCTTCGGACCAATCGGATTTCTTTATAGCATTAACTTTCTCCTTAAGATTACTGTACTGCTCCCAATTCCAATATCCCGGAACCTTAATGGTATGTGTTTCGCCGATTTGAATATTAACTATCTGTCGATTAAGTTCTTCCGTCATTTTATTGGCAGACTTTACTTTGTAGTCGGAAGCTAACAACAGATTCTTTGTACATGCAAACATTTTTGCGGTTTCATATTGTTCCATGATCGCTTTACAAAAATCAGGGTTGAACGCAGTTATGACATGGGCAAATTTCAATGTTTTTCGCCGCAGCAAATCATATAATTCCGTCGAGCTTGCAGTCAATGCCTCAGCGTTAAGCATCATAAAGCCAATGACTTTATTTCCGCGCTTGTTCAAAACCAGTTCCCGAGCCATAGACAATTTGCTTGTCGCTTTAATAACCGCTTCCGCTTTAGAAGAATTTTTTCCGATTTGAAGCTGCTCCCCTGTTCCGGAGTAGTATGACACGGGAAGAACATCTGTAAGCTCTACCGTATTTCCATTGTTGTATCGAATTTTCAGATGTTTACAAATATCAATAAACTCATTTTTTTCCGCTACAACAACAACGGAAATGTCAAGAGCAGTCGGTACATCATCAAGAGGTATCTCCAAAACATAAGATAAAAATCATTCCTGTTTGTTTTACTCTTCCGTATGCCTCTCCCGTCGGTTATGGTTGAAGTGCCGAAATAAGGTTTCACCAAATGTTTATTTCTCTCATACGGGATTTTTTTCAAAAGCGGGCCGTTTTTATCTTTGGCATCTTGGTATAAAATCATATAATCGGTTTGGGGTTCGTCTGATCTGTAGTTAGTCTTTTCTTTCCCTCCCCAGTGGTAACGTTTCCCTTGATACAGAACCATATCGCCTTTATCCAGTTTTTCAAGAATTTCATCATTCGAGGAAAACTCATAAGCCAAACAGCCTATCAATAGTGTGGCTATGGAAATCACATCAAAGCACAGAGAGCCAGTATGAAAGGCAAAACTCGTCGAGTGCTTCGAAGGGTCGAACTGCTCAGCCAAAAAAGTCTGATACTCTTTTATTATTGTTTCGGCAGATAAAAGTGCATCGTCGTAAAGGAACTCACATTTTTCCACGATTGATTTTATAATCCTTTCATTTGCCATTACTCTTTTCTCCTCACACCGTAAGCTGATTTATGCAATCCGCTATAAACCTTGCCATTTCCCTGATTACCGGAATTGTCACTGAGTTTCCGAACTGTTTATATCTCTGCACATCCGAAACATCGTCCGGAAAAGAAAAACGGTCCACTCCGTCTTTATCAATAAATGCATAATTAATAAATCCTTGAAGCTTACCCCATTCCGACGGAGTCATAACACGAATTCCCTTATCGTTAAGCGGAGTCTTCTTTCCGGGAATTGCAAGCCCAGCAATACCTTCTCTTGGATCATAAATCAGGTTCCGTTCGCGTCCGGATCCGCCCGTTGCCAAAAGAGTATTCGCAATCGGATGCTCAATGGAGGGCTCGTTGACAATTCGGTATCCAAAACCATATCCCTTTTTCTCTTGGCGCTCTCTATGTCTCACGAGAGTATCAAAGTATCCGGAAGCCATATAATACTTTGCATCCACGTTTTTATCCAGCAAATCAGTAAGGTCTTCATACAAATTCTCTTCACAACACAAAGGCATCTCTGTTGGCAACAGTTTTAACTTTTCAGCCGGAAACCTTTCCGTGTCAAAACCTATAATATATGTTCGAGGCCGGTTTTGCGGCATTCCGAAATCTTTGGAATTGCGAAGGAACCGCTTGGGATTATATAATAGCTTTCCTGATTCTGTCCGCTCCACGCCAATCACATGATAACCGAGGCAATCGACAAGCGTGTTCAATACGATACTGAAAGTTTTGCCGTCATCATGCGTTACAAGTCGGTCTACATTTTCAAGCAGAAATGCCATTGGCCTGGTTTCACACATAATCTGGGCAATATGGAAAAAAATCTTACCCTTTAATTCGTTTGAAAAGCCTTCTTCTTTTCCGACTCTGCTAAAAGTCTGACACGGAAATCCCGCCAGCAGTACCTCATAAGGTGTTGCGGCTACCTGCTCTTTGAATTCGTTCGTTGTAAGATCGTTATTGGGGTCTTCCCCAAACAGATGCCAATATGTTTTACATGCATACTTATCTGTTTCCGCAGACAGCACATTTGTATAGTATCCCGTCATCTCAAAGCCTCTGCGAATACCGCCGATACCTGCGCATAAATCAATCGTGCGATACGGACGTTTAGGTACGGTTCTTAAAGCGGTCTCAATCATATCCACGCATTGAGGCAAATTCTTTTTGATATCATGTCCCCAAAACCGAAATGTTTGCCACCCTTGACTTTTTAAAATTGCATTCACCTTTGCATCCCGAGCCATGTTCTTTTCAATTTTGGGAATCCAAAAGTCACGGTTACTATGTATGGTTTCCTTTGTCTCTTTCCAATTATAACCATGCCAAAAATCGCCGTCGCAAAATACGGCAATTTTTCTTGCAGGAAAAGCAAAATCCGGCTTCCCCGGAATGCTTTTCTGGTTTTTGACGTAAGTAGTTATGCCGCGGCGTTTTAACTCGTCCTCAAGCCTTAATTCAATAGTTGTGTTCTTATTTTTGACTCGACTCATATTATATGAAATCTGTTCTGAAGTCTTTTTATGAGCCATAAATAGTTTCTCCGTTTCATACTTTTCAATTGTATCGATAATAAGCGTCTTCTCCGCTTTCATTATTTCTCCGGAAGAATCAGCTATGTCATGTATCTCACGATCCAATGCAGAAAGGATTTCTGGCGGTTCTTCTGTTGAATCGTTTACCAGATAATGGGTTGTAAAAAGCCAAAAAACTTTTTAATTCGTTTCTATTTGGTTTCCCTATCAGGTATTAAATGCCATAGCTTTTATACCTTCCCTTTATCTCTTTCCTGGCACAGAGGTAGTTATCACCATGTATACAACTTTATAATTATACTATCAAATCCTCCGGGAATTTTCAACCTTTTCAGACAAATTACAACAGTTTGAATTAGCTTTTATCAAAAATGTATTATTGTTTAATGCCCGTTCTTAGTCTATAATTTGAATCTTCATTTCGTTATCTGATGTACCTACAAACTGTGCAGAGCGTGTCGCACATCTTTCTTCGTTTTATTTCATTCATACCTTAATCGTAACACTTTTCAGATTTCCCAGTATATAAGCAGCCTGTCATTGGTGCCATTTTAAAATTTATTCTGTGTTAAATCAACAGTCTATTTTATGAGATTCTTCGCTTATTTCACAGGAAGCACAATCAGCCTTATAAAGTACAAAAAAGGCTTTCAGTGCCGTCATAAGTTGTCGTGACAGCACTTCAAGCCCTTTAAACGGTCCCCAGTAAAACCGGTTATGCATTTCGCAGTCCCATTGGATAATCAGATCAGCGCAGCGCCAAAAGCCTGCCTCACTTCATCGGAATCTTTTCCGGATATAGTCCTTCCTGTAGCCGCTTCAATAGCTCTTAAAAGTTTCTTGGCGCGGTCTATAATGAAATTCTGGAATTCATTATCCCTCAGCATAGTATGGTCAATCCAGTGTGTCTCCACATAGCCATCCAGATCAGGTGTCAGCACAGAACCTTTCTTTTCTAGCTTTCCAAGATAAGCGGAAGGTGCCGCTCCGCCTATCTCCCGATTGCTGCTTGCAGAAATAGGAGTTTTATTTATGATGCTGTTCCATTTGGATTTTTCATATCTCTGACCGATGCAGTAATCCTTCGGGAAAATATGATGTATATCAATTTTTTCATTTGAGTACGTCGAAAAGTCCATTTCCGCGCCGGAAATGAAATCGCGGGCATGATTCTTTAGTATCAGTGCCATAATGCCTTTGTATGCCGCTGACTGCCTCGATTGCAGGCCAAGCAGACGTATCGGATTAAAGAAAAAGTCCGTGACGGTTTTCGGGATATCTCCGTTATCGGTAATCCACTTAATGACCTGTGTTATATCGTTGGCATATCTTGTTTCGTTTGCGGATCCGTATAGTTCCCCGAACACGCCGCACCAATACCACTGTTTTATCATCTTCTTGGCAGTGGTGGTATAAATTCTGTTTTCCTCCATCAGCACGGTGCAGATGGCCGCAAGCGGAATAAGCTGTGTGCTGTACGGCAGGTCACGGCTGGAAAAAACCCGCTCCTCCTGTAATAATCTGTCTGCTATAGAAAATCCTTCGCAGAGGTCATCTGCATATTTTTTGTAGTCCGACAGCCGCAAAGCCAGCACATCTTTCTTCTTGCAACTTACGGTACCACCCATTTTAAATGATGAAAGCAGTGTAAGCGCAGTCAAAAAATCCGTAGCTGTGACAATATTCAGCAGGTCGCCTGAAAAGTATTTCTCCTTACGGTCTTCCCAATCCTTACGCAGCGGAAAGTCATCCATAGCAAATATTGCCGTGACAAGTTCGAAAACAGTCAGAGAAACTCCCCCTGTGTTGACATTTTCAAAAACCTGGCAAACCGCCTCCTTTGGAGTCTCTTTATCCAACAAGATAACTGGGATTGCATATTTTTGAGTCGGCATGATAATTTTTGAAAACAGTTCGGTAAACTGCCGAATAATTGCCGGATCATAATTGTAGTAAGCGTAATATTCATTTTGCCATCCCTGCTCTTCGCCGGAATTAAGGATAATATTAAGCGGAAACATCTTCTGTTTAAACTCATCCCGCCTTGTGGAGAGGTCCATTTCAATTTTCCTTCCGAAGTCAGAAGTCATCTGTTTTGTCGCAGGAATAGAGATAACGACATCTTCATCATCAGCATCAGGATCGGTGGCTTTTTCAATATCCAGGAAATAATACCGATCTATCTCTTTTCCCTTGTCTGTTCTCGTATGCACAGGGTTGTTGCTATAAAGTGCATTGTAAAGAGAGGTCAGTCTTTGCTGCCCGTCGAGAATCAGCTCATCCGGCTCGGTATTCGGATTGGCATCAGATCCTTCAATAGGCTTGTGTTTGAACCGAATGCTTTCATTTCCATATTCGAGAAACATTGCGGCGCCGACCGGGAAATTGTGGATGACGCTGAGTATCAGCGCTCTTATGCGCCCGTCGTCCCATACCCAGCCTCTCTGAAAATCCGGCAGTTGTGCCGCCCCATTATCAACGGCTTTCATTAAATCCGTAAGCGATCTGTCGTTTGTTTTCATACAATGCCTCCTCCAAATAATCCAACTCTTCCTTGACACAAAATTTCATGACTGTTTCTAATTCAAATGCTGCTGCATCAATTAATGATACCGTCGGCTGACTTTCCCGTCAGTTTAGCGATGAAAGCTATTGAACCGGCACCGGCAAAGGAACCGGAGCCGAAGCAGCAGGCACATAGTAAATCTTCCCATCTCTAGAAATCAGCTGTACATCCTCGGCATACAAGTTTGATGTGTCATGGGAATGTTCAAAGGACTGACTTGAAACTTGAGCAGTTATCATACCTACTGTTTTTTCATCAATCGGTCTGAATTTTAGATCGTCATTAAATAATCCTGGAATAAAATGAATGACTCCATCGAAACCAGCTCTTTTACGCCGGTTTTCATCCGTATCAATGCCTAAACGAGTTATGGATGTCTGATGCCACCTGGTTAATAATGCCTGAGTATCTTCTACTTGTTTTATGTATGTCGGCAATAACGCTATACAATACTCTCTTGAAACAGCTCCCATGTGAAGCGTATATCTCAAGTCGGAAATCCTATACAGAACCTCAAGTAATACTTTCTGGTACATATACCAGTTTTGCGCTTCTTTTAACTCCTTTTCATAAGATACATAGTTCAGATCATTTTTCTCTGTAAATCCTTTCAAGGTCAGATTGACCTGACAGAGCAGCTGCGTACATTCATTTTCCCGACTATCAAGGTACATAATCTTTGATATTCTCAATTCGTCATTCTCAAGAATTTCTATTTGAAAGTCAGCAATCCCCTTAACACAAGTAACGAGTGAAAATACCCGGCTTCGAAATTCTTTGTCTTGGAAATCTGATATTTTTGAAATACCATTGCTGATTTCTCCAAGCTCCGAATTTATCTGTGTCATGTAATACTGGCCGACAACCATTGATGCAACTCCCATAGCTGCCGCTGCAGTATTTGCTGCTACAGCCGTTCCTTTCTGCGCTTGAACTGCTACAAGATTTGCATGACCCTGAATCCCATCTGCGTCACGATAGAAGCCACGAACAGCTCCTTCCATAGTCTGAGAATTAGTAAGTTTAGCGCCAGCCGGGATTATAGCACGATACAGAACCTCATTCCCTGTTTTTGCCGCTTGAACTACATTTGAGCCTGAAACACTAATCTGCGCAAATCCGGGAACAAGATTATTCACATGAGCCAAAATTCTACTATCAGTTATCTCCACCAGCTTACCTTCATCTGGTGCCGCTTCTACTGGAAGCATTTCCATCTGAATGACCGATTCATCGGGCTTTTTATCTGGCTGAGATAATTCACCGGTCTGTTTTGCTGTCATCGCACCACTATCCTGATCAGATCTATTCACACCTTCAGAAACACTCATTTTCTTTTTCCTATAAATCAGCAAAGCAACAACGACCGCCACTGTCACAATGCATATCCCAACGACAGCATAATCCATATTTCGAAGTTCCTCCTTTTACCGTTCAATATATAGAAACAGTAAATTTTGTGAACAGATCAAATCTTTCCAGTCCTGGCATCTATCTCACAGCCACAACTCCACGGCATCTAACTCAGCAACTCGATTCTCACATTTTTCGCCCCTGGATAAGTTGCCGCAAAGCGTTCCGTCTGCCTGATGCCGAATTTGCACGATTGCCAAAAATCCCGTATTTACGGCACTCTTTCGACGGTCAGTTCTTTACCCTTGGCATTAATACCACGCATTTGACATGTTCATCATTATCCAAACTCAACTCCATATCCCCTTCGATAATGGGGTGCTTGAATTTCATGGATTTGAGCCATTGACCGTTAGGCTGCCTGTCCTCAAAAATCTGTATCTCTGAAATCAGCGATTCCATAAGCTGTCGCTTCTCCACATCATTCATCGCTTTGTAAAGCTTGTCAAAATAAATCAACACCTTATAGATATTATCGCCGGTTATCTTATCCGCTTCGATTGCGACCTTTTTCGCCCTCGCCTCGATGAGCCGGGACTCTGTTTCCTCTATTTTGTCATACATCCGATAAAGCCGGTCATCGAGGTCTGCCTTGCGCCGGATATAGTGCCTGTCGTCCGGATCAAGGGAATCGATCTCTTCCATGATCTTTGCCTTAACGGAATAGCTCTGCCGGAGTTGTTTCTCATAATTTACAATCTCCTGTTCAATGACGGAGGTATCCACCTTCATCTTGATCTTCTGCCGCATCATATCCGCGAACTTAGGGTTGCTGACCAGCTTGGCGATGATCTCCGCTACTGCATCGTCCAGAAGTTCCTCCCTGATCTGCTTCTTGTAGTCGCACTTGTGTCCTCGCGTCATGCTGCTGTGTTTACAGCCGTAATAATAAAAACCCTTGTATTTTGTGCCATCCTTCTTATGTTTGATACTCTTATTCCCATACATTCCCGCTCCGCAGACAGGACACTTTACAATACCTGAAAGCAGGTGAGTACGCTCATCTTTGCCGCGGTTCACATGCTCATACTTTTTCGTCTGTGCCAGCAGCTTCACCTGTGCCGCCTGCCAGACTTCTTCTGTGACAATCGGCTCATGCAATCCGTCCACCCGTATGTAATTGTCCTGCTCCACAAGATGGTAATCGTTTCTGGTGCCGTGGACTTTCTCGGTCTTTCTCCTGCCGTAAGCGATCTTGCCGCAGTTCACCGGATTTTTGAGTATCAGACGGATAAGATGGGCGTCAAACAGCGGATTTTCCCGTTCTGTCTCTGTACCTTATGAATTCCATGGTTCTCCAGATATTTTGCGATCCCGTTAGCGCCCATATCCGTTGCCGTATACTGATCATAGATCACCCGAATCGTTTCCGCTTCTTCCTCATTGATCTGTAATTGCCCGTCCGTAAGCTGATAGCCGTAAGGCGCAAAGCCGCTGTTCCACTTTCCCTCACGCGCTTTCTGGATGCGCCTCTCCATCGTCTGGACGCGAATATTTTCACGTTTGATCTCCGCAACAGCAGATAAGACAGAAATCATCAGCTTTCCGGCGTCTCTGGAAGAATCAATCCCATCCTCTACACAGATCATGTTGACGCCATAGTCCTGCATCGTCTACAAAGTTGAAAGCACATCCGCCGCCTTCCTTCCGAAACGGGACAATTTTAAAGCAAGGACAAAGGATATTCCATGTTTTCCCGACTTGATATCTTCCATCATACGGGCAAGCTCCGCTCTACCCTCGCTGGATTTCCCTGCATCTTCATACTCACCGACAATCTCATAATCGTTATATTCGGCAAAGGCTTTCATTCTGGCTTTCTGTGCATCCAGCGAATAGCCGTCGATCTGCATAGTGGTGGATACCCGCGTGTAGGTATAGACTTTGACTTTCTCTTTACACATCCTGCCCTCTCCAATTGTGCAACGGGCGTTGCACTTTTACCACAATCTCTTCAGCTATTCCAGCTCTTTCTCTATTTCCTCAACAGACGGTAAACTGCTTTTCAGTTCCTCAGGCAAAGCATGTGAGAGTTGATTTTTCCATTCTGCTACACCTATAGGATTTTGGTACCCCGCAAGAGAATATTCAACAACAGTCTTGTTCTTCCCTTTGACAAGAAGCAAACCAATCGTTGGCTTATCATCTGGATGACGTAATATGTCATCTACCACATTCTGATACATATTCAGTTGACCGATAAAGCCCGGTTCAAAATCACAGGTTTTCAGCTCAATCACCACATAACAACGCAGTTTCAAGTGATAAAACAGCAGATCAATATAAAAATCCTGGTCGCCGACTTCCATGTGGACTTGCCGCCCCACAAAGGCAAACCCCTGACCCAGTTCCAAAAGAAAGTTCTGAATATGTTCTGTCAACTGTCTCTCGATCTCCACCTCGCGTCTGGGCATATCCGTACCTAAAAAATCAAACAGATAGGGATCTTTAAAAACCTGATTTGCCATGTCAGAATCAAGCGGCGGTAATGCAGCCGGAAAATTATTGACCGTCTTTCCGGTACGCTCCATCAATCTGTTCTGAATCTGCAACTCCAGAATCGCTTTACTCCATCCATTTTCTATCGTTTTACCAGCATACCATATGCGCTCTTCCTCCGTTTTAAGTTTGTCCATTAATGATATATTTGTACGCCAC
>CANQGL010000070.1 GCA_947623185.1 uncultured Lachnospiraceae bacterium
TGAGTTCAACACATTGTTATATTCTGTTAAACCCAAAAACACAAAAAAGCAAGTATACCACCCTTTCGGGACAGTACGCTTGCTTTTCTTTTTCCTTATTTAAAAAACCCTTTTTTTCTCCTGCTTCCATCCGGCGACGTCCCGTTCATGGCCTCGTCGAAGCGCCGCAGCGCCTCTTTCTGTTCCTCGGTCAGCCGCTCGGGGACCGTGACCACGAGCGTTACATAGTGGTCGCCGCGTATGTTCCGGTTGCGCACGGATGGAACGCCCTTTCCGCGCAGGCGGATCCTCGTGTCGGTCTGCGTTCCGGGCTTGACCTCGTACTCCGTCTCGCCGTCCACGGTCTTTAAGCGGATCGTTCCGCCCAGAGCCGCTGTGACAAAGGAGATCGGCACCGTCGAATAGATCGTGGTATCCTGGCGTTTAAAGATCGGGTGTCTGGAGACCGTGACCTCCACAAGCAGGTCTCCGCGCTCGCCGCCGTTGGTACCCGGATCGCCCTTGCCCGCCAGGCGCAGCGTTTGTCCGTTATCGATACCGGCAGGTACGTTGAGCGGGAATTTCTTTCTGGTTGAAACATAGCCGAGGCCGTAGCAGTCCGGGCATTTTTCCTTTACGATCTTTCCGGCTCCGCGGCAGTCCGGGCAGGTCTGCACGTTCTGCACCTGGCCGAAGAACGACTGCTGCGTATAAACGATCTTGCCTTTTCCGTTGCACTTCGGACAGGTCACCGGCGAAGTTCCCGGTTTTGCGCCGCTTCCGTGGCACTTCGGGCATTCCTCTTTATAATTGACTTCGACTTCCTTTTCGCAGCCGAAGACCGCTTCCTCAAAACTGATGTGGATGCCCGCCCGCAGGTTCGCCCCACGCATCGCTCCGTTTCCGGTCCTGCCCCATCCGCTGCTCCTGCTGTTTCCGAAGAGGTCTCCGAAAATATCGCCGAAAATGTCGCCCATATCCATGCTGGAGAAATCAAATCCGCCGAATCCGCCGGCGCCGCCAGCTCCGCCTTCAAAGGCCGCGTGACCGAACTGGTCGTACTGTCTCCTCCGCTCCGGGTCGCTTAGGACCGCGTAAGCCTCGGATGCCTCCTTAAATTTTGCCTCAGCGGTCTTGTCTCCGGAATTCGCGTCCGGATGATATTTTTTTGCGAGGACCCGGTACGCCTTTTTCAGCGCCGCCTCATCCGCGTCCTTCGGCACGCCGAGGACTTCGTAATAATCTCTCTTGCTTTCCGCCATCGTCTCTTACCTTTCAAGCACTGTTTCTTATCTTTTCTTTAACACGCCATGCAGAGAGACCGCAAAACGGCCTCCCTGCATGATTTCACTCGATTATTCCGTACATTAAACGTCGATCACGTCGTCATCCGGACCCTTTGCGCCGCTCTCCGGCTGCGGTCCCGGACCTGCGTTCTGCGCCGCGCCGGCCTGCGCCTGCTCGTAGACCTTTGCAAACAGCTGCTGCGCGCTCTGCATCAGCTTCTCTTTTCCGGCCTTGATGTCCTCGACCTGCGCGTCGGTCATCTGGTCGATCGGTGCGCGGTTGATGGCTTCCTTAAGGGCCGCAAGATCGGCCTCGACGGCTGCCTTCGCGTTCGGATCCAGCTTGTCGCCAACGTCCTCCATGGCCTTCTCGGTCTGGAATACCATGGAATCCGCGTCGTTCCTGGCGTCGATCGCTTCCTTGCGCTTCTTATCCTGCGCTTCGAACTCCGCCGCTTCCTTGACCGCCTTCTCGATATCCGAGTCGGACATGTTGGAACCGGAGGTGATCGTGATGTGCTGTTCCTTGCCCGTTCCGAGATCCTTTGCGGATACGTTCACGATGCCGTTCGCATCGATATCGAATGTGACCTCGATCTGCGGAACGCCTCTGCGTGCCGGCGGGATCCCGTCCAGACGGAACTGGCCGAGGGTCTTGTTGTCTCTTGCGAACTGTCTCTCACCCTGTACGACGTGGATATCGACTGCCGTCTGGTTGTCGGCCGCGGTGGAGAAGATCTGGCTCTTCTTGGTCGGGATCGTGGTGTTCCTCTCGATCAGTCTGGTCGCTACGCCGCCCATGGTCTCGATGGACAGGGAAAGCGGAGTGACATCCAGAAGCAGGATATCGCCTGCGCCCGCATCGCCCGCCAGTTTTCCGCCCTGGATCGCGGCGCCGATCGCGACGCACTCATCCGGATTCAGGGACTTGTTCGGATCTTTGCCGGTAAGCTGTTTTACCTTCTCCTGCGCGGAGATCATACGGGTGGAACCGCCGACCAGCAGGACCTTGGAGAGCTCGGCAGCCGTAAGTCCGGCGTCTCTTAACGCGTTCTGCACCGGAACGGCCGTGCGCTCGATCAGATCGTTCGTCAGTTCGTCGAATTTCGCGCGGGTCAGGTTCATGTCAAGATGCTTCGGTCCATCCGCTGTCGCGGTGATGAACGGAAGGTTGATGTTGGTGGTCGTCGTGGTGGAAAGCTCCTTCTTCGCTTTCTCCGCCGCTTCCTTCAGTCTCTGAAGCGCCATCTTGTCGCCGGAAAGGTCCACGCCCTCGGCTTTCTTGAACTCGGAGATCATCCACTGGGTCACGCGGTTGTCGAAGTCGTCGCCGCCAAGGTGGGTATCGCCGTTGGTCGCCAGTACTTCGATAACGCCGTCACCGATCTCGATGATGGAGACATCGAAGGTGCCGCCGCCAAGGTCGTATACCATGATCTTCTGCTCTTTTTCATTGTCAAGGCCGTACGCCAGCGCTGCCGCAGTCGGCTCGTTGATGATACGCTTTACCTCCAGGCCCGCGATCTTGCCCGCGTCCTTGGTCGCCTGACGCTGCGCGTCGTTGAAGTACGCCGGAACCGTGATGACGGCCTCCGTGACCTTCTCGCCCAGATAGCTCTCCGCGTCGGCTTTCAGTTTCTGAAGGATCATGGCCGAGATCTCCTGCGGAGTGTACTTCTTTCCGTCGATGTCGACCTTGTAGTCGGTCCCCATATGTCTCTTGATGGAGGAGATCGTGCGGTCCGCGTTCGTTACCGCCTGGCGCTTTGCCGGTTCGCCGACAAGCCTCTCTCCGTTTTTGGTAAACGCAACGATCGACGGGGTCGTTCTTACGCCCTCGGTGTTTGCGATAACGGTCGGTTTTCCGCCTTCCATGACCGCCACGCAGCTATTTGTAGTACCTAAGTCAATACCGATAATCTTGCTCATAGTTTTTCCCTCCTGATATTTGAATTTTCTTAATTTGCCACCTGCACCATGCTATGGCGTACCACGCTGTCGCGGTACATATATCCCTTCTGCAGCTCCGCCGCCACGACGTTCTCGCCGAGGTTTTCGTCGTCCACATGCATGACCGCGTTGTGGAAGTTCGGGTCGAACTGCTGTCCGACCGCCTCGATCGGCTTTACGCCGAGATCGTCGAGCGTCTTCATGAGCTGCTTGTATATCTTTTCGACTCCGTCGGCGAACGGCGTTCCCTTCGCCTCCTCCGGAATCGTCGAAAGGCCTCTCTCAAAATTGTCAACCACCGGCAGGATCTTTTCGATCACGCTTCTGGCGCCGACCTCATACATGGCCGATTTTTCCTTGTCGGTGCGCTTGCGGAAATTGTCGAATTCCGCCATCGTGCGTTTCAGACGGTCGGTCAGCTCCTCGATCTGCGTATCGCGCGGATCCTTTTTCTTCGAAAAGAAACCCTTTTTCTCTTTCTTTCCGTTCTCATCCGGAGCGTCTTCCGCCGGTTTCTCACCGTCGGCCGGATCCGCTTCCGCTTCTTCCGGGCAGCCGCCCGCTTCGCCGTCCTGTTTTTCCTCTCCGGCTTCGTCCGGCTCGGACGGATCTCCGTCCATCTCCTGCCACACGCCGTCGGATCGTTCCTTATCGTCTTCCGCCGGACCGGTTCCGGCGTCATTCTTTAAATCTTTTTCCATATCCTTTTCTTCCACTGTGATCCCTCTCTTCGTCCGCTAAGAAGCGGTTCTATTTGCCGAATGTCTCATTCAGCTGGCTGACCACCGTCCGCAGCGTCCCGACGACTTTCTCGTAGTCCATGCGCTTCGGGCCGATAATGCCGATCGTTCCGCGCAGTCCCTCGCCGAGAACGTAATTCGCAGTTACCACGCTGCAGTCTTTCATGGTCCGGACCGGCGTCTCGTCGCCGATGTATACCTGGATCTCCGAATCCGACGCCGACGGCTCATTCTGCTCGTCGAAAAGACCTTTTAACAATTCTTTCTGCTCCAGCGTGCTGATCAGCTCGCTGGCTCTCTGCGTATCGGACAGCTCCGGGTATTTGAAAATGTTCGTCGCTCCGCTCGTGTAGATCTGAAGGTCCTCGTCCTGCGCCTCCACGGCCACCGCGACCTCGTTGAGCACCATCTCCACGACCTGCCTGTGGGCTCCGGCCTGCTCCTTGAGCTTTGCGATCACGCCGAGATTGATCTCCCGGATCGTAAGGCCGTTTAAGCTGTTGTTCAGCAGGATGTTCAGGTTCAGGATCTCCTCGTCGCTCAGCTCCTCATCGGTCGTGATGAAAGAGTTCCGGATAATGTTGCCCTCGACGACCACCACGATCAGGAGCTTGTGGCTCTCGACACGCGAAAGCTGGATGAATTTCAGTTTTGTCTGGTGGTAACTCGGGCCGCTGACAAGCGTCGCATAATTCGTATTGTTTGCGAGGATCTGCGCCATCTGCTTTAACAGGAGCTCGACGCGGTCCACGCGCTGGATCATCAGCTCCTGCATCTGGCTGACCTGACTGTCTTTTTCCCGGATGATCTGATCCACATAGAAGCGGTACCCTTTATCGGAAGGGATCCGGCCGGCCGAGGTGTGCGGCTGGATGATATAGCCGAGCTCCTCAAGGTCCGACATTTCGTTGCGGATCGTAGCCGAGCTGAGATTCAGATCCGAATACTTGGAGATCGTTCTGGAGCCGACCGGTTCGCCGGTTTCCAGGTAGGTTTGAATGATCGCCTTTAAAATTTTTTCTTTTCTCTCGTCCAGCTCCAAGTATCTCACCTCTTTGCTTTATTAGCACTCCTTTCCCAAGAGTGCTAACATTTACAGTGTAACTATATTACGAAAGCATCCGTTTGTCAAGACATTTTTTCCACTTTTCGCAAAAAGTTCACAATGAAACCGTTCCCGCCCGCTTGACCGTTCGCGGGACAGGGGCGCGGTGTGCCCGCGGCGGCCCGAGGCGCTGCCTGCGGCGGCGCAAAACATGCCCGAAACGGCCCGAAAACCCGCATTTACTTGACATTTAACAACTTTGTAATTATAATGAAATAAATTACCGTAACTTTGTGTGCAGAGAATCAATTATAAGAATGAGAGGATTACCATGAACAAGCGTATGATCCGCCGGCTCATGACAGCCGGCGCAGCCCTGTTTATGACCGTATCGATCCTGTTCCCCGCTGCCGCCGCCTCCTATTCCGGGCGTCTTGACAGCGTGGATAAAAATGAGATCACGGGATGGGCATGGGATAAAGACGATCCGGATTCCGCCGTGGAGGTCGAGCTGATCATCTCCGGCGTAAGCGGCCCCGGAGCAGGCGGTATCTTTGAAGTCAAGGCGGACAGAAACCGCTCAGATCTTAAGAATGCTCTCGGCTCCGACGGACATGCGTTCCGTTTCCCGATCGACTGGTCGGAATACGACGCCGATTCCTTCTATGTGAGCGCAAGCGTCATAAACGGTGAAGAGCGCATACCGCTCGAGGGTGCATGCCTTTATAATAAGAAGGACGACACCGTGCAGGAAATCCCCGCGGATCAGCTTCCCGCCCGTGAGGACGCAGCCGTTCAGCCGGAGACACAGGAATTTGTCTCCGCCGATAACGGGGAAAGCAAGATCGGTCCCGGCTATGATACGGTCGAATCTCCCGCTGCCACGGAAACCGAAAGCGTACCCGCCGTCACGGAAGAAGCCGTTGAAGAACAGTCCGCCGTGGCCGCTCCCGAAACCGGCACCCGCGGAGAATATCTCGGTACATATACCGTGACAGGTTACTGCTCCTGCAATATCTGCAGCGGCGGTTCGGGACTTACCTACTCGGGCACGGTCCCCAAAGCCAACCATACGATCTCGGCCGACCTGAGCGTCCATCCGATCGGGACCAAACTCATGATCGACGGCATCGTCTATACGGTCGAGGACATGGGCAGCGGAGTAAACGGGAAACACATCGACATTTACTTTGATACGCACGCCGAGGCGGTCGCTTTCGGCACGCAGAAACGCGACGTTTACGCGGTCGAGTAGTTTTCCGGGTCTTTTGGAACTTTCAGTCACCTTTCCGTTCGCAGGACGGAGGCTTAACACCTCCGGACCTCGCCGGGAAGGTGATTTTTGTTTTTTGAATTTTTACAGGAAAAGCGCAAATGGATTGAACAATTCCGGGAATAATGGTATAATATGTGCGAAAGCAATGAGCCGGGCGGAGACGGACAAGGAGGAAATTGCCCATGCTTGCATGAGGGCAATTTCAGAGTTGGACGGATCCATCGGGCGAAGCCCGCGAAACGAGGGAAACGCAGTTTCCCGAGTGGCCCGGCGAAGAAGTGCAGCGCACGGCTGACGCAGGGCAGTCACGCAAAGCCGAGTGCCCCGGCGAAGAAGCGCAGCGCACGGCTGACGCAGGGCGATCGCGCGAAGCCAAGTGGCCCGGCGGAGCTGAGTGGCCCGGCGGAGCTCAAGCCGTCAGGCGCTCGTCAAGAAAGGAAATAAATATGGAAAACAAGAAATTCTTTCCGGCGGCAGGCCGCATCCTGATCTCGGCAGTCATCATCTTTTTGATGTTCTACCTGATGCTGCCGCCGCTCAACCCGAAAAGCCAGGACTTTTTCACGTTCCTGATCCTCTGTATCTTCGTGATCCTGTTCGTGAACTTTCTCTCGTCGATGAGGGAACTCCTCATGAGCCTCAACGGGCGCGGCCCGCGCATTGAGCGCGATCCGGAATCCGGACAGGTGAAGTTCGGCATGAACGGCTCGCTCCGCGGTTTCACGAGCGGCTTCCGCTCACTCGCGCGTCCGCTCAGATACGGTTTTTCCCTGATCGCTCTGATGATCGTGTTCATGATGGCCGCCAACCTGATCGGTATCCAGCTTTTCAACGCAAAGCGCTACCGCGATCTGATCACGATCTCCGAGGGGGATTTCGCGGAGGAAGTCGCCGAGATCGGCATGAATCAGATCCCGGTCGTCGACCGCGACACGGCCACCCGGCTCGGGAGCCGCAAACTCGGCGAGATGTCCGAGCTCGTCTCCCAGTTCGAGATCAGCGACAATTACACCCAGATCAACTATCAGGGCAGCCCCTACCGCGTGACGCCGCTCATGTACGCCGACCCGGTCAAATGGCTCTATAATATGAGAGAAGGCCTCCCGGCCTATATCACGGTCAATATGGTAACGCAGCAGACCGACCTTGTGTGGCTGGAAAACGGCATGAAATACTCCCCAAGCGAGTATTTCTTCCGCAACATCTACCGCCACCTGCGTTTCCACTATCCGACGCGGATCTTCGACACGCTTTCCTTCGAGATCGACGATAACGGGACGCCCTATTGGGTCGCGCCCACCGTCTCCTACCGCATCGGCTGGTGGAGCGGCCGCGACATCGGCGGAGCGGTCCTTGTAAACGCGATAACCGGCGAGTCGACCTACTATGACAAGGCCGACGTCCCGCAGTGGATCGACCAGCTCTATAATTCCGACCTGATCATCACACAGCTCGACGACAACGGCCGTTTCCAGAACGGCTACATCAACTCGATCTTCGGCCAGAAGAACGTGCGCCGCACGACCTACGGCTACAACTATCTGGCGCTGGACGACGACGTATATCTCTACACCGGTATGTCCTCGGTAACGGCCGACCAGTCGAACATCGGCTTCGTTCTGGTGAACCTCCGCACGAAGGAAACGCGGTTCTACACCGTTCCGGGCGCGACCGAGACTTCGGCGATGGCATCCGCGGAAGGACAGGTCCAGCACCTGCAGTATTCCGCGACCTTCCCGCTGCTGCTCAATATCTCCGACCGGCCGACCTATTTCGTATCGCTCAAGGACGCCGCCGGTCTTGTCAAGATGTACGCCTTCGTGGACGTCGAACAGTACCAGATCGTCGGCACCGGCCAGACGATCGACGAAGCGCGCAGGAACTACCGCTCCGCCTTAAACCTTGAGGACGTCGAGATCGGCGAGCCGGTCGACACGCATGAGGCGAGCGGCACGGTCGATTCCGTGGCGAGCGTCGTGATCTCCGGCAACACGGTCTACTACTTTACGCTGAGCGGCGACGATACGGTCTATGCGGCGGAAGTGACCGAGCACGAGAATCTTCCGTTCATGCAGGCTGGAAGCAAAATTTCCTTCACCTACTCGGACGAAGGCGCGCCGAAGAACGTGGTCGAGGTCCGGGATCTGAAAGTCCGGTGATCCGGCGGTCACCGGCCGGTACGCAGATCCTTCGTCATCGGATCGCATCCGGATCCGGCGCTGTCCGGGCAATGCAGGACCGGTTCTATGCCTCCGTGCAGAAATAGCGCCACCGGCCGCCGGTCTGTATCCGTTCCATTTTAATACCGAAAACCTTATCCAGAGCACCGGAGCAATATACACGCTCCGGTGTTCCCTGTATTACCGTTCCCCCGTCTTTCATTAAAGCCACCTCGTCCGCCGTCTCCATGGCGCGGGAGAGATCGTGGATGACCATGACGACGTGTTTCCCGGCGGCGGCCAGCATCCCGGCCTGCCTAAGGACCTGGAACTGATAGGGCACGTCCAGATAGGTGGTCGGTTCATCCAGAAGGACCACATCCGTATCCTGCGCCAGCGCCATGGCGATGTAGGCTTTCTGCTGCTGACCGCCGGAGAGGCAGCCCAGAGGGGTTTCGGCCAGTTCCGTGATCTTTAACCGTTCCATCACGTCGCGCGCGATCCGACGGTCCTCCGCCCGGTACCTGCGCGGATAATTCAGATAAGGAAACCGTCCGTGCAGGATGATCCGTTCCACGGTAATATCCGGGATCTGCCGGTTCTGAGCCAGATACGATACCCTCTGCGCCCTCTGTTTCTGGGGAAGGGCCAAAAGATCCCCTCCGTTGAGCGTGATCTGCCCGGAGGAGGCGGCCACGATCCCGCATATCGTCTTCAATAAAGTGGATTTCCCGCATCCGTTCGGTCCCAGGACCGCCGTGATCCGGCCGGCCTCCGCCCGCAACGATACGCCGTGCAGGACCTCTTTTCCGGAATAGCCCCCGCAAACATTCCTGATCTCAAGCATTTCCGTGTCCCCCTTTCCCTTTGATCAGAATAAAGAGGAAGAACGGCGCGCCGAGAAACGCCATGATGATCCCCACAGGCAGCTCGTAAGGAGCGAAGATGACCCTGGAAAGCGTGTCGCACAGCGTCACGAATCCCGCCCCGAACAGAGCGCTTAACGGAATCAGATGGCGCGCCTCCCCGGAGGCGATCCGGCGGACGGCGTGCGGCACCAGAAGTCCGACAAAGGACAGAAGCCCCGCAATGCTGACCGCGGCGCCGGCCAGAGCCGCCGCCAGGATCAGAAACAGCGTCCGCACCGTTCCGGTATTCAGCCCGAGACTTTTCGCGCTCTCGTCCCCGAGCGCCAGCACATCGAGCTCATTCGCCAACGTACACGCTATGACAAGCGCAGCTGCGATCACGACAGCCGCCGGAAGGAGCCTGGTATACGTCACGGCCGAGAAATCACCGATCCTGAAATCGCTCCGCATGATCCCCGCATCCGGCGCGAAGATCGCCACGGCGTCGGTAACGGCTCCCAGCAGACTGTTCATCGCAACGCCCATCAGGATCACGGTGCCCCTGGAAGCACCCCATTTTTTCGCACCGAGGCTCACAGCCATGACCGCCGCGAACGCACCGATGAACGCAAAGAGCGACATCCGCGGGCCACCCGCAACGCCCGCCGCCGAACAGAGCGCCACGGCCAGTCCGGCTCCCGAATTTACTCCGATCACGCTGGGAGAAGCCAGCCTGTTGGCCAACACGCCCTGTATCAGAGCGCCGGATACCGCGAGCGCCGCGCCGCAGAACAGACCAGCGGCCACCCTCGGGATCCGGACGTACCAGAGGATCACCGCCTCCGGGCTGTCCGCGTTCCGACTCCCGATCGCCCGGATCAGTTCGCTCGCACCGAACCCGGACGCGCCGAAAAGGACGCCCGATACGATGGAAAGCAGGAGCAGCAAAATCGCGATCGCGTAAACGTATGCTGTTTTTGTTTTATTCTTCCGTAAGCGTTTCATACAGTTTTTGATAGGCCTCCGCCCAGCACGCGTTCGGTTTCAGATTGAACAGTTTCTTGTCCATGATGTGCAGTCTTCCGGACTTTATCGCATCCAGAGTGCCCCACGCGGGGTTCTCCCGGATCATATTTTCGAGCGACGCCACGGCCGCCTCGGTATCGTCCCCCATCGTCACGGCGAGGATCCGATAAGGCTGGCGGCGGATCACCGCCTCGATGCTTAAGTCCTCCAGCAGGGAATTATCGTCGTCCGCGATATTGACGCAGCCCATATCCGCTAGCATCTCGCCCAGTATGGTCCCGCTGCTGCCCTTCGCCTTGATCAGGCCCGCGGACGTCCGGATCAGGAGCACGGTCCTCTTCTCCTCCGGGATGTCGGCCTGCGCGTAACGTTCCTTCACCGCTTCGATCTGTTCCCGCAGCTTCAGGCCGTTCGTCTCATACAGGTCTTTCCGGCCGGTGATGTCCGTGCAGACGTCCAGCATTTCCAGATAATCGTAGAAATTATCAACGTCAAAATAAGCCACGGAAATTCCCGCCGCCTCCAGCGTTTCCAGCATTTCCACATTGCTGGCCGTCGACGCGCTCGCCAGCACGAAATCGGGATCCGCGGACAAAAGCGGCTCCAGGCCCGGCGAATGCGCGCCGCCAAGGTTGACCGCGCCCTCCGGATCCAGCCCGAAGTCCTCCCACGCGTCCTCCGCGGCCGCGCAGAGGGTGCCCCCGGCCAGAGTCCACACGTCGGCAAAGCTTCCGAGCAGGGCTGCCGTACGCTCCGGAGCCTTCTTCACGGTGACCGTGCGGTCCAGCGCGTCGATAAACGTCACGGTATCCGTCTCACCCGCGCTCCGGGTCCCGTCTCCCCGGGCACACCCAACGATCAGGACCGCGCAGATACAGATCAGCGCCGTCAGAAAACGTCTTGTTTCTAAGTGTCTCATTTGTTCCCATCACCTTTCGGATTTAATATAAAAGCACATAAAAAGGACTGCACAAAAGCGGAAAAAGCGCACAGGATCCCCACAGGAGCGGTAAGTTCCTGCGGGGATCTCGTTTTAAGGCCCTTTCACTGCTTTCTGCAGTCCGGCAGATTCCTTGCAGGGGAATTTATTCTGTTTTCAGCCGGCGTATCCCGGTCGTTCCGGCAACCCGGAGGGCTGACCGCGTCTGGCTGGCAGGCCGCTCCGGCGACCCGGTTTACAGGCCGCTTAGCAGGTCGCGCCGCCCTTGACGTTCTTCTTCAGGATGGCGGCCTTGTCGATCTCGCCGTTCACCAGCTTGTCGTTGACGTAATCGAAGCCGAGACGGTTGATGGTGTCCGCAAAGCGCTCTCCGCTGATGCCCTCGTCGCGGAACAGCAGGATCGCCTTCTCCACCACATCCAGGACCTCCTCCTCGGAGGTAAAGATCTTGGTGAGCGGTTTGCCGTGGGCGATCTTCTTGCCCCAGCGTCCGCCGACGAAGACCTTAAAGCCGTACCGGTACTCCTCAAACACGCCGAACGGACATTTCCCGGCGCAGCGGCCGCAGTTGTTGCAGACCTCCGGATCCACATGGATCTTTCCGTCCGTCACCTCGGCGACCTTGATCGGACAGCTCTCGGTCACCTGGCAGTTCTTGCACCCGCGGCATTTCGCGTAGTCGATCATGGGCATCTTCTGGCCCATGATGCCGAGGTCGTTCAGACTGGGCTTTACGCAGTTGTTCGGACAGCCGCCCACGCAGATCTTGAACTTGTGCGGCAGCGTGACGCCGTGGTATCCGATATAGAACCGCTCGTGGATCTTCTCGCTCAGACCGAAGGTGTCCGCCAAACCGTACTGGCAGGTGGTTCCCTTACAGGAGACCACCGGGCGGACCAGGCTTCCGGTACCGCCGGTCGACAGACCGTACAGCGCGAGGAAATCGATCAGCGGCTGGATGTTTGCGTATTTGACGCCCTGGATCTCCAGCGTCAGACGGGTCGTCATCGTGATCGCGCCGGAGCCGAATTTCTCGGCCGCCTCGGCGATGACGCGCTGCTCCTCGGCGGTGATCAGGCCGTTGCGGGTGATGATGCGGACATTGAACACGTCGGGATAACGCTTATCCTGCAGGCATCCCAGTCCCTTGACGCGTTTGATCTCCTCGGGAGGCAGGACGCCGCCCGTAAACTCGACCCGAACCTGATTCGCGAACAGGCCGCCCTCCAACGCGCGGGTGTTGGTATAACCGTACGCCTTCAGCCTGTTTTGCAGGAAGTAGCCGCGTTTGCCCTTGGCGCAGACTAAAAGCAGCTTCTCGTCCGGCGCAAGTCCCTCGACGGGACCGTTCACCTTTGCCAGGTCCACCCACGTCGCGCCGGGGATCGTCGGTGCGGGGCTGACGTCGATGACCCTGTAATCCTTTGCTTTTCCGGCCGCGTACTCGGCGGGAGTTATCGTCTCATACGCGCCGCTCATCTTGTTCTCCAGAATGTAGCATGCCTGGACGAAGGGATGGATCGCGGTGGAAAACGGAGGCGCATAGGCGAAGTCCAGCGTATCGAAGTCCTCGACCTTCGCTCCCAGGGAAATACCTGCCACGGCGATGTCGACCATCTTGTCCACCGCGCCCGCGCCCAGCACCTGGATGCCTAAGAGCCTGTGGCTTTTCTTATCGGCGACCAGCTTGGTAAGGAACGTCGACGCGTCGGCGTAGTAATGCGCCTTGTCGTCCGTGACGCAGGTGGCGGCGATCACGTCGAATCCGGCGCTCTTCGCCTGTTCCTCGGTAAGTCCTGTGCGGCCCGCGTTCAGTTCGTCCGTCAGTTTCACGACGCCGGTCCCCAGGCATCCGCCGTATGGCGTCGCGGTCCCGGTCAGGTTCTTTGCCAGCAGGCGGCCCGTAATATTGGCGGTGGAGCCCATGGCGGACCACTGACCCTTTCCGGTCAGGCGGTTCTGTACCCGCGCGCAGTCTCCGACCGCGTATACGTTTTTCAGATTGGTCTTCTGGTATTCGTCCACCACGATAACGCCGCGGTCCGTCTCGATCCCGGACCCCGCGAGCCATTCGGTCGCCGGGCGGACGCCGATCGCCAGGATCACCGCGTCTCCCTCAAAATCTCCGACCGATGTGGAGACGCCCGATGCTTTTTCCTCTCCCAGGATACCGGTCAGTCCGGCTCCCGTGACGACGCGGATGCCTTTTTCCTGCAGCTGCCTGCGGATATAGGCGGCCATTTCCGCATCAAAGAGGCCCAGCATGACCTGCGCGGCCATATCCACGACCGTTACGTTCAGTCCCCTGGACAGCAGGTTCTCCGCGATCTCCAGTCCGATGAATCCGCCGCCCACGACGACGGCCTTGCGGCACTGGCTGCTCTCTATGTAGGAGCGCAAACCGATCGCGTCGTCCGGCGTGCGCACGGTGAAGACGCCGGGCAGTTCGCGTCCCGGCACATCGGGCACAAACGGGACCGCGCCGGTGGCGATCACCAGCCGGTCATAGGAAACCGTCTCCCCGTCCGCAAACGTGACGGTCCCGGCGGCCGCGTCAACGGAAACGGCCTCCTTGCCGGTCTTTACCTCAACGCCGGTAAGACCGGTGAACGACGCGGGCGTATTGACGATCAGTTCCTCGCGGGTCTCGATGCTGCCGCCCACATAGTAGGGCAGGCCGCAGCCCGCGTATGAAATATCTCTGCTTTTGGTATAAACGGTCACTTTTGCGCCGCGGTCCTCTCGCATCAGCTTCGCGGCGGTCTTGGTACCGGCGGCGACTCCGCCGATCACTACAACGTTCATTCGATCGCTCCTTTCCGGCTTTTTCTTCATTTTAATCTCCATTCCGCCGCCTTTCAGTTGGCGGCACAAATAGTAATGAAAGTCTCGACTCCCTCTACGTT
>CANQGL010000071.1 GCA_947623185.1 uncultured Lachnospiraceae bacterium
ACACAAAAAGCCCCTCCTTTTGGGTTTGGGTGATGCCGGTCAATTATTTGGAGTACAACTCGACGATAAGCATCTCGTTTACGGGAACATCGATCTCCTCTCTGGTCGGCAGAGCCTTGATGGTGCCCTTCAGGTTCTCCTGATCGGCCTCGAGCCAAGCCGGGACCAGACGTCCGCCCGTAACGTCCAGGATCAGTTTGTATCTCTGGTCGCCTTTGTGTTTTTCTTTGATTTCGACTACATCTCCGGCCTTAACAAGGTAGGACGGGATGTTGACGCACTTGCCGTTTACGAGAACGTGCTTGTGGTCTACGATCTGTCTGGCTTCTTTTCTTGTTCTGCCGAAGCCAAGACGGAAGATCACGTTGTCGAGGCGGCGCTCCAGAAGGATCATCAGGTTCTCACCGGTCTGGCCTTTCATGCGCGTAGCCTTCTCGTAGTAGTTGCGGAACGGTTTCTCAAGCACGCCGTAGATGAACTTTGCTTTCTGCTTCTCTTTCAGCTGCATTCCGTATTCGCTTACTTTTCTGTTCGTTCTCTTTGACTCTCTGTTTGACTTTTTATCGATTCCTAAATAGATGGGATCGAGACCAAGGGATCTGCATCTTTTAAGAACAGGAACTCTATCAACTGCCATATTTTCTCTTTCCTCCTAATTCAGACTCTCCTGCGTTTCGGCGGACGGCATCCGTTATGCGGAACCGCCGTAACGTCTTTGATACTGGTTACCTCAAGACCGCATGCCTGAAGCGCGCGGATCGCTGCTTCACGGCCGGAACCCGGTCCCTTGACCATTACGTCAACTGACTTCAAACCATGTACAAGAGCTGCCTTAGTTGCAGTTTCCGCAGCCATCTGAGCCGCGTATGGAGTAGATTTCCTTGAACCTCTAAATCCCAGACCGCCCGCACTTGCCCACGATAAGGCATTTCCCTGCGTATCCGTCAACGTCACGATCGTGTTGTTAAAGGAAGACTGGATGTGCGCCTGTCCGCGTTCAACGTTTTTCTTTACACGCTTTTTTGTCACTTTTTTCGAAGTGGACACTTTTTTAGCCATTTAAACTAACCTACTTTCTCCAATTTTTGAATCCTGTTGTTAAAACATGCAACGTGATTCATTTTGCCTTACTTACTTTTTCTTGTTTGCTACTGTTTTTCTCGGACCCTTACAGGTTCTTGCATTGGTCTTGGTCTTCTGGCCACGGCACGGAAGGCTCTTCCTATGACGGATCCCTCTGTAGCAGCCGATCTCCTGGAGTCTCTTGATGTTCAGCGCGGTCTCACGACGCAGGTCGCCTTCCACCATCTGAGTCTCGGAAATAACTGCGGAGATCTTTCTGACTTCGTCGTCCGTCAGATCCTTCACGCGAGTGTCAGGATTCACACCAGCCTCTGCCAGGATGCGGTTCGAGCTTGCTCTTCCGATCCCGTAGATGTAAGTTAAGCCGATTTCGACACGTTTTTCCCTTGGTAAATCAACACCTGAAATACGAGCCATGAGTGTACCTCCATAATTAATAGTAGAAATAGTGTTGCGAAAAATACAGGATGCGGCGCATCAACCCTGTCTCTGTTTGTGCTTCGGGTTCTCGCAGATGATTCGGATGCTGCCTTTTCTCTTAATGACCTTACATTTTTCGCAAATCGGTTTTACTGATGATCTTACCTTCACAGTAATTCTCCTTTCCTTCGTAGTCCCTCTTCGGTTTTCCCCGCACGGCACACACACCAGATCCCGCGCTCCGAACCCCGAAACGGCATTACGGATTTGCTTACCTGTATCTTAAAAACCCCGAAAAAAGGGCATAATACAAGCGTTCCAACAAAGTTCGCTCAAGCATTATAACACCTTTCTCCCCATAAATCAAGCATTTTTTCAGCTTATTTGTCTCTCCAGATGATTCTGCCTTTGGAGAGATCGTAGGGCGACATCTCAAGCGTGACTTTGTCGCCGGGAAGAATGCGGATGTAATTCATGCGGAGTTTTCCGCTGATCGTCGCGAGGACTTTATGTCCGTTCTCCAATTCCACCTGGAACATGGCGTTCGGAAGTTTCTCCACGACAACACCTTCGATCTCAATTACGTCTGCCTTCGACATGCTTTCTAGTTTACCTCCGTTTTTTGTGCCGCCGTGTCCCCGCCCTTCAGGGAAAGGATCTCCGGCTCACCCTCGGTGATCAGTACCGTGTTCTCATAATGGGCCGACAGCGAGCCATCCTCCGTCACTACGGTCCAGTCGTCGTCCAGCCATGCCACGTCGGGCCGTCCGATATTGATCATCGGCTCGATCGCCAGCGTCATGCCGGGCCTTAAAAGGATCCCCTTCCGTCTGGTTGAGAAGTTCGGGACTTCCGGGTCCTCATGGAGATGGGTCCCGATCCCGTGTCCCACCAGATCGCGGACCACGCCGTAGCCGAAGCTCTCCGCGTAGGCCTGGATCGCCGAGGAAATATCGTTCAAGTGATTCCCCGCCTTCGCGTAACGGATCCCCTCGAAAAACGACTGCCGCGTCACGTCGATCAGTTTCTGCGCCTGATCGGAAATTTTCCCGACCGCCCAGGTGCGGGCCGCGTCGGAATGATAGCCCTGATAGATCACGCCGGCGTCCAGACTCACGATATCGCCCTCATGAAGGATCCGGTGGCGGTTCGGGATCCCGTGCACGACCTCGTCGTTCACGGAAACGCAGATCGAAGCCGGATAGCCGTTGTAATTTTTAAAAGAAGGAATGCAGCCGTAGCTGCGGATGATCTTCTCTCCGAGCCGGTCGATATCCAGCGTGGACATCCCGGGGTGGATCGCCTTTGCGAGTTCTTCGTGTACTTCGGCGAGGATCTCTCCCGCCTTCCGCATCAGTTCGATTTCCCTCGGTGATTTGATCGTAACTGCCATTTTTTTATGCTCCTAAAATGTCGATAATATCTGCGAATACTTTTTCAAGGTTCTGGGTGCCGTCCACGGTCTTTAAGATGCCCTCGGCCTTGTAGAAGTCGATGAGCGGCTGCGTCTGCTCGTGGTAGACCGCCAGACGTTTCTTGACCGTCTCGGGCTTGTCGTCGTCGCGCAGGATCAGCTCCGAACCGCACTTGTCGCAGATCCCTTCCTTCGCGGGAGCCGCATAGACAACGTGGTAGGTCGCGCCGCATTTCACGCATGCGCGGCGGCCCGACATACGGCCGATGATGTTCTCATCCGGTACGTCCACGTCGATCGCGTAGTCCAGTTTCTCGCCCTTTTTCTCGAGCGCCGATTTAAGCGCCTCCGCCTGCGGGATCGTGCGCGGGAAGCCGTCGAGCACATAGCCGTCCCGGCAGTCGTCCTTTGCGATGCGGTCCATCAGCAGGTCGACGGTCAGGGAATCCGGCACCAGAAGGCCCTTATCCATGTATTCTTTGGCTTTCATGCCAAGTTCGGTCCCTGCTTTTAAGTTCGCTCTGAAGATGTCGCCCGTAGAGATGTGAGGAATCGCATACTTTTCTGCGATCCGGTCTGCCTGTGTTCCTTTGCCCGCTCCCGGGGCTCCCAGCATTACGATTTTCATTATG
This sequence comes from uncultured Lachnospiraceae bacterium, assembly GCA_947623185.1. Classification (GTDB taxonomy): domain Bacteria; phylum Bacillota; class Clostridia; order Lachnospirales; family Lachnospiraceae; genus CANQGL01. The sequence goes on from CANQGL010000071.1 coordinate 3,550, forward strand.
AGATCCTCCCTCCGTTCCGCGCGGACTGTCCGCCCGCCGGACTGACAAGCCGAAAAGCGGGCGAAAAGGATCGCCCGTCTCGGTTTATCAAAGACATCTGTCAACAGGGTCTTTCTAGTCGTTTAAGAATCCCCTGTAGTTTCTTACAAGCAGCATGGACTCGACCGCCTTGATCGTCTCGAGGATAACGCCCGCGATAATGATCAGCGATGTTCCGCCGAAGGAAAGACTTCCGACGGAGAACAGGCCCGAGGCTATGATCGGGATAATGCAGACGATCACCAGGCCGACCGCTCCGATAAAGATGATGTAGTACAGGATGCTGTTCAGGTAATCGGACGTCGGTTTTCCGGGACGGATGCCCGGGATAAAGCCGCCGGATTTCTTCATGTTATTGGCGATCTCCAGCGGGTTGAACGTAATGGACGTATAGAAATACGCGAACAGTACGATCAGCAGGATATATACGACCATACCGACGGAATACCACGGCATCTCCGGACGGAACCAGTTCGAGGAACTGAGCGCCATCAGGATACGCCCTCCGATCGAGGCGTAGTTGACCTGGAAGAACTGCGCGATCATGACCGGCATGGACATGATCGAGGAGGCAAAGATGACCGGGATAACGCCCGCGGTATTGACCTTTAACGGAATGTAGCTGGACTGTCCGCCGATCATTCTCCGTCCCTGCATCTTCTTGCTGTACTGTACCGGGATCCGGCGTTCTGCGTCGTTTAAGACCAGAACGAACACGATCGTCGCGATGATGACCGCGGCTACGATAATGCCTGCGGTCACGGCGATCGCTACCGATTTACCCGCCATGAAACGCTCATAAAGCGTCATAAGATCCTGCGGCAGGCTGGAAACGATATTGATCAGAAGTACGATCGAGATACCGTTGCCTACGCCGTTTTCCGTGATTCTCTCACCGATCCACATTAAGAGCGCGGAACCGGCCGTCATGGCCGCGATCACCGTCAGATAACCCCAGATATTGCGGTGGTCCTCATAGAGGAATCCCTGGTTTCCGAGGCCGACCGCCATGGCGGAGGACTCGATGACAGCCAGAGCGACCGTCAGGTATCTGGAATATTCCGCGATCTTTTTTCTTCCGTCTTCGCCCTCACGCTGCATTTCCTCGAGTTTCGGGATCGCGATCGTAAGGAGCTGCATGATGATGGAAGATGTGATATACGGGGTGATGCTCAGCGCAAAGATCGACATCGAGGAGAACGAGCCTCCCGTCACCGCGTTCACGAATCCCATGCCGGAGGCCTGGAGATTCGCGAAAAAGTCGCTCAGATAGCTGGGATTCACTCCCGGAATCGGAAGACAGGAGCCGATCCGGATCACAACCAGCATCATCAGGGTGTAAAGAAGCCGTTCCCGGACTTCTTTCACCTTGAATGCCTTCTGTAACGTGTTTAACATATTAGATCACCTCGCAGGTTCCGCCTAATGCTTCGATTTTAGCCTTTGCAGACTCACTGAACGCATTTGCTTTTACGTTAAGTTTCTTTGTCAGCTCACCGTTGCCAAGGATCTTAACGCCGTCCCGCGGGTTTTTCACGATACCGCTCTCAACGAGCGTCTCGACTGTGATCTCAGAATCGTTGTCAAATTTCTCCAGTCTGCCTACGTTGATACCAACGATCTCCTTCGAGTTGATATTCGTGAAACCTCTCTTGGGAAGACGTCTGTATAACGGCATCTGGCCGCCTTCAAATCCGGCTCTCGGAGCTCCGGAACGTGCCTTCTGGCCCTTATGGCCCTTGCCTGCGGTCTTTCCGTTTCCGGATCCGTGGCCGCGGCCTCTTCTGAAACTATCGCTGTGCTTGGAACCTTCAGCAGGATGTAAATTCGATAAGTTCATCACTGCACCTCCTCAACTTTTACCAGATGTCTTACGCTCTGGATCATGCCCCTGACGGCGCCGTTGTCCGGCATTTCAACCGTCTTGTGCATTTTCTTAAGACCAAGCGCCTCGATGGTCGCTCTCTGCTTCGGAACAGCACCGATAGGGGATTTTACCAATGTGATTTTTAACTTCTCTGCCATTTTTCTATCCTCCTATTAGCAAACAACTTCTTCAACAGATTTGCCGCGGTTCTTCGCGACCTCTTCCGGAGTCTTTAACTTCAGAAGACCTTCGATGGTCGCTAAAACGACGTTCGTCTTGTTGTTCGAGCCAAGGGACTTCGTACGGATGTTACGGATCCCCGCAAGTTCGACCACGGAACGGACCGGGCCGCCGGCGATGATACCGGTACCTTCGGGAGCTCTCTTCAACAGTACGGAAGCGCTGCCGAACTCTCCGAGATAATCGTGCGGAATGCTGTTGTTCTCGTCTCTCGGGACCTCTACCAGATTCTTGATCGCGGCTTCTTTTCCTTTGCGGATCGCCTCCGGGACCTCTCCGGCCTTTCCGAGACCTGCACCAACATGTCCGTTGCCGTCACCTACCACTACCAGAGCGGAAAATCTCATGGTACGTCCACCTTTTACGGTCTTGGACACGCGCTTGATGGCAACGACCTTGTCATTTAATTCCAACTGACCTGCATCAATAATTGTACGCTTCATGCCGTATTCTCCTCTCTACTAGAATTCCAGACCGGCTTCGCGGGCCGCGTCTGCCAAAGCTTTCACTTTGCCGTGATAGATGAAGCCGCCTCTGTCGAAAACGACCTCTTTAATTCCTTTTTCGATCGCTCTCTTGGCGATTACGGTACCGACATATGCAGCCGCCTCTACGGTATCGGTCTGCTCAAGCTCCGCCTTGATCTCTTTTTCAAGAGTGGAGGCAGCCACTAGCGTGTGGCCTACGGAGTCGTCGATGATCTGCGCATACATATGATTATTGCTTCTGAACACTGCCAGACGCGGTCTCTCAGTTGTGCCGGAGAAACGGTCGCGTAATCTGTAGTGCTTTTTCTTGCGAATTTCGCTTCTTGACTGCTTATTAACCATTTTCACACTCTCCTTAATTATTTCTTACCGGTCTTACCAACCTTGCGTCTGATGACCTCGTCAGCATACTTGATGCCCTTGCCCTTGTACGGCTCAGGTCTTCTCTTGTCTCTGATCTCGGCGGCATACTGTCCGACCTTTTCTTTGTTGATGCCCTTTACGATGATGACGTTCTGGCCTTCCAGAACGGTCTCGATGCCTTCCGGATCTTCCATCTCAACCGGATGGGAATAACCAAGGGAAAGCGTCAGCTTCTTGCCCTGCTTCTGGGCTCTGTAACCAACGCCGTTTACTTCCAGCTTCTTCTCGTAGCCTTCGGTAACGCCATGGACCATGTTGTTGATCAGCGTTCTTGTAAGTCCATGCAGCGATTTCATTTTCTTGAGATCATTCGGTCTCGTTACAACGATATGGCCGTTTTCTTCCTTGATCGTCATTTCAGCGGGAAGCTCTCTTTCCAGCGTTCCCTTCGGACCTTTCACGGTCACTACGTTGTTGTCTGCGATCGTCACAGTAACTCCTGCGGGGATCGCAACCGGCATTCTACCAATTCGTGACATGCCATTTACCTCCTACTTAGATTTTCGGAAGGGACATCGGCGTCCCTTCTGTTTTCAGTCTTTCTTTGTCGGGCACTGGGGTGTGCTCGCGTTCGTTAAGTGGATACGGGTATGTTCGCTCGACTATGCTCATCCGGCGTCTTCGACTTGGATTCGCGAAGTCTCGCGAACGACCTCGCACTAAACTCGCTCTGCGCCTGCGGCTTGAGCTCGTTAAGTGCTTTCGGTCACCACACAAACGCCAGTACTTCGCCGCCTACGCCAAGCTCTCTCGCCTGTTTGTCGGTGATGACGCCCTGGTTGGTGGATACGATGGCAATGCCAAGTCCGCCGAGGACCTTCGGCATATCTTCCTTGCCGGCGTATACGCGCAGACCCGGCTTGGAGATCTTCTTGATACCGGAGATGATCTTCTCGTTCTTATCTTTGCCATACTTTAATGCGATACGGATCGTCTTGAATCCGCCGTCCTCAACGATATCGTATTTCTTGATGTAGCCTTCCCTTACAAGGATGTCGGCGATCGCCAGCTTCATTTTGGAAGACGGTACATCTACTGTATCATGCTTTGCAGTATTCGCGTTACGGATCCTCGTAAGCATATCTGCAATCGGATCGCTCATTGTCATGATCTATATTTCCTCCTTCTTTGGATTGCATAGCACATTCGGGATGTTCGCAAAGGGTCGCGAACGACCTCGCACTGAGCCCGCGCCGCGCTTGCGCTCATTAAGTGCGGACGGGTATGTTCGCTCCACTAGGCTTATTCTGCGCCTGCGGCTTGAATGCGCCAAGGGTCGCGAACGACCTCGCACTAAATTCGTCCTGCGCCTTCGGCTTGGACTCATTAAGTGCTTTCGGTCACCAGCTTGCCTTCTTTACTCCCGGGATCTCGCCCTTGTATGCTAACTCACGGAAGCAGATACGGCAGATGCCATACTTTCTCAGATATGCATGCGGACGGCCGCAAATTCTGCAGCGGTTGTATTCTCTGGTGGAGAACTTTGCGGGACGCTGCTGTTTGATCTTCATCGAAGTCTTTGCCATGGATTAATCCTCCTGTTTATTTTGCAAACGGCATATTGAACAACGTCAAAAGTTCACGGGCTTCCTCATCGGTCTTGGCGGTCGTTACGAAAATAACGTCCATGCCTCTTACCTTATCTACCTTGTCGTATTCGATCTCCGGGAAGATGAGCTGCTCTTTGATACCGAGCGCATAGTTTCCTCTGCCGTCGAACGCGTTCGCGTTGACGCCGCGGAAGTCGCGGACACGCGGAAGAGCAAGGTTGATCAGGCGATCCGCAAACTCGTACATCTTCTCGCCGCGGAGCGTGACTTTACATCCGATCGGCATTCCTTCTCTGATCTTGAAGTTCGCGACGGATTTCTTTGCTCTCGTCGTCACGGCCTTCTGGCCGGTGATGATCTCAAGATCACGGACAGCAGAATCGAGGACCTTCACGTTTTCCTTCGCTTCGCCGACGCCCATATTGACAACGATCTTGTCGAGCTTCGGGACTTCCATGATATTCTTATATCCAAATTTTTTGATCATCGCATCAACGATCTCATTCTGATACTGTTCTTTCAGTCTGGACAATTTCATTTCCTCCTCTCTGCTCTTAGTCAATCACTTTTCCGGTCGCTCTTGCGACGCGGACTTTCTTGCCGTCTTTTACGGTAAAGCCGACTCTGGTGGTCTTGCCGTCAACAAGCAGCATGACGTTGGAGATGTCGATCGGGCTTTCCTGATGAACGATGCCGCCGGTCTGATTCTGCTGATTCGGCTTGGTGTGCTTCGTCACCATGTTGCATCCCTCGACCAGGACCTTACCGTTCTTGGTATCTACATGGAGGACCTTGCCTGTCTTGTCTTTGTCCTTGCCTGCGATAATCTTGACCATATCGTCTTTTCTGATTTTATGCATTATCTGGCACCTCCCTATAATACTTCCGGAGCCAGAGATACGATCTTCATGAACTGTCTCTCACGAAGCTCTCTCGCGACCGGCCCAAAAATACGGGTTCCTCTCGGGGTCTTGTCATCCTTGATGATGACCGCCGCATTCTCGTCGAACTTGATATAAGAACCGTCTTTCCGGTGTGCGCCTTTAACGGTGCGTACTACAACGGCCTTGACAACGTCGCCCTTCTTGACAACGCCGCCCGGCGTTGCATCCTTAACGGTGGCTACGATAATGTCGCCGATGTTGGCATATCTTCTTGTAGAGCCGCCCATGACACGGATGCAGAGAAGTTCTCTCGCGCCTGTGTTGTCAGCAACTCTTAATCTGGTTTCCTGCTGAATCATGCCTTTTTACTCCTTCCTTTCGCTCATTCCCCGCTCGGTGCGGGAAACGCGAATCTCACTTCGTTACGTCTGCGAAGCGAAACGATGCTTCGTATCGTCTGTTGATTATCTGGCTTTCTCGATGATTTCAACAAGTCTCCATCTCTTATCCTTGGACAACGGTCTTGTTTCCATCACTCTTACGGTATCACCGATACCGCATTCGTTCTTCTCGTCATGAGCCTTTAATTTATAAGTCCTCTTAACGATCTTACCGATTAGCGGGTGTTTTACATGGTTCTCGATAGCAACGACGATCGTCTTATCCATTTTGTTGCTAACCACCTTACCGGTACGCGTTTTTCTAAGATTTCTTTCCACGACGGATAGTCTCCTTTCAAATACGATTTGTTACACGCGTCGGCGTGTGTCATACTGACAAACATAAGATCCGCGCTTATGCAGGTCCTCGATCGACGCGGTTTTAGTTAGCAACTCTGGCCTTCTCCGTGATAACAGTCTGAATTCTGGCGATGTTCCTGCGAACCTCTTTGATTCTGCTCGTGTTATCCAACTGGTTGGTTGCGTTCTGGAATCTCAGGTTAAAAAGCTCTTTCTTCGCTGCGACCAATTCCTCGTTCAGCTCGGCAGCGGTCTTTTCCTTCAAATTCTCAACATATTTATTAGTTTTCACTGTTATCACCGCCTTCTAAATCTGCCTTGGAAGCGATCTTGCACTTGCAGGGAAGTTTGTGCATTGCAAGGCGCAGAGCCTCTTTGGCTGTCTCCTCCGGAACGCCGGCGATCTCAAACATAACACGGCCCGGCTTCACGACTGCTACCCAGTACTCAAGAGCGCCCTTACCGGAACCCATTCGGGTCTCAGCCGGCTTGGCTGTTACCGGTTTGTCGGGGAAGATCTTGATCCAGACTTTACCGCCACGCTTGATGTAACGGGTCATGGCGACACGGGCTGCCTCGATCTGGTTCGATTTGATCCAACAGGGCTCGACAGCCACCAGGCCGTACTCACCGTTGGAGATGGTATTTCCTCTTAACGCCTTTCCCGCCATGGAGCCACGGAACTGTTTGCGGCGTTTTACTCTCTTAGGCATTAACATTATCTATCGCTCCCTTCCTTTTTGGCCTTAGCAGGAAGGACCTCGCCCTTGTAGATCCAGACCTTAACGCCAAGCTTTCCATAGGTCGTTTTTGCCTCGGCAAAACCGTAGTCAATATCTGCTCTCAGTGTCTGAAGCGGGATGGTACCCTCGCTGTAGAATTCCGTACGGGCAATATCCGCGCCGCCAAGGCGTCCGCCGACCGCGGTCTTGATACCGAGCACGCCGGCCTTCATGGATCTGGACATCGTGGACTTCATTGCACGGCGGAAGGAAACACGGTTCTCAAGCTGCTGTGCGATCGATTCGGCAACAAGCTGGGCCTCACGGTCCGGGCGCTTGATCTCTTTGATGTCGACGAAAAGCTTCTTGTCGGTCATCTTCTGGACTTCGGCTTTGAGTTTCTCGATCTCGGAACCGCCCTTACCGATGACGACGCCCGGCTTCGCCGTATGGATCATGATCTTCATTCTGTCGGAAGCACGCTCGATCTCGATCTTGGAGATACCGGCGCTGTACAGTCTCTTTTTGAGATAGGTACGGATCTTGTGGTCCTCTACGAGGTTGTCAGCAAAATCAGCTTCCGCATACCATCTGGAATCCCAGTCTTTAATAACACCGACTCTCATGCCGTGTGGATTAACTTTCTGTCCCATAATTGCCTCCTATCTTTCATTCAGCACAATCGTGATATGGCTCATTCTCTTCTCGATCCTGTAAGCCCGTCCCTGTGCTCTCGGGTGGATTCTCTTCATCGTCGGTCCCTTGTTCGCGTAGCACTCTTCAACATAAAGGTTCTCCGCGCTCATGCCGTTGTTGTTCTCGGCATTGGCGATCGCCGACTTTAATAATTTCTCGATCAGGCTGGATGCATATCTGGGATTGTAAGTTACAATACCAAGAGCCGTCTGCACGTCTTTGCCTCTGATGGCGTCCAATACGAAGCAGGCCTTCTGGACGGATACCCTCGCATAAGACAGCTTTGCAGATGGTCTGGTGTCTTTATTTGCATTTCTTTCTCTCTTGATTTGACTTCTATGACCTTTCGCCATTGATAAACCCTCCTTTCAAAGAGTCCTGTTATTTGCGGGCCGTCTTTTTCTCATCTTTGCCGTGGCCTCTGTAGGTTCTCGTTGCGACGAATTCGCCGAGCTTATGTCCTACCATGTCTTCCGTGATGTATACCGGTACATGCTTTCTTCCGTCATGGACCGCGATCGTGTGACCGACCATCTGCGGGAAGATCGTGGAACGGCGGGACCAGGTCTTGATGACCTGTTTCTGTCCGGATTCGTTCATGGCGTCTACTTTCTTCAACAGACTGGCGTCTGCAAATGGTCCTTTTTTAAGTGAACGAGACATTCGTTTTACCTCCTATCGATTTAAGAAATCGCCTTACCGTTTCTTCTTCTTACGATCAACTTATTGGACTGCTTGTTCTTCTTTCTGGTCTTAAGACCAAGAGCCGGCTTGCCCCACGGAGTGCTCGGGCCCGGACGACCGATACCGGTCTTGCCCTCGCCGCCGCCGTGCGGGTGGTCGTTCGGGTTCATAACGGAACCGCGGACGGTAGGACGAATGCCCATGTGACGTTTTCTTCCTGCCTTACCGATCTTGACCAGGTTGTGGTCGCCGTTTCCTACGACGCCGATGGTGGCGCGGCAGTTGATCGGGACCATCCTCATCTCGCCGGAGGGCAGACGCAGTGTTGCGTATTTTCCTTCTTTTGCCATAAGCTGAGCGGCGTTTCCTGCGGAGCGGACCAGCTGGCCGCCCTTTCCGGCGTGCAGCTCAACGTTGTGGATCTGAGTACCGACCGGGATCATCGAAAGCGGAAGGCAGTTGCCGACTCTGGCTTCTGCATGCTCGCCGCTCATGACGGTCATTCCGTCGGTCAGTCCCTGCGGAGCAAGGATATATGCTTTCTCGCCGTCTGCGTAGCAGATCAGGGCGATGTTCGCGCTTCTGTTCGGATCGTACTCGATGCCGATCACGGTCGCCGGGATCCCATCCTTGGAATTCCTCTTGAAATCGATCACTCTGTATTTCTTTCTTCCGCCGCCGCCCTGGTGTCTGACGGTGATCTTGCCCTGGTTGTTGCGGCCGGCGTTATTCTTCAGAGAAACAAGCAGCGCTTTCTCGGGAGTCTTTTTGGTGATCTCCGCGAAATCGGAACCGGTCATGTTTCTTCTGGAAGGTGTATATGGGTTATAGGTTTTGATTCCCATTTGTAACTCCTTTCAACGCATTCACGCGTTTCCTGTTTTTAGTCTCGCGACTTTACTGTCGCATATTTCGTACCCGGTCTGTGCGGAACGGAGGTTCCGCGGGCTCGGGAGGGGTGGGTTCCGATAGCGGGCTCGGAACGGGTGGGTTCCAAGAACCGCTGGAACGGGTATGTTCGCTCCACTAGACTCGTTCGGCGCCTTACGGCTTGAACTTGTCAAGGGTCGCGAACGGCGTTCGCACTAACCTCGCCCTTCGCCTGACGGCTTGGGCTCGCTAAGTGCTTACAGCCCCTGGAAGATCTCGATCTCTTTGCTGTCCGCAGTCAGCTTGACGATCGCTTTCTTGGTCTTTGCGGTCCTTCCGACGATCATTCCGCGGCGGCGTTTCTTGCCGTCGTTGTTCATGGTGTTTACGCTCTCGACCTTTGTTCCGGGGAACATCTTCTCGACCGCTTCCTTGATCATGGTCTTGTTGGCTTCCGGATGTACCAGGAAGGTGTATTTCTTTTCGCCCATCGCGTTCATGCTCTTCTCGGTAACTACCGGTTTGAGGATCACGTCGTAATACTGTACATTTGCCATTATGCGTACACCTCCTCGATCGAAGCTACGGCAGCCTTGGTAGCAACTACCGTGTTGTATTTCAGAATGTCGTATACGTTGATCGTATTGACGAGGGAAGTCTTGACTTCCGGAAGGTTTCTCGCGGAGAGGATCGTGTTCTGATCATTGTCGGCCAGAACCACCAGCGCCTTGGAGACGTTTAAGTTGTCCATGACTCCCTTGAAGCTCTTCGTCTTGATCTCGTCGAACTTGAGCTCGTCGACAACAACGAACTTGTTCTCGTTTACACGGCTGGTAAGAGCGGACTTTAACGCGGCTCTCTTTTCCTTCTTGTTCAGCGTGACCGTGTAATCTCTCGGGGTCGGAGCGAATACCATTCCGCCGCCCTTCCACTGCGGTGCTCTTGTGGAACCCTGTCTCGCGTGTCCGGTTCCCTTCTGTCTCCACGGTTTCTTTCCGCCGCCGGAAACTTCGGAACGGGTCTTAGCTTTCTGTGTTCCCTGACGTTTATTTGCAAGCTGTGCAACGACTGCAAGATGAACGAGGTGCTCGTTGACTTCAACTCCGAAAACGGCGTCGCTTAACTCCATCGTGCCAACTTCTTTGCCTTCCATATTATATACGGATACATTTGCCATTTCTGTTTCCTCCTTTCCTGCAAGAGCGGCTTACTTGCCGGCCCTCACTGTTTCTTTCAGCGTTACCAGAGCTTTCTTCGGTCCGGGTACTGCGCCCTTGACCAGGATCAGATTGTTTTCTGCGTCAACTCTGACAACTTCAAGATTCTGGGTCGTAACT
>CANQGL010000072.1 GCA_947623185.1 uncultured Lachnospiraceae bacterium
CCCTCCGGTCTCTGTCCTGCATCCGTCTCCTTTTCATGCGCCCACCGTAAGAACGTCTGCTGGGATACCCCGAGCTTTTTCGCGGCGTCGCGGGAATTGATCTCCTTCCGCTCCCATTCCTCCTTCACGTTCCGGAAATGATCCGGCACCGGCTTCCTCGGTCGCCCGAACCGCACGCCCCGCTCCCGCGCGGCGGCGATCCCTTCCCCCTGGATCGTCCGAAACGCGTCCTTTCGTTTCTGCTCTTCCCGTTTCAGGGCTTCCAGCACCAGGATCGCCGCGGAGTTCCCGTCAAGCGCCTCCGCGGACGGGCGCGTGTCGAGCTGCGGCTGGCCGAGCACCACGATGTCCGCCCATTTCTCTTTTGTGATAAGCTCCCACTGGGTCAGCCGTTCGCCGTAGGTGCCGCCGAGGCTTTCCAGCGACATGACGATGACCGTATCGCCCGGGCAGAGCAGATCTACCATCCTCCGGTACTCCCTGCGCCCGTTCTCTCCTTTGCGGTCCCTGTCGGCAAACAGGTTTTCCTCGGGTACGGGGAAGCTCAGAAGCATATCCCGCTCCGCGCCGTCCTCCGCACCGTCTTCCGCCAGATACAGATATCCGTATACCGTGCTCATATCCGTTTACTCTCCCATCTTCAATTTATTTTCCGCTGAATTTTTCGGGAGGCACGATCATGCCCCTTACTATATGCCCGAGCGTTCCCGGCCCGTGCGTAACAGGCGCAGGTTTCTCCGCGTGCGTTTTCTCCCGCTCACGCACATCCGGGGAGCTGTGCCGCCCGGGACCGTACCGCAGAATATCACGGTTTTTGTGGGATGTTCCGTCTTCCATCCGCTTTCTGGCACTCTTTTTGTCCTCTTTTTGGGCGGCTGCCTGTACATATCCGGTCCTTTTTGTGATCCTGTATCCGTTCGTTTGCATGAAAAAACGGAGCACGCGGTCCGCACTCCGTTCGTTCCTCTGTGTTCGCTTTTTGTGTTTCTTCCGTTTCCTTTCCGGCCCTATCCCATCATCACCCAGATACAGGCCTCGCAGAAAAAGATCAGCCTGAATTCCCGGCGCACGCCGCCGATGACCGCCTCGCATCCGTATTCCTTGCTGGGGATCCCGGAATACCGCTTGTCCTCGGAATAATGCACCGTGAGGTCGCTCACGGTATGGATCCCGCCGTCGTCCCCCTCGAACTTGAACGAAAGGGGCCGCAGATTGCCCGTCGAGGTAAACCATGTTTTACAGGCGATGTGATACATTTTTCCGGCCGGCTGCCCGCTGTCCGTCTCCGGATTTCCGCATGATGCGTTGATCAGCCCCATTCCGTCACCTCATTTCCGTAAAATGCCGGACTCAACCCCCGCCGTTTTCCGGTCTCCCCGGGCGCGGCTTTCTTTCCGGCTCCGCCCTAAAGGACCTTCTCCCGGCTGTAGTCCACCGAGCGTTTCTCGCGGCTCACTCCGCCGCCCATGTGGTCGATCCGGAGCCCGGATCCGTCGTTATCGCCCGGCGGCAAAAAGCACGCGCGCATGACGCAGTCCGCACCGTATTTCTTCCGCAGGGCGTCCACCGCCGTCTCCGCGCGCCGCTGTTTCTCATAATCGAACGGGTCGAACATCCCGAACTGGCGCATCCCGTCGTACGAGGCTTTGGCGGTATGGATCCCGAGCTGGCGGATCGGGGTCCCGTTCCAGAGCTCGTCGAACAGGCGGTCGGCCGCAAGGGCGATCTCCGCGGTCAGATCCGTCGGGGCGGCAAGCTGTGTCTGATGACCGCAGGTGTGCAGGTCGCAGTCGCGCAGGGACACCGAGACGACCGATATCTTCGCGCGATCGGCCCGCAGCCGGGCCGATACGGTCTCCGCCAGCGAGAGAAGGTACAGTTTGGCCGTCCGCGCGTCCGTGACGTCGCGCGGGGTCGTCAGCGAATTTCCGTATCCTTTGTTCGGCGGCGGTGTAACGACGAGATCCCCTCCGTCGATCCCGTTGGCGTACTGCCGGATCAGCAGACCGTGCGACTTTAGGGCCGCATGGAGCATCCGCTCATCCGCGCAGGCGAGGTCCCCGATGGTCCGGATCCCCAGGCCGTTCAGCTTCCGCTCGGAAGCGCGCCCCACAAAAAACAGATCGCGCACCGGAAGCGGCCACATCTTCTGCGGGATCTCCTCCGGCCAGAGCGTATGGACGCGGTCCGGCTTTTTAAAGTCCGAGGCCATCTTCGCCAGGAGCTTGTTCTGCGCCACCCCGATATTGACCGTGAACCCGAGCTCGTTTTTTACCGTATCCTTGATCTCGTGCGCCGTCTTCTCCGGATCGTCCGTGCAGCCGCTCATATCGAGGAACGCCTCGTCGATGCTGTACTGCTCGATCCGGTCCGAGTAACGTCCGAGGACGGACAGGAGCGCCTTGGACGAGCGGTTGTAGAGATCGTAGTTCGGCGGCACGATGATCAGATCCGGGCACTTCCTTTTCGCGTCCACGATCGGCTCCCCGGTCTGGATCTTATACGCTTTCGCCGGGATCGATTTGGCGAGGATGATCCCGTGGCGGTGTTCCTGGCTCCCGCCCACCGCAGAGGGGACCGTCCGAAGATCCAGTCTCCCGCCGAGGTGGTACAGGCGGTAGACCGCCTCCCAGCTCAAAAAAGCAGAGTTTACATCGACATGAAAAATGATCCGTCCCACTTTGGCCGCCTCCCTGTGTTCTTATTATATATCGAACATATGTTCGTGTCAAGATGCAGAACGCAGGAAAATCATGTCAAAAAATCCGGGCGGCCGTCTGTCTCGGTTTCCGCCCGGATCCGTATTTTTGATTTTTACGCTTCTTTCTTCTGGTTGTTCGCGCGGGTCGCGATCTCCTCCTTCACGGCCGCGATGAATCCGTCAAGGTCGCGCGCGCCCTCGTCGCCGTTTACGCGGCTGCGGACCGCTACCGTGCCGTCCGTCTCCTCCTTCTGGCCGACGATCAGCATGTACGGGATCTTAAGGTTCTGCGCCTCGCGGATCTTGTAGCCGATCTTCTCGTTGCGCTCGTCGAGCTCGACGCGGATGCCGGCCGCGGCGACGGTCTCCGTCACCTTGCGAGCGTAATCCTCGTACTTTTCGGAGATCGGGAGCACCTTGACCTGCACCGGCGCCAGCCAGGTCGGGAACGCGCCCGCGAAGTGTTCGATCAGGATGCCGATGAAGCGCTCGATGGAGCCGAACGCCACACGGTGGATCATGATCGGGCGGTGCTTCTCGCCGTCCGCTCCGATGTATTCGAGCTCGAACCGCTGCGGGAGCTGGAAGTCGAGCTGGATGGTCCCGCACTGCCAGGTACGGCCGATCGCGTCCACCAGATGGAAGTCGATCTTCGGTCCGTAGAACGCGCCGTCGCCCTCGTTGATCACATAGTCGAGGCCGAGGTCGTCCAGCGCTCCCTTAAGGGCGCCTGTCGCCATCTCCCAGTCCTCGTCGCTTCCCATGCTGTCCTCGGGCCTCGTGGAAAGCTCGACATGGTACTGGAACCCGAACAGCGAGTAGACCTCGTTGATCAGTCCCGCGACGCCCTTGATCTCGTCGCGGATCTGCTCCGGCGTCATGAAGATGTGCGCATCATCCTGTGTGAAGCAGCGCACGCGCATCAGACCGTGGAGCTGGCCGGACTTCTCATGGCGGTGGACGATGCCCAGCTCGCCCATGCGAAGCGGCAGGTCGCGGTAGGAACGCGGCTCGGAGGCGTAGACCAGAACGCCGCCCGGGCAGTTCATCGGCTTGATCGCGTAGTCCTCGTCGTCGATGACCGTCGTGTACATGTTGTTCTTATAGTGGTCCCAGTGGCCGGAGGTCTCCCACAGGCTGCGATTCAGGATGATCGGCGTGGAGATCTCGACATAGCCGGCCTTCTTGTGGATCTCGCGCCAGTAATCGAGCAGCGTGTTCTTTAAGACCATGCCCTTCGGAAGGAAGAACGGGAACCCGGGACCGGCGTCGCTCATCATGAAGATGCCGAGTTCCTTGCCGAGCTTTCTGTGGTCGCGCTTCTTCGCTTCCTCCATCATGGTGATGTACGCTTCCAGTTCTTCCTTCTTCTGGAAGGCCGTCGCGTAGATCCTCGTCAGCATCTTGTTCTTCTCGCTGCCGCGCCAGTACGCGCCCGCGATGTTCATCAGTTTGAACGCCTTGCCGACATCCTTCGTGCTCATCAGATGCGGTCCGGCGCAGAGATCGGTGAACTCGCCCTGCCTATAGAAGCTGATCGTCGCGTCCTCCGGAAGATCCTCGATCAGTTCGACCTTGTACGGCTCGTCCTTTTCCTTCATGAACGCGATCGCCTCGGCGCGCGGGAGCTCAAAGCGCTCGAGCGGCAGCGCCTCCTTGATGATCTTCTTCATCTCGTCCTCGATCTTCGGAAGATCGTCGGCCACGAGCGGCTCCTCCTTGTCGATGTCGTAATAGAAGCCGTCCGCGATCGAGGGTCCGATCGCCAGCTTCGTATCCGGCCACAGGCGCTTGATCGCCTGCGCCATGACATGGCTGGCCGTGTGTCTGAGCGCCGCCAGGCCCTCGGGATCGCGGGCCGTGAAAATATTCAGACGGCAGTCGTGATCGACGACGGTCCGCAAGTCGGCCGTCTCCCCGTCGATCTGGGCGACGCAGGCCATCCTGGCCAGGCCCTCGCTTAAGTCCTTTGCGATGTCAATGACTGCGACCGGCTGCGCGTACTCTCTTACGGAGCCGTCTTTTAACGTGATCTTCATTCTCATTTCTCCTTTTCTTTTCAGATAAACGCAGGCTTGTCGGCCCGGCTCATTGCTTACATAAAAAATCCCCCTGACACATCCGAAGATCTGTCAAGGGGACGGTCTTGCCGCGGTTCCACCCCGGTTGCACGGGAAAATCCCATGTCGCTCTTTTTGATGATAACGGAATCACCGTTCCCGGTTAAGGGACACTCAAGGGTGGTCTTCCGCTTCGCTCCTGCAGGCCGCTTCCACCGTACGCGGCCCTCTCTGGGCATTCGCCAAAGCTTACTCTTCCTCTCAGCGCGTTGTCTTTTTCACTTACAAAAACAGTATAGCACCGGATCGCGATTTGTCAAGGAATTTATATCGGATCCCGCCGTTTCGTCATTTCTGGCACTTCGGGCAATAGCTGCTGCCGCGCCCCGCGACCGTAATGCGCCGGATCGCGGTCCCGCAGCGCAGGCACGGTTTTCCCTCGCGTCCGTACGCCTGAAAATACGGCTCGTCGCGGTATTCCCTGCCCCGGCCCGCGAGATATTCCTCCGGCGTCATGGCAAGGCGCGCGGTCGCGGTCCCCAGTTCGTCCGGGATCGCCTCCGCCAGCTTTTCCCATTCCGGGCCGGAAAGCGACTCCGCCGGACGGTCCGGCGCGATCCCGGCCAGATACAGGATCTCGTCGCCGTGGATGTTCCCGATCCCTGCGATCAGCGACTGATCGAGCAGACAGTCCTTGATCATCCGCCGTTTCTTTCCGAGGCGCTCCTCAAGAAGAGCGGCTGTGACGGTATCCGGTTCCGGTCCCAGTTTTCCGGCTCCGGTATAGCGGTCTTCCTCCCCGGCCGCAAGATACCAGAAGCGGCCGAACCGGCGCTGGTCCGAAAAGCGCAGTTCCTTTCCGTCATCCAGCCCGAAGATCAGATGCGTGTGTTTTTCCGGGGGAAGATTCGCGGGCGTCACGAGAAGCGCGCCGGTCATGCGGAGATGGAGCCATATGCTCCCGCCGTCCGAGAGCACGAGCGAAAGAAATTTCCCGCGCCGCCGCATATCCGTGACCGTCGTACCGGCGACCGCTCGGATGAACTCATCCGCGGACGGATGCGCGACGATCTCCGGCCGGTCCACGGAGACCGTTACGATCCTGCGGCCCATAAGCTGCGGTTTCAGGATCCGTCTGACTGTTTCCACTTCCGGCAGTTCCGGCATATCGGCACCTCCCGCCGCCTCGGAGCGGCGTTTTCCCTTTTCGTATCAGACGTCCCCGATCAGGTTCCCTTTTTCCACGTTCGGACGGATAAAGTTGCCGTACGAATAGTCCCAGAGCGTTTTCGATCCCTCGGCCGTGTGCCGGTTGCGCTCGAGGACCTGGCTTAGGCGGATCCCGCGGCTGCTCCACGCGATGCCGTTCGTCGCCGCATTCAACATCGTCGGCTGGATGTTGTCCATCGTGTGCGCAAAGCGCGCCTCCGGCGTCTCCCCCGCTTCGAACTCATCCCACAGGCCGCGGAACTTCGCCGCCTGGTCCTCCGGGAGCAGGTCAAAGATACGGTCCGCCGCCTTAAGCTCGCGTTCGCGCTGCGTCTTCTTCGCTTCCTCATCGTATGTATAAGTATCGCCCGCGTCGATCTCCACGATGTCGTGGAGCAGGAGCATGGTGACGGTCTTTAACACGTCGATTTTTTCGTTCGCGTACTCCGAGAGCAGCACCGTCATGATCGCCATGTGCCAGGCGTGTTCGGCGTCGTTCTCCTTCCGTTTCCCGTCCGAGAGATACGTCTGACGGCCGATGAACTTTTCCTTATCGATCTCCAGGCAGAAATCAAACTGCTTCTCAAGCCTGCTCTTTTCCATTTCAAACCTCCTGCGTACCGGGCTGTTTCATTCATCTCCTGCGGGCCGGGCCGCTTCACTCTCCGTTTTCGGCCGCCTTAAGAAACTCCTCAAGCTGCGATTCCCCGAACAGCCGGATCCCCTGTTCGGCCAGAAGTCCGGCGGTCTTGCCCATTCCGGGGATGACGCGGCCGGAAAAAGTCCCGTCGTAGATCCCGCTGCTCCCACACGAGGGACTCCGCTCCTTTAAGACCGCCATCGTGCATCCGTACTTTTTCGCTGTCCGAAGCGCGATATCCGCGCCCAGAAGAAATTCCGCGGTCACGTCGCGGCCGTCTTTTCCGATCACGGCGTGGTCCGACGGGCGGATCTCCGAGGCCGGGTGCGGGATCGGGAGCCCTCCCATCTGCTCGGGACAGATCAGATGAAACTCCGCCTTGCCCTTAAGGCGCTCCATGACCGAAAGAAGTTCCTCATTCCGGTTGTTCCCGCCGTTGTATTTACAGTTTGCGCCCGTCAGACAGGCGCTTACCAGAACGTGCAGCATCGCAAATCACCCCTGCATCTTCCTGCTGATCATCGCGCGCTTTCTGAGCGTCGGATCAAGGATCTTCTTGCGGATCCGCAGGCTCTTCGGCGTCACTTCCAGAAGCTCGTCGGTGTCAATGAAATCCAGGCACTGTTCAAGGCTCATCTCCTTCGGCGGCGTCAGCTTGAGCGCCTCGTCGGCGCTGGAGGAACGCGTGTTGGTCAGCTTTTTGGTCTTGCAGACGTTGAGCTCGATGTCCTCGGAACGCGGACATTCGCCGACCACCATGCCGGAATAGACCTTGACGCCCGGTCCGATGAACAGCGTTCCGCGCTCCTGCGCGTTGAACAGGCCGTAGGTGATCGACTCGCCGGCCTCGAACGCGATCAGGGAACCGTTCTTCCGATAGCTCAGCTCGCCCTTAAACGGCGCGTAGCCGTCAAAGATCGTATTTAAGATCCCGTTTCCCTTCGTATCGGTCAGGAACTCGCCGCGGTATCCGATCAGTCCGCGGGACGGGATGGAAAACTCCAGGCGCGTGTAGCCGCTGCTCGTCGGGCTCATGCCCTGCAGTTCGCCCTTGCGGGTCGTCAGCTTCTGGATCACCGTGCCGGAATATTCCTCCGGAACGTCGACGTAGGCCAGTTCCATCGGCTCCAGCCTGCGCTGTCTCTCGTCGAATTTATAGATGACCTCCGCCTTGCTGACCGCGAACTCATAGCCCTCGCGGCGCATGTTCTCGATCAGGACCGAGAGATGCAGCTCGCCGCGGCCCGAGACCTTGAAGCAGTCGGGCGAATCCGTCTCCTCCACGCGAAGCGAAACGTCCGTGTTCAGTTCGCGGAACAAACGGTCGCGGATGTGGCGGGAAGTCACATATTTTCCCTCCATACCTGCCAGCGGACTGTCGTTTACCATGAAGTTCATGGAGATCGTCGGCTCGGAGATCTTCTGGAACGGGATCGACTGCGGATTCTCCGGGGAGCACAGCGTATCGCCGATGTGGATGTCGGTGATACCGGTGATGGCCACGATCGCTCCGATCGTCGCGCTCTGGACCTCCACGCGGTTTAGGCCGTCGAACTCATAGAGTTTTCCGATCTTGACCCTTCTCATCTTGTCCGGGTCGTGATGATTGACGATCACACACTCCTGGTTGTCCCTGAGCGAGCCGTTGTCGATCTTTCCGATCCCGATGCGGCCCACATAGTCGTTGTAGTCGATGGTGCTGATCAGCATCTGCGTGTCGGCGTCCGGGTCGCCCTCCGGCTCCGGAATATACTCCACGATCGTCTCGAACAGCGGGCTCATGTCGATCTCCGGGTCGTCCAGGTTTTTCTTTGCAAAACCGGCGCGGGCCGAGGCAAAGACGAACGGGCAGTCCAGCTGCTCGTCCGAGGCGTCGAGATCCATGAACAGCTCGAGCGTCTCGTCGATGACCTCCTCCGGGCGTGCCTCGGGGCGGTCCACCTTGTTGACGCAGACGATGACGCGCAGATCGAGCTCCAGCGCCTTCTGCAGCACGAACTTGGTCTGCGGCATCGGGCCCTCGAACGCGTCCACCACGAGGATAACGCCGTCCACCATCTTCAGGACGCGCTCCACCTCGCCGCCGAAATCGGCATGGCCGGGGGTGTCGATGATGTTGATCTTGATCCCTTTATAAAAAACCGCGGTATTCTTTGACAGGATCGTGATCCCGCGCTCGCGCTCGATGTCGTTCGAGTCCATGACGCGCTCCACGACCTCCTGGTTTTCCCTGAAAACGCCGCTCTGCCTGAGAAGCTGGTCGACCAGCGTGGTCTTGCCGTGGTCGACATGGGCGATGATCGCCACATTTCTGATGTCTTCGCGTTTGATCTTCATAAAATCCTCTTTCTCTCCGGAATATATCGTGCCGTCATCCGCCTTCCGGGGCGTTTTTCTCCGGCTTTTGCGGATTTATCCGACACACGATTATAGCATTGCAGGATGGAAAATGCAAGGGAAAAGATCACGATTATGGCGGCGCGGTCCATCTTTCTACAGTTCCAATGTAAGGAGGTTTTTCCCGTCCGCACAGTCGTAGCGGTACTCCTTTATCATGGCGCGCACCAGCTTTAACGACAGCTCGTCTCCCGCTTCCATGGGATCATAGCTCGGGCCGGTCCATGCAAGGTGCATCTCGAGCCGGCTGTCTTTCTGCCCGTATTCGACCGAGACCGAGACCGGGTACTCCGGATCTCCGTCCGGGACAAGGTTCTGCGCGACGATCTCCTCGAATACGAGCCGCATGTTTTCAGTCCGCCGTCTGGAGAGATAATTTCCCTCTCCGAACTGTCTGAGTTCCTCCGACATGCCGATAAAATCGTAATCCGCCGACGAAAGCGTAAGCTCCAGTGTCTTTAACTGCCGCACAAAGACGCGTGTCTTCTCTTTCTTCGGGTGTTCAAAGATCTCCTCCGGCGTGCCGTCCTCATGGATCACGCCTCCATCCATATAGAAGATCCGCGTGGACACGTCGCGGGCGAACTTCATCTCATGGGTCACGATCATCATGGTCAGTCCCTCCGCGGCAAGGCGTTTCATAACGCTTAAGACCTCGCCCACCATCGTCGGATCCAGGGCGCTCGTCGGCTCGTCGAACAGGATGATCTCCGGATCCATCGCCAGCGTCCGCGCGATGGCAACACGCTGCTTCTGTCCGCCGGACAGCTCGTTCGGGTAATTTCCCGCCTTCTCGGCCATTCCCACCATACGCAGAAGGTTCATTCCCCTCTCATACGCCTGCTCTTTGGGCACTTTTTTTAACACCATCGGGGCCAGGACCACATTCTCGATCACCGTCAGATGGCCGAACAGGTTGAAGGACTGGAACACCATGCCCATGCGGCGGCGAAGGAGGCCCAGATTCGTCTTTTTGCTCCCGGTATCTTCCCCGAATACGAGGATCTTTCCCGACGTGGGGATCTCCAGGCGGTTTAGGCACCTTAGCAGCGTGGATTTTCCCGTCCCGGACGGGCCTATGATCGTGATCACCTCGCCGCGGCGGATGACCGTATTCACATCCCGTAACGGCGTCGCGTTCGGATACTCCTTCTTCAGATGCTCAATGCGTATCAGCTCTTCCCCTGCCGTGCCAGCGGCGGAAACGGCGGGCTGCTTCTTATCGCTCTCCTTTGCGGAAACGGCGGGGACCGCTCCCAAAGTCTTCCGTTTCGGCCGGACCATCCACTCGATCCTTCCGACGCAGACCGTGATAAGGAACGACAGGAGGAAATAAATGACCGCCGTCGCGATCAGCGGGAAAAACGCCTCGTAGGTATAGCTTCGGATAATGTCTCCGACCTTCGTCAGATCCTGGATCGAGATATAGCCCACGATGGACGTCGTTTTCATCATGGAGATAAATTCGCCCTTGTAGAGCGGCAGCACATGTGTCAGGGCCTGGGGCATGATAATGCGTCCGAACGTCTCCGCCTTGCTGAATCCAAGCGATACTCCGCCTTCCCACTGCCCCTTATCCACCGCTTCGATCCCCGTCTGAAGGATACCGGCCACCGAGACCGCAAACAGCACGGAAAACGCGATGACGCCGACGGTCACCGGATCGAGCTGGGAAGAACCGAAAATAACGAAATATGTGATCAGCAGCACGACCAGACTGGGGATCCCCTGCATGAGCCGGGAGAAGGCCCTGGCCGGAACGGAAAGGAGCCGCATTCTGCTCCTTAAGCACAGGCAGAGCAGGAATCCCAGGACCGTACCGATAATTCCCGCAAAAACGGTGATCTGGATCGTGACGAGCAGACCATCCACGATCATTTTCCAGCGATTTTCTTTGACGAAGGTCTTATAAAAGCTTTCCTTAAGCCCGGAAGCGAATCCGGCAAAACCGGCTTTGTTCCCGTCGGAAACAGACGCGTCCTGCCCTGGCAGGGAATCTTTCCTGCACAAAAAGACCACCCCGCCGGAATAGTAGGATTCGCAGAAATCCACGTTCTCCAGGCGCTCCTCCGTGACCACGAAGCAGCTGGCGCCGAGATCCGCCTGTCCCTGCTGCACATACATCATGATGGCAGTTACTTTTGAATTGATAAACTCCATGCCCATTCCCAGACGGTCCGCGATCATTAACGCCAGCTCTATTTCCAGCCCAGCCGGTTTTCCGTCCTCCCCGATGCTGGCCATCGGTATGAGGGAAGGATCAAAGGCAAGCCGCAGCACTCCCTTCCCCCGGTCTTCCAAGTTATACTGAGACCAGTCGATCCGCATGATCTCATCGTCCCCGCTGAACCATTTTTCCTTCAGCGCGTCGACAGTCCCGTCCGCCTTCAGCTCCCGTACCGCTTCCGAGACCGGCTCCGTCAGGCTGCCTCCTTTTTTTAAGATCATACTGAAATCACAGGCATTGATGACCTGCGGAAATATCGCCAGCTCATCCGGAAACTGGGCGACCGCCAGTTCCGCTACCGGACTGTCCATGACGATCGTCGCAATATCTCCCTTCCGGAGGGCGGCGATCATCGTCGCCGTATCGTCATAATAGTGCCATGCGATCCCCTCATAATCCTCCGCCATTAACTGCTCATACGTCGCGCCGGTGAACGTGCCGGCATCCTGCCCGTTAAAGTCCTCCAGCGTTTCAAAAGCCTTCTGCTGTCCGGCTTCTTTGCTCGCCCCGCATCCGCCCGCAAAAAGCAGCAGGAAGCATAAAACGAGCGCCGCCATGGCAAAGTATTTTTTCCTGCGATCCGTTGCCTGTCTCATATCGTTCCCCTCTTTTGTCTTTCCCTCTTTTGCCTTTTCCTCTTTTGTCCCTGTTCCATCATGGCAGCGTCAAAAACCGCCTGTGTCCGCATCCGGCCGCTATTCCGCAAAAGGGCCGGCACCCATGAATATTATACTATACCCGTTCTCCGTTATTCAACATCTTTTTCCTGCAGAAACGATTTCACCCGGAAATGATCTCCGGCTGCGCGTAAAGACCGCTGTCGCAGTACAGAAAGCCTGCCGTCTGCAGCCTTTCCGCATACCTGGGCAATAAAAAAACGGCGTGACAAAGATCACGCCGTTCTGACCGGAAATTCAGGCTTTCCAGAGCCCGTGGAGATTGCAGTACTCGTAGACGGCAACGACCTCCTCGCCCTCTGCCAGAGCAAAGGTGGCGGCCGGAGCCTGACCGGGTTTCAGATACTTGATCTGGCAGCCCTGATTGGTCTCCAGAGCGATAAACTGGATGTAATGGGCGTCCATCATGGGATGTTCCACGGATCCGACCTTTACGGATACCTTGCCCGCCCCGGCTTCGACGACGGGAACGTGCTTCTCATGCGCTCCGTCCGAGGTCCCGGGGACCAGTTCGGTCATCTTCTGGCCGCAGCATACGACGGGTACGCCGGCCTCATTGACAAACGTGACGATGTTTCCACAGTGCTCACAGCGGTAAAATTTCATAGCAGATCTTCTCCTCTCAGAAATTTGGGATGCCTATATTATAGCCCCTTCCCGTTTTTCCGTCAAGAAAAAACAGTGTTCGATGTTTAAACAATATGGAAAAAATCACTCCGTTTTTTCGACAAATCGAATTTATTACGGAAATTACGGAAATAGAACAATTTCCCCCGCGGCGGTCCCGAACCACACCTCGTCCCCGCGCTCGATCAGCGCCTGTCCGCCGGTCCCCTCGGTGATCTTCTTTTCGAGCTCTCCGTATTCTTCCTCCGGCACGAGGAAACGGAACTCGACCTTGTCGGTATAGATGCTTTCCAGGACCGTGATGCCCGCCTGCGCCGCGATGTACTGGATCTTTCCGACCGCGGTATAGCCGGTCCTCACCGTCATGCGAAAGCCGTGCCGTTTCTCGACGATCACGCTGTTTTTCAGTCCCTCTTTGACCGCATCCGAGTACGCGCGCACCAGTCCGCCGGTCCCTAAAAGCGTCCCGCCGAAATACCGCGTCACCACCACGCAGACGTCGTGGATGTCCTCTCCGAGCAGGATATTCAGCATCGGCCGCCCCGCGGTCTGCGCCGGTTCCCCGTCGTCGCTGCAGCGGGTCAGTTCGTGATTCCTCCCGACCGTGAACGCCGGGCAGTTATGCGAGGCGTCCCAGTACCGCTTCCGCATTTCGGCGATGAACGCCGCGGCCTCCTCCTCGGAGCGGACCGGCTTTACGGTGGCGATAAAGCGCGACTTTTTGA
>CANQGL010000073.1 GCA_947623185.1 uncultured Lachnospiraceae bacterium
TCCGTTTTCTGTTTTTATGCAAAAAGATGGAGCTGTTGCTCCATAGGTGATTACTCATCTATTTTGCAACAGCCCCTCTTTGTTCAGATAGGACGGCGTTTAACTGAACACCGTACTTATTTGAAAGCTCGCGCTTATTTGAAAAACTGCCAATTAAATTTATATTTCCCCTTTCCAAATCCTGATACCGGAACGATCGCGCCGATCGACAGAAGCTTATTCAGGATCTCCGAAGCAGGAGATTTTGTAATCCCAAGTTCTCCCGCAATATCTATCCTGCCAAACGGAATATTATAGCCGAAGCGATGAATTAGTTTTACGGCGTTGTTTGCAGATCTTACCGAGATCCCCGCCTTTGTCAGAGCGTCAAAGTCCTGTTTGGTATCGCAAGAGTCCTGTTTGGTATCGTTAAAGTCCTGTTTAACTGTTTTATGGTCCTGTTTGAGCGTACCGTTTATGTGCATCGTCCGGTTTTGAAGACGATTGTTCTCGTCGAGCAGGAGATTCCTCAAAAATAATTCAAGGAATTCCGTTGTTTCGCGAACACCTTTTTGGAGATTGTTGTAGTTGGCGCGCACCATAGCATTGCGGAAATACCATGAGTTCTTTTCGAAGCTGTCATTGGCAACATCAAATCCAAGCGACCGCAGATACTTAATGAAGAAAACAGCAGTAGTTCTTGTATTGCCTTCTTCAAAGGCATGGATCTGCCATAAACGGGAAACGAAAACCGCCAAATGCCTGATTATCTCATCCATTGACAAGCCGGAATAGTCAAATGCCTTTTCCTGTGAAATGTCATATTCAAGAGTATCCCGCAGTGCAGGCCAGCCGCCGTAAATGACTGTATCGCCATCAAGTACCCATTCTTTCTTTGTGATGTTATAATCACGGATTATACCGGCGTGCTTATAGACTCCCTCAAACAAGCGCTTATGGATCGATATATACTGAACCACCGAAAAAGTAAATCCCTGTTCCGATATCATCTCGCTTATACGCGCAGAAACGGTATCGCCTTCTTCTGTAAGAAGTTTTTCCTTTTTACGATCTGTTTTGTAATAGGACTCGATCAATGCCCGGGCTTCACCGATCGTGATCTCGCCCTCAATATTTCTTTTCGCAACTTTTTTCAGATAATCAGACGTTTTAAGACCATCCACCGCCTGCAGACCAATGGCTGTCTGCCATGCATAGCTCCGCTCACGTTTATTCGGATCAGTCTCACGGCGGTATTCCTCAAAGGAGTCGTCATTATAAGTTATTTCAACTGGGTCATTTATTTTATCGCTCATATTGCCTCCCTTTACAGACCCTGTGCCACGCCGGTATCGGACTGCTTCTTTCTTCTCGAAGCCCGTTTTCTTGTGAGCAGGTCAAAATCCTGCAGCCTTCTTCCCAGCTCGTCATCTCTGGCAATCAGAAGCAGATCCTTATCCATGCCGTTAAGGGCGTGCAGCACCGCAGCATAAATGCCCATGGCAACGGCAGGGTTTCCGGATTCCACTTTCCAGAGGGATGATCTGCTTATCCCGGCACGCTCCGCCACAAGCTCTGTCGTGAGGTTCCGTCTGAGACGGGCAAGTTTGATCTGCTCGCCAACGGTCTTTAACATTGCTTCGGTTCCGGGAAGTATATTGTACGCAGCTTTTTTCATTCAAATCACCGTCCGGTCTTTTCTGTCATTCTTTTATGATTTCTATTATAAACACAAATACTATTTTAGTCAATAATAAGAAGTATTAAAGCGACTTCATGTTGCACCATACAAAACCGCCCCGGACGTTTCCGCCCAGGGCAGTTAAATATATTCTGTTTAAGTTTCAAGAATCAGCTTTTCAGCTTTTTGATTTCCTCCGTCAATGCGGGAAGAACTTCAAACAAGTCACCGACGATTCCATAATCTGCCACATCGAAAATCGGTGCGTCGGGATCCTTGTTAATCGCTACGATACAGTCGGAACCGCTCATGCCTGCAAGATGCTGAATTGCTCCGGATATACCGCAGGCAATGTACAGCTTCGGCGCAACCGTTTTTCCTGTCTGTCCGACCTGGTGGGCGTGTGAAATCCAACCGGCATCCACCGCTGCGCGGGAAGATCCCACCGTTGCTCCAAGAACATCAGCCAGTGCTTTTACCGGCTTAAAGCCTTCCGGCCCTCCTACGCCGCGTCCGCCGGAAACGATAATATCGGCATCCTCAAGATTCACAATTTCCTCGGCAGCATCCCTTATTACCTCAAGGAGCCTGGTATGTATATCCTCTTCCGCCACATGAAAATCCTCATAGTGCACTTCCGCTTTGTCCTCCCCGGAAGGTTTCTTTTTAAATACTCCAGGGCGTACAGTTCCTATCTGCGGCCTGAAATCCGGACAAATGATGGTTGCCATCAGATTTCCTCCGAATGCCGGACGTGTCCATGCCACATTTCCGCTCTCAGTATCGATATCCAGCGCTGTGCAATCGGCTGTCAGTCCTGTCTTGAGACGACACGACAGTCTCGGCCCCATGTCTCTCCCATCCGGAGTCGCCCCGATTAAAAGGGTCGTCGGACCATACTTCTCAATCAGATAATATAATGCAGCCGTATAAGCATCCGTGGTATAATTTTTGAATTCCGGTCCATCCACCGCAATTACTTTATCTGCTCCGTAAAAAGACGCTGCCCTTACCGCTTCCTCAACATGCTCTCCAATCACAATGGCAGTCAGTGCGCCTCCCTGCTTGTCAGCCAGATCACGTCCTGGATTCAGAAGCTCCAGTCCTACGCTCTTTGCCGAGCCGTCTTCCTTCGTCTCTATGTAGACCCACAAATCTTTGGTCTTCGCTTCCATCAGTATCCCTCCTCGTATATTAGATTACATGCGCATCGTTCAGCAGCTGCGCCAGCTTTATTGCCGATGCTTCGTTCGTATCTTCTTTTATTTTAAGGTCGCCTTTTTTCTTTTCCGGAACAAAGGAGCGCTTCACATGCGTCGGCGAGCCCTTGAGTCCGATTCTTTCCCGATCAATCTGCGGGAAATCTTCGGCCGTAAGCGTCGGAATCTGGGCCTTATTTGCCGCCATCTTTCTTCTGACCGTAGGATAACGCGGGTCAAACGACGGTTTTGTAAATGTTATAAGGCACGGTGCGGAAACGGCGATAACCTGATTCCCATCCTGTCCTTCCTTTAATACCTTAAATCCGTCTCCGTCAGCCTCAATCTCCAGAGCATATGTGACCTGAGGGTACTTAAGGTGTTCAGCTATTTCAGGCCCAACCTGTGCGGTGTCGCCGTCTATAGCCTGCTTTCCGCAAAAAACAGCGTCGAACTTTCCTTCCAGTTCCTCAACCTTTCGGATAGCGTTCGAAAGAATATAGCTGGTCGCGAGAGTGTCGGATCCGCCAAAAGCGCGATCTGATACCAGATATGCCTTGTCAGCGGCGATTGACAGACACTCCTTCAGAGCATTTTTAGCCTGCTCAGGTCCCATCGAAAGGACTACTATTTTTGTGTCAGGGTTTTTGTCCTTAATCCGCGCAGCTGCTTCAAGCGCGTAGGTATCAAACGTATTAACAATACTCGGAACTCCATCCCGGATCAGAGTATTTGTCTCCGGATTGATTTTAATCTCAGTGGTATCCGGTACCTGTTTTATGCAGACAAGTACATTCATTCTAATTTATCCTCCTTCTAAATTCATTTTATTGCGCCGGTCATACCGGTTGATTTCTGAAATCGCCTGCGCTTCACCGCTTGCATCTGCCGCCGTTCCGGTGTAAACTTATCTTAAACAATAAATACCGTCAGGAGGCAAGTATGACAATTCAACAGCTCACCTATTTCAGAGAAATTGCTGTTACCAGAAATTACACACAGGCCGCGGCCAATCTGTATGTAGCTCAGCCCTCCATCAGCCATTCGATCCAGAAGCTCGAAGATGAACTGAATGTGCCGCTTTTTATCCGTAATCCGAACAAGACCATTGAGCTCACACGATACGGAAAGGCGTTTCTTCCGACAGCCGAAAAGGTACTCGACACGATTAGGGAAGGTACTGCCGAAATTGAACACCTGAGGAATCCTTACAGCGGCATCGTAAAGATTGCTTCCGCTTTTGCCTCGTCCTACGAGCCTTTCCTCTATCTGCTCCAGGCTTTCAGCGCCACCGAACACAGCAGGGATATCGTGCTTAGGCCGATAGTGATTCATGATGCGGAAAACTTTCTCAGCCTGCTTCCCTCCGGGGATATTGACCTTCTAATGGCGGTAAACGTATCCGGCTCCCAGATTCAATCCGTTCCGTTCATTTATGAAGAACTGATGGCGTATATCCCGAATAGCAATCCGCTTTCTCAGGCAAAAAGTGTCAAACTTTCCGAACTCGAACCGTTTGAGCTTCTCGCTCCCGCCCAGGATGCCCCGCTTCACGAATGGATACTGGATATGTACCGATCCGAGGGCCTTTCGCCGCAGGTTTCCGTATTGGATACGACGGAAAAGAGCAACTGGGATTCATTACTTTCTACGATCGTTTATGATCAGAAAAAGGTCTGTATCTTCCCGCGCGTCCCGGTACGGTTTAAATACATCACTCCCGTGCCGATCGACCATCCCATGAACAGCAGACCTGTCAGCATCGCATGGGCCACTAACCGGGCCTTGTCTCCAGCCGTTCGGTATGTCAGGGATTACATCATAAATCTTTTTAAAAAGCAGTAAACGAGGAATGCGATGCAGGCTGATCGGGCCTGCATCGCTGCCGGCTTATCAGTCGGCTGCTATGACATTAATTAACATTATACTCAAAAATGCCTTTATCAAGGATCTTGGCGCCGTTTTCCCGATCCACGACTCGGAAAACGATTCTTCCTTCTCCGTCGTTCCAACCAAGAAGGCGGATTTCCGTTCCGATATAGCAGAAAGAACGAAACTGCACATAAATCCGTTTCATTTTTTCCGGGCTCCCTTTACATACCGCTCCGATCAGCATTCTTGCAGCAAATCCCTGATTGCAGAGTCCCTGCATGATCGGCGCCTTCCAGCCGCGGGATTCGGCGTATTCCTGATCTACATGGGCAGGGAGAGTATCACTCGTAAGACGGTAAAGCAGATTCTGTGTTTTTGAAATATAATCGTCGATCACATAATCCGGCTCTCTGTCTTCCGGAATCTGAACATCCGGTTTGGGTATCTTTTCACCGCCAAATCCGCCGTAAGCGGAAAGCAGATGCCCTCCCCGGTTGACTGCCAGAAGCCGTCCCGCCTCATCGCAAACCTCCGTTTCCGTGGCAACCATTACCCCTTTTCCTTCACCGCGGTCATATATCCTGCGAATCTTATCTCTCAGAATAAAAGTACCTTTGATCGGATCAAAGGGCCGGAAGACTTCCAGCTCCTGCTCCATATGTGTGCCGCCGGGCCATTTTCCGAGATCCTGTATTGAATATTCAAGCAACTCCGTATACGGCGAATACGGCCCGGAGCGCTGCGGCGTTACATTAAACTGGCCGTTCCAGTATGCTGCAGACATAAACGTCGGAAGCGGCTTCATATTTTTCTCATATGTATATTCCAGCTCATTTTCATTCGCGCCGACAGAGAGCGCGTAAAGCGCATGGTCTCTCCAGGTGTATTCCATTTTCCGGGTTCCGACCAAACGCCCCTCATATGCCAATAATCCGTCGATATTCATCGTTTACCCCTTTCTTGACTCATCACGTCCGCAGATCGCTTTTGCCATGTTCTTAAGCTGAATTTCATTCGTTCCGCCGAAGATAGGCATGATTCTGGAATCTCTGAACAGTTTTTCAATCGGGTAATCTTTCATATATCCATAGCCGCCAAAAATCTGCAGTGCATCATTTGCGTTCTGGAACGCAACATCAGAGCAGTATTTTTTCAGTCCTGCCGTCATTTCCCTTCCGGCTTTCCCGGCTTCAAGCGCGTCGAATGTGCTGTAAAGGAACGAGCGCGCGGTATGAAGTCTTAACTGCATCTCTGCCAGTTTGAAACCTACTGCCTGGTGATCGCAGATTCTTTTTCCGAACTGTCTTCTTGTCTGAGAATACTCAAGCGCATAGTCGAATGCCGCCTGTGCAAGTCCAAGATAAATGGCGGAGCCGTTGGGTTTTCCCCACATCTGGATATGGCTCATGCTTGCCCCGAATCCTTCTCCTTCTTTTCCGATGATATGGTCGTTCGGAACTCTTACATCCTCAAAAATCACTTCTCCTGTCGGGGACAGCTTCATTCCCAGCTTGTTCTCGTGCTTTCCGATCTTGACGCCTCTTTCCTTCTCTACAAAGAAGAATGTAATTCCCTGGCTGGCGCGTTTGGTCTTATCCGTCCATGCAGCCACGCAGAAATGGTCAGCATAATCCGCTGCATTCGTGATAAAACATTTCGTACCATTAATGATCCAGTCGTCGCCGTCGCGAACCGCCGTCGTTTTAATCGCTGCAGCATCGGAACCGGCTCCCGGCTCTGTCAGAGCAAAGCAGCCCATCGTCTTTCCGGCAAGATAACTCTCCGCCCATTTTCTTTTTTCGGACTCCGGCATGGAGGTCTGAAGGATATAGCCGAAATGCGATCCGTTCGAATTGAAGCTGAACGTGAATCCCGGTTCGATTCTCGCCATTTCCTCGTGGATGATTGAAATCGTTTTCGCGTCAAGGCCAAGACCGCCGTATTCCTCTGGAATGCTCATCGCATAATATCCGGCATCTACCATAATTTTATGCGCTTCCATCGGATAACATCCCGCTCCTCCGTCGGCTGCCTCCCACTCCGCAATTTTTTCCGGAGTGAAAGTCTTCTCCATTATGTTTCTCGCATTGTCTGCCAGCTCTCTCTGCCAGTCCGTAGCAAACAGATAACTTGTTTCTCTTTTCATGTTTTTCTCCTTCCTGATATACATCCGTGTTTTCCGAACTCAGCTTTATCGCTTGTACTAATTATAGGACGGGCACCGGCAGGCGTCCAATATGCAAAATGAATCAGCCTCATTCATTTTACATATTAGACTGAACACCCCCCTTCTGCTAAGATTACGGTAATAGCAACAGGATCTTTTTATCCATTTAAAATCTATTTAAAGAAAGGAAGTAGGCTATGTTACAATCATTAAAAGGCATCAGAGTGGTTGAAATGACCATTGCGGGTGCAGGCCCCGCGTGCGGAAGAATTCTCCATGAATTCGGCGCAGAGAATATTCTGGTTGAACCGTACAACGGAACTGTTACAAGAATCCTTCAGGGATTTGATTACTACACGGCAGGCAAAAAAAGCATCGTGCTGAACACAAAAGAGCCGGATGGCTACGCGGCTTTGTGTGAACTCATCAAAACCGCTGATGTTTTTCTTGCCAACTACCGGACGAGAGGACTTAAAAAGATGGGGCTCTCCTATGAAGATGTTAAAAAGATCAAGCCCGACATCGTTTATGCCACTCTTACCGGATTTGGCGACGAAGGTCCGTTAAAAGACGCTCCCGGCAACAATGTGACTGCATTCTTTGCAAGAGGCGGCGTATTGGGTGCTATGTGTCAGGGTGATGTTCTTCCGTACGGTACGATCGCATTCGGCGATATTGCCACCGGAATGTCGCTCGCTCTTGGAATCATGTCCGCCCTGTACAACAGGAAGGTTACCGGTGAGGGATGCGAAGTCCACAGTGCTCTGATGCAATGCGCGTATTTCCTGAATCACGATCCGCTGATTGAATGCCAGCGCGGCGGTACTTTCCCAAAGAGCAGACTGTATCCTTCCATGTCGCTTGTAAACAGCTATCCTTGTAAAGACGGCAAGTATATCTTTCTCTGCCTCGCCGAGCTTCCTCAGCTTGAGCGCCTGTTAAAGGAACTTGGAAGAAGCGACCTGATCGGAAAATGGAAATCCATTGCAGACACCAAAAACGAGGGGGCCCACGAAGTCGTGGAGATCCTCGATGAGGAGATCAAAAAGTATACTGCTGATGAAATGGTTGAAATTCTGGAAAGAGCCGACTGTTCCGGCCAGAAAGTCTATCAGGTAGACGAAACTCTTACGGATCCGCAGGCATGGGCAAACAATTTCCTTTACAGAGGTAAGGACAGCAGGAACGGAAAGGATATTATATATCCGTCCCTTCCCTGCGACGTCGGAGACAACGCTCCTCTTGAATTTGTTCCCGGGCCCAAACTGGCAGAGCATTCCGTCGAACTGCTTAAGAGCATCGGATATTCTGATGAAAAGATCAATTCTCTGATCGAGCGCGGCGTAACCCGCGACGGCAGCAACGGAAAGCTCGATTCTGTATTCTGATCTGTTATCCGAAACGAAGCGCAGACATTATAAAAAACCGGCAGGCTACATATAGACAGTAGCCTGCCGGTCCTTTATATACCGTAAAACTTGTTTTATACATGATTGCGGTTACCCAAAAACCGTACAAAGTCCCGCCATGAGGAACGCGCTGATCAGAGGTGTAATTATCGTCATCCAGATAAAAGGATAATAGCAGTCTTTCAACTCCTCGCCGCATACCTGCATGATACCGATAATACCGCCGTTATTGGGCATCGAATCCAGCCCTGTTCCGGTAATAGCCATAAGTCTCGCTACATATCCGGGATCCAGTCCCATTCCGACGAAAACAGGACCCAGCGTCGGTGCAATAATCGTACATGCCGAGGTCGCCGATCCGGTCGCCGCTGCCAGCACGCTGGTCGCCACAATAATCTTGATATATGGATTTCCCGGCAAATTAATCACTGCATCAACGATTGTCCGGTATCCCTCCGTCGCGGCAACGCAGGCTCCAAATCCGCTCATTGCGGCGAGGCCGGACATCATCCAGATCGCATCCTTGAATTTTGCCCCGATGTCCCGGCAAACAAACGTTTTCAGATCAATCCTTCCCAAGTTGAGAAGAATGCAGAGAGCGCAGCCAATAAACAACGCCGTTACGATCGAAAACACATTTTTCCCGCCGATCTTCAGATTAAGCGCCAGCGGTACGCTGATAAGAACAGATGCTGCTATCCAGGGCGGCGGAAGCTTTTCATCCTCCGGCCGTTCAAGATCCCTGTCTGCGGCGCGAATGACAAAATGCTCCCCTCTGTTTCTTGCCGAGGAAAGCATCGCGCCGAAAAAGAGCATTCCTATCAGGAACACTGCGCCCGATGCCACCAGCCCCGGCATCCCTCCGGCATCCGGCGCGACCCCCAGAGCTTCCGTAACCGTGATATTCAGCACGGAAGGCGAGCCGGGTGCACTGTTTGCAAAGTTCCCCGCTGCAAACTGAACCATGACCGGCATAAACATCCGCGGGACATCATTTTCCCTGCAAACCGTCAGCATAATCGGAAGCATCATAAAAACGGAGACGGTTCCCTTTATTCCCCCATACGTCAAAAGTCCTATTATAACCGGAATGCTGAAAATTGCATATTTTCCAAAAATATGTACCAATGCATCTGCAAGGGAGGCAGCGCATCCGCTTTTTTCCATCAGATAACTCAGTGTTGCACCTAAAAGCAGCATCAGCAATATGCTGGAGATAAAACTGGCAAACGATTTCTGATATACTTCGGTAAGCGTCGAAAATACAGGGAGGCCGTTAAAAACCAGGGCTACGACCGATGCCGCCAGACTGGCGGCAATAATATTAATGCTTTTGCTTGCAAGGTATACCATTACAATGATTGAAAGGACAATACCCAGAACCGCCAAATACCTTCACCCCTCGTTCAAATCAGGGGAGAGTGAATATCATCTTCCAAACTCTCCCCTGCAGTAGACACACCTGATTATTTCGTTTTAACAATATAATCTTCGGGTTTTACATCGAATCCTGCCTCTTTATCCTGTTCCATATACACCTTCGAAGTAAGGATCGGAACTTCCGCCATATCCCTCGGGATCTTAAAGTTATTGTAGAAATTGACATTCTGCATAACTCTCTCCGGCGACCTCATTCCAAGGCAGAGAGTATGGATTCTGGAATCGGAGATTGCAAAAGCGAGCGCAAGATATGACGACTTGTCGCCTTCGTTTAACTCCGGCATAAGAGCTGCCATCTGACGCTGGAAGATACCGGAGGTATTCGGCCTCATAATCGATACTCCCACATTATGTTCTTTGCACAGTCTCAGGAAATTAACACCTGCGCCCTGCCGGATAATGTTATAGCAGATCTGGACAGAATCGAACTGATCGCTTTTAACGCATGTTACCAGATCGCTGTATTCTTCCGCCGTAATTCCGATATACCTTGTAAGCCCTCTCCGTTTCAGTTCAAGCATTGCGTCCAGGGGTCCTCCATGAAGGATGTAGTCCTGAACCTCCGGCGAGAAACCCTGTGAACCGCCATGGAGCTGATACAGATCGAAGTGATCGGTATTCAGTCTTTTCAGGCTCGCCTCGCAGGCTGCGATTATTTCATCATAAGTTGATCTCGGATCGCATTTTGTCCAGAGGTAGCAGTCGTTCCTGCGGCGTTTCATAACGCGTCCGACCATCATTTCGCTGAGGCCTCCCCCGTAGTTATCCGCGGTGTCCAGAACGTTGATCCCATTATCCAGTGCGCAGTCGATCGCCCTTTCAGCCTGTTGGAAGCTTTCATCCGTCGTCGGGTCAAAACCGGACTTTTTTGACGGAGAACCAAAAGGCATGCAGCCAAGCGTAATTCTCGAAACTTTCATATCAGTTTTACCGTACTGAACATAATCCATAATTATTTCCTCCTTGGTTTTATATTGCAGTTTTAATCGCCTTTACAGTATTTTCTCCACCTCAAAGCGCTTGCAGTCTTTGTCAATCACATACTTATCCTTTACTGCATGCCAGATATGGACAGCCGGACAGTCAAGATGCGCTTCGAAGCTTTTTTCATCCGCCCAGCAATCAGCCATGACCAGTACATCCGCGTCTTTAACCGGAATCATAAAGTCAAAGTAAATATTCCCCGGCATGCTCCGAAACATCGCCTGACATCCGCTCTCATTGATCTCCTTTGCGAACTGTTCTGCTGTACCCGGTTTCAGTTTGTATGTATTGTAATATGCGACAACCATATTTCCATTCTCCTTTCCGACTATACTGTTTCTCTTTCTAACCGTTGGCTTCCTGCACTGCGGCATGGCGGGGCTGCAGTTTTTTAACCGGCGTAATAATCGCTATCACGGTAGCAACCGCTGCAAATCCGGCTATGATCCTGTATGCCGACGTATAACCGCCCGCAGCAGCGCCTATCATACCGACCGCAGTCGGCGCTACAATCGCTCCTACCTGTCCGATCGCATAAGTCAGACCGTTCAGTGCGCCAAAATTCTTCTTACCGAAGATATCAATAAGGACCAGTGAATAAATTGCTCTGGCAATACCGAATCCCAATCCGCAGAGAATGCCTCCGAACGCGTAGATCGGATAGGTTCCTGCAACCGTGAGCGTTATATATCCCACAGTAAATAACGCAAATGACAGAATCTGCAGAATATGTTTATTGAACTTGTCCAGAACGAATGTACCGCCTCTGCATACCAGACCCATTGTACTCCAGACGGACATCATCCATGCACCCTGCGCAGTTGTAAATCCTTTTTCCACACCATAAAGGGTAACATAGGAGTTAAATCCCGTAAGGCACATCTGACGGACTAAAAGCACGAACAGAAGACCGTACAGCATATAGGAACGGTAACACTCCTGCATGGAAATGCTGATCTCCTCTTTTACTGTTCCGTCCTTGCTTACCGGAGCCGGATGTGCCGCAACCCACGCTCTGGAATCGCAGATCTCTCCGATTTCCTCAGGATTGTCCTTCAGCAAAAACATCGCTATCAAGAGGTTGGCTGCCGCCAACACAATAAACAGTCCCCATGCATACGCAGAACTGTAGTTGCACAGCATATTTACGATCGGAGGTGTAATTACGCCTCCTACAGAGCCGGAAACCGCCAGGATTGAAAACGGAATTCCTCTGTTTCTGTCAAACCACTGTGCAAGCATGTCCATCGGGCATGTAAGCGAGCACGCAGCCGAATACACTCCGATCAGGACGTACATAAAACGGAAAATAATCGGCGAACGGTTGACATACCCCTGAAACACGAAAATGCAGATTCCGAAAATACAGGTAATTATAATCATCTTCCTGTTCCCTATCTTTCGCGCAAGCTGGCTGCTTACGAGACACATAATCGCTATTCCGGCATAATACAGGCTTGAAGCTCCGCCAATGACCGTGGAATCCCATCCCATGTCCGTTACCATTCTCGTCGCCACGATACTGGTACCATAGGTACACGGACCGGTAGCAAACAGATAAATCAGAAAACAGCATATGGCAATTACCCAGCCGTAATAGATTCCTCCTTCTTTTCCTTTGTTCATCCCTGTCTTCCCCTTTCGAGATTGTTAATAAACTGCCTGTGTCTTTCGCATCTGTTCGCGGCGGTACCTTTCCGCTTCCAGTTGCCTGTCTGATATATTCAGTTTACATTTAGGGGACAGAAATTACAAATATAGAAAAACTATTATGACAATAGCTTTTTTACATTGTTTAATTTACACAAAAAGGACCCTGCTTTCACAGCAAAGGTCCTTTTTGTTTTTCTTCCCTTATCCGGCGCGCCTTTCGGCGGCCGTTCACATATTTACGACTGTTTTTCTTTTGCCAGCGACAGACGCACCAGCGCTCTCTTCAACGCCATCTCGGCGCGGGCGACGTCCAGTCCCTCCTTGTTCTCGGCGGACAGGCGCCGCTCGGCGCGGATACGCGCCTCGTTGGCTCTCGCCCCGTCGATGTCCTCCGGCCATTCGCAGGCCTCGGCAAGGATCGTCATCTTATCCGGCAAAACCTCCGTGAATCCGGAAAGCAGCGCTGCTTCCCGGACTTCGCCTTCCCGGTGGATCTTTAAGACTCCGGGGGCGACAGCCACCGCGATCGGGATATGATGCGGATAAATACCCATCTGTCCGTTCGCGGTATTCAGTTCCACCATTGTGACCTCGTCGTTGTAGAACTCCCGGTCAGGCGTGATAACCTGAAGCTTCATTGTTTCCGCCATGTTCGCACCCCCTACTTCACGCGGGCCAGAACATCATCGATATTTCCTGCATTCAAGAACAGGTTCTCCGGGATATCGTCATGCTTTCCTTCCAGGATCTCCTTGAAGCCCTGGACCGTCTCGGAAAGCGGTACATAGCGGCCCTCGAGGCCGGTGAACTGTCCGGCGACGAAGAACGGCTGGGAAAGGAATCTCTGGATCTTTCTCGCTCTCGATACGGTCAGCTT
>CANQGL010000074.1 GCA_947623185.1 uncultured Lachnospiraceae bacterium
CAGCGGCCCCGGCGCGACGAACCTGGTGACGGGCATCGCGAACGCCTATCTGGACTCGGTCCCGATGGTGGCGATCACCGGCAACGTGGCGACCGCCAACCTCGGAAAGGATTCCTTCCAGGAGGTGGATATCGTCGGCATCACGCAGCCTGTCGTCAAACATAACTACATGGTCCGTGACATCAAGGATCTGCAGCGCACGATCATCGAGGCGTTCGAGATCGCGAACACCGGGCGCAAGGGGCCGGTCCTCATCGACATCCCGAAGGATGTCCAGGTCGGCGAGTGCGAGTACATCGAAAATATGAAGGTCCCGTCCGTGATAAAGCGGAGAAAGTCCAGCATCAACAACGTGGACGCTTATCGCGAGATGGTAAAGAAGGCCAAAAAGCCGTTTATCTATGTCGGCGGCGGCGTGATCGCCTCCGGCGCGGAGGCCGAGGTGATGGAGCTCTCCAAACGGCTCGACGCCCCGATCGGCCTGAGCATGATGGGACTTACCGCCGTGCCCGCTTCCTATCCGCTCAATCTCGGCATGTGCGGCATGCACGGAAAATACGCCTCCATCATGGCGCAGTCGGAGTGCGACCTCCTGTTTGCGGTCGGAGTGCGTTTCTCGGACCGCGCGACGGGAGACCTTGACGAGTATACGAGAAAGTGCGTGACGATCCACATCGACATCGACCGCGCCGAGATCGGGAAAAACGTCAACCCTGACGTCAGCATGTGGGGCGACGTGAAGGAAACGCTGGGACAGCTTCTGGCGGTCACGCCGAAATGCAAGCATCCCAGGTGGATCGCCCAGATCAAGGAGTATAAGAACGCGGCGGTCCTGCCGCCCGCGACCGATTTCGGCCCGCGCAGGATCATCGAGGAGGTCAACGGCCACTATCCGCCCGAAACGGTCGTCGCGACCGACGTCGGACAGCACCAGATGTGGACCATGCAGTATTATAAATTCGAGAAGCCCCAGACGCTCCTTACTTCCGGCGGACTGGGAACGATGGGCTACGGACTGGGAGCCGCCATCGGCGGCTGCGTCGCGAACGGAAGAAGGCGCACGGTCCTCTTTACGGGAGACGGCAGCTTCGGCATGAACTTAAACGAAATGGCGACGGCCGTGAGCCAGCAGCTCCCGATCACGATCGTGGTCTTCAACAACGACGTGCTCGGCATGGTGCGCCAGTGGCAGACCATCTTCTACGAATGCCGCTATTCCAGCACCACGCTCGATCGGAAGACGGATTTCCCGGCGCTCGCGAAGGCGTTCGGAGCCGAGGGATTCGCAGCCTACACGATCGAGGATCTCAGGAAGGCCCTGGCGGCCGCGGACCGGATCGAGGGACCGGTCCTCATCGACTGTCACATCGACATGGACGAGAAAGTCCTGCCGATGATCCCGCCGGGACGTTCCGCCAAGGACATGATTGTGAAAGGATAGGTGGGTATGGTAGAGAGATTTGCAGTTGCGATGATCGTAAACAACCGTTTCGGCGTCTTAAACCGCGTCGCCGGACTGTACGCGAAACGCTGTTACAACATTGACTCGATCTCCGTCGGAGAGACCGAGGACCCGAAATACTCCCGTATGACGATCGTTTCCACGGGGGACGAGTACATGAAGGACCAGGTGATCCGCCAGCTCGAAAAGCTGATCGACGTGAAATCGGTCACGCTGCTGGAGCCGGAGAACACCGCCTTCGCGCAGCACATGTTCATAAAAATGCATCTGACCGGTACGGAGCGCGGCTCCTCCAAGCATCAGGTCCTCTCCATGATCAACGAGTACGGCGGCAAGGTCGCCGACTTCGGCGAGGAACATCTGACCGCCGAGATCACCGGCAGCATGGCGAAACTCGACTCCTTCATCGAGAAGGTCCGCAGCTTCGGGATCCTGGAACTCAGCCGTTCGGGAGACATCGCGATCGGTTTAGGGATAGAAAACACACTCAGTGTTGAAAAAAATTATGAAGAATAAAGGAGAGAAAAATCATGGCAACAATGTATTACGAAAAGGACTGTAACCTGGCGCTTCTTGACGGAAAGAAGATCGCCGTCATCGGATACGGCTCGCAGGGACATGCCCACGCGCTGAATCTGAGAGATTCCGGTATGGACGTCGTAGTCGGCCTCTATGAGGGCTCCAAGTCCGCCGTCAAGGCGAAGGAAGACGGCTTCACCGTTCTGAACACCGCCGACGCCGTAAAGCAGTCCGACATCATCATGATCCTCGTAAACGATGAAAAGCAGGCCGCTCTCTATCAGAAGGACATCAAGGACTACTTAAGCGAAGGAAAGACCCTCTGCTTTGCGCACGGCTTCAATATCCACTTCAAACAGATCATTCCGCCGGCTGACGTCAACGTTATCATGATCGCCCCGAAGGGACCGGGCCACACTGTTCGTTCCCAGTATGTGGCGGGCAAGGGCGTTCCGTGCCTGGTAGCGGTCGAGCAGGATCCGAGCGGCAACTCCATGGAGATCGCCAAGGCTTACGCGGCCGGTATCGGCGGCGCGCGCGGCGGCATCCTGGAGACCACCTTCAAGGAAGAGACCGAGACCGACCTGTTCGGTGAGCAGGCTGTCCTCTGCGGCGGCGTGACCGCTCTGATGGAAGCCGGCTTCAATACGCTGGTCGAGGCCGGTTACAAGCCGGAGAACGCGTACTTCGAGTGCATCCATGAGATGAAGCTGATCGTCGATCTGATCTTCAACGCGGGCTTCGAGGGCATGCGCTATTCGATCTCCGATACCGCTGAGTTCGGCGATTACGTTACCGGTTCCAGGATCATCACCGACGCCGTCAAGGCCGAGATGAAGCAGGTCCTTTCCGAGATCCAGGACGGCAGCTTCGCCAAGAAGTGGATCCTTGAGAACCAGGTCGGCAGAACGACCTTCAACGCCAAGAGAGCCGCCGCGGCGAACACGCTGGCTGCCAAGACCGGCAGAGAGCTGCGCGCGAAGATGGGCTGGAAGCAGACCCAGGATCTTGACGAGGCGAAATAAATACGGAGGAAACTGCCATGAATTCGGACCAGGTAAAGCTTGGTGTGGAACATGCGCCGCACCGGTCTCTTTTGAAAGCCGACGGCTACAGCGACGAGCAGATCAGACGTCCGTTTGTCGGCGTTGTCAATTCCTTTAACGAACTTGCTCCGGGCCACATGCACCTGCAGACGATCGCGAGAGCGGTCAAGGACGGCGTGCTGGCGGCCGGAGGGACCCCGATGGAGTTCAATACCATCGGCGTCTGCGACGGGATCGCGATGGGCCACGAGGGGATGCGCTTCTCGTTAAGCTCCCGCGAACTGATCGCCGATACCGTGGAATGCATGGTAAAGGGCCACTGCTTCGACGCGCTGGTCTTTATCCCGAACTGCGACAAGATCGTGCCGGGCATGCTGATGGCTGCCCTGCGCCTGAATCTTCCGTGTATCTTCGTGTCCGGCGGCCCGATGCTCTCTCTGGACCAGAAGGACTTGAATTCCGTCTTTGAGGCGGTCGGAGCCAGAAAGGCCAACCTGATCGACGACGAGCAGCTCGCCGAGATCGAGGGGAGCAGCTGTCCGGGATGCGGTTCCTGCTCCGGCATGTTTACCGCGAACTCCATGAACTGCCTGACCGAGGCGCTCGGCCTTGGCCTTGCCGGAAACGGGACGATCCCCGCGGTCTACGCGGAGCGTATCCGTCTGGCAAAGAACGCCGGGATGCAGGTCATGGAACTGCTCAAAAAGAACATCCGTCCGCGCGACATCGTGACCGAGAAGGCTTTCGAGAACGCGCTGACGACCGATATGGCGCTCGGCTGTTCCACGAACTCGGCGCTTCACCTTCTCGCGATCGCCCATGAGGCCGGGATCGAGCTCGACCTGCACAAGATCAACGAGATCAGCGAGAAGACCCCGAACCTCTGCCATCTGGCTCCTGCCGGACACCATCATATGCAGGATCTGATGAAGGCGGGCGGCATCGCGGCCGTCACGAAACAGCTGCTCGACGCGGGCATGATCCACGGCGACTGCCTGACCGTGACCGGAAAGACCGTGGCGGAGAACGTCGCGAAGGCCGTAAACCGCGATCCGGAGGTCATCCGCCCGATGTCCGATCCGTACTCAAAGACCGGCGGACTTGCCGTTCTTTACGGAAATCTGGCTCCCAACGGCGCGATCGTCAAGCGCTCCGCCGTAAAACCGGAGATGCTGGTGAACACCGGTACCGCGAAGTGCTTTGACTCCGAGGAGGAGGCTATCGCGGCCATCTACGCCGGAAAGATCGTTCCGGGCGACGTCGTCGTCATCCGCTACGAGGGACCGGCAGGCGGCCCGGGTATGCGCGAGATGCTGTCCCCGACTTCCGCGATCGTCGGCATGAAACTCGACACGACCGTCGCTCTGCTCACGGACGGCCGGTTCTCCGGCGCTTCCTGCGGCGCGGCCATCGGCCATATTTCGCCGGAGGCGGCTGCGGGCGGCCCGATCGCCTACATCAAGGACGGCGACAAGATCGCCATCGACATCCCGAACTACAGCCTGAAGCTGCTGGTTTCCGACGAGGAGATGGCGGAACGCAAGAAGACCATGAAGCTGAAAGAACAGAAGGAACTGACCGGATACCTCAAACGGTACGCCAAGATGGTTTCTTCCGCTGACAGAGGAGCTGTTGTCGAATAATGAATCAGATCGTATCAAACCTTCTGATGTACGGTCAGCTGCCGGAGGACTCGATCCTCCGGCAGCTTTCCGACATCTGTGAAAAGCTGAAAGACGGGAGCGAGAGCAGGGAATCGCTCAGAACGCGCGTGTTCGGGCAGGTCAAGAACCTGCTCACCGTGGCGACGGACTACGCGTTCGATAAGAACCTGTGGCACAATTACCTCACGTTCCTTCTGATCACCGGCGAGAATCCGTTCAGCCTCGTATGCGAGAAGACCGGGGCGCAGGAGGGAACGGTGAACCATTTCGTAAAGCACGATTTCGAGATGTTCATGGAACTCTTCAACTACGATTTTTCGTGGATCGAGGAGGCGCTCTCGATCGACTGCTTTAGCTGGCTGACGCACTATCAGGCGATCCGCAAAAAGGAGCTGATGTACAATAAGAACGTCAGCGAGAAGGTGCGCGGCCTGAGCGAGAAGTTGGAGACGGCGAAGGACCCCGACGAATTCTTCACCTATGTCACCGACTTTTACCGCGATTTCGGCGTCGGCATGTTCGGCTTGAACAAGGCGTTCCGCATCGCGGAGAATCCGGACGGATCGGTGCGCTTTTTACCGATCAACAACATGGACGCCGTGATGCTCGACGATCTGATCGGCTACGAGCTGCAGAAAAAGAAGCTGATCGAGAACACGAAGGCGTTCGTCGAGGGACAGGCGGCCAACAACGTGCTTCTGTTCGGCGATTCCGGCACCGGGAAGTCGACGAGCATCAAGGCCATCGTCAATCAGTTCTATCCGCAGGGCCTGCGGATGATCGAGATCTACAAGCACCAGTTCAAGGACCTCTCGGCCGTCATCGCGAAGATCAAGAACCGCAACTACCGGTTCATCATCTACATGGACGATCTCTCGTTCGAGGAGTTCGAGACCGAGTACAAGTTCTTAAAGGCCGTGATCGAGGGCGGCGTGGAGACGAAGCCCGAGAACGTCCTGATCTACGCGACCTCGAACCGGCGGCACCTGATCCGCGAGACCGGCAGCGACCGGACCGACATGGAGTACGGCGAAGATCTGCACCGCTCCGACACGATGGAGGAGAAGCTCTCGCTCGTCAGCCGTTTCGGCCTGACGATCTTTTACGCGAAGCCGGACAAGAAGGGCTTCAACAACATGGCGGTCATCCTCGCGAGACGCGCGGGTATCACCGAGGAGGAGATGTCCGACGAGGAGATCTGCTACGAGGCGAACCGCTTCGAGATGCGCGGCGGCGGCCTGTCCGGAAGGACGGCGCAGCAGTTCGCGAACTATCTTCTGACGATAAAACGGTAACGGATATCCGTTTTTCGCGCCGGGGCATCCCGGCGCGTTTTTTTTGTGACATTTTTCG
This sequence comes from uncultured Lachnospiraceae bacterium, assembly GCA_947623185.1. GTDB lineage: Bacteria > Bacillota > Clostridia > Lachnospirales > Lachnospiraceae > CANQGL01. Next base: position 6,045 of record CANQGL010000074.1, read on the forward strand.
ACTTATATTGTCATCTATTGTCAATAATTGCGACCGAATCCCGTTGCGCCGGTTTCCATGCAGAGACTATAATTGAGTTGTTCGTTCCCGTGTTTTGGGAAAATATGGAAATTTGCTGTTCAGGAGGGAGAATTATGGCAGAACTTTCAGTTGCGATCGTAGACGATAACCGGCAGACGTTGAATCTGCTGAGAGAAATACTCGAGAAAGAGGACGGTATCCATGTCGTCGGCAAGGCGGATAATGGGGAAGACGCCTACAATATGATCGTCCGCACCAAACCGGATATCGTTCTGATGGACGTCATCATGCCGCGGCTGGACGGTATTTCGGTGATGGAGAAGGTCAGAAACGATACGCAGATGAAGGGCGCTCCGTCTTTTATCATCGTGACGGCAGCCAGCAGTCAGGATGTGACGGAGGACGCGTTCCGTCTCGGCGCAAATTACTATATCATGAAACCGTTCAACCGCGACGTGATCCTCGACAAGATCAACCGTGTCAGCCGCGGACGCCTGCGGGCGGTCAACGTGCCGGGTCTTCCCGACATGGAACGGAAAGTACAGCCATATCTCGATAAAGCCGCCTATATGGAACAGAATCTTGAGACGGACGTGACGCAGATGCTGCATGAGATCGGGATCCCCGCGCACATCAAGGGCTATCAGTACCTGCGGGAAGCGATCATCATGTCGGTCCAGGATCAGGAGATGCTGTCGTCGGTGACGAAGATCCTCTATCCGACGATCGCCAAGAGACAGCAGACAACGCCGAGCCGTGTCGAGCGGGCGATCCGCCACGCGATCGAGGTCGCATGGAGCCGGGGAAAGATGGACACCATCAACGCTCTGTTCGGCTATACGGTCAGCAACGGGAAGGGAAAACCGACCAACTCGGAATTCGTGGCTCTGATCGCCGATAAAATACGGCTGGATTACAAGAGAATGTAAAGAAATTTCCTCTATCCACTTTCTAAATCGGCGCAAATGTGTTATACTTGACACATGACCGTGTGACCGTAACGGCAAGAGAAGAGTGGAGGGGTGGAAATGAAGAAGATTTTATTTGTTGCATCCGAGGCGGTTCCTTTCATCAAGACCGGAGGACTGGCGGACGTTGTCGGTTCTCTGCCGAAGTGCTTTGACAAAGAGAAGTTTGACGTCCGTGTGATGATCCCGAAGTATCTCTGCATCAAAGAAAAGTTCCGCAGCGAGATGACCTACATCAGCCATTTTTATATGGACTATCTCGGCCAGAGCCGCTATGTCGGGATCCTGCAGTATGTTTACGAGGGGATCACCTTTTATTTTATCGACAACGAGAGCTACTTCTGGGGCGAAAAACCCTACGGAGACTGGTACTATGACCTTGAGAAGTTTTCCTTCTTCTCGCAGGCGGCGCTCTCCGCGCTTCCGGTCATCGGCTGGCAGCCCGACGTGGTCCACTGTCACGACTGGCAGACCGGTTTGATCCCGGTCTATCTGAAGGGACGGTTCCATGATGGGGAATTTTTCCACAACATGAAATCGGTCATGACGATCCACAACCTGAAGTTCCAGGGCGTATGGGACATCAAGACGATCCAGCGTTTTTCGGGACTTCCGGATTACTACTTCACGCCGGATAAGCTGGAAGCCTACAGGGACGGCAACGTCTTAAAGGGCGGTCTGGTCTACGCGGATGTGATCACCACGGTCAGCAATACATACGCCGAGGAGATCAAGACCCAGTTCTACGGCGAGGGTCTCGACGGACTGATGCGGGCGCGCTCGAACGACCTGCGCGGTATCCTGAACGGGATCGATTACGACGACTTCAACCCGGAGACCGATCCCCACATCGTCCAGCGGTACAACGCAAAGAATTTCCGCAGGGAGAAGATCAAGAACAAACGGGCTCTGCAGGATGAGTTGGGACTCGAGCGCGACGATAAGAAATTCATGATCGGCATCGTTTCCCGCCTGACGGACCAGAAGGGATTCGACCTGATCCAGTGCGTAATGGACGAGATCTGCACCGACGACGTCCAGCTCGTGGTTCTGGGAACGGGCGATGAGAAATACGAGAACATGTTCCGCCACTACGACTGGAAGTATCATGACCGCGTATCGGCCCAGATCTACTACTCCGATCCGCTCTCGCACAAGATCTACGCGTCCTGCGACGCGTTCCTGATGCCGTCGCTCTTTGAGCCGTGCGGGCTCAGCCAGCTGATGGCGCTGCGCTACGGGACCGTGCCGATCGTCCGCGAGACGGGCGGCCTGAAGGACACCGTATGGCCCTACAACGAGTACGAGGGCACGGGCACCGGCTTCTCGTTCGCAAATTACAACGCGCATGAGATGCTCAACATCATCCGCTACGCCAAATATGTCTATTACGAGAAGAAACGCGAGTGGAACAGGATCATCGACCGCGGCATGGCGGTGGATTTCTCGTGGAATACGTCCGCAAAGAAGTATCAGGAGCTTTACGACCGGCTGACCGGATGCTGAAGACAGAGGACAGAGAAAACTACGGGAGAAAAAGATGAACATTTGGGAAGAAATAACGGGGAACCAGGTGTTGATCAGCGCCGTCATCGGCTGGATGGTCGCGCAGGTTTTAAAGACCCTGATCGACCTTGTCCTGAACCGCTCCTTCAATCCGGAGCGCCTGTTCGGTTCCGGCGGGATGCCGAGCTCGCATTCCGCGACGGTCTGCGCGCTGACGACGTCCTCCGCCCAGTGCTACGGGTTCGGGAGTTTTCAGTTCGCGATCAGCTTTGTCATGGCGATGGTCGTCATGTACGACGCCACGGGCGTGCGGCGGGAGACCGGAAAACAGGCGAAGTTGTTAAACCGTGTGTTTTTTGAGAATATTCTCGAACTTGACGGCGTCCTTTTGCAGGAGAAGTTAAAGGAATATGTCGGACACACGCCGGTCCAGGTCGCGGCGGGCGCGATCATGGGGATCCTGACCGCGCTGCTTGTCGGAACATGGTACCGCTAAAGCGCGGGCGGCATATTCGCAAAAGATGCGGAACGCGTCGAAGAGACGTCCGGGCCGTACGGTTTTCGGAAAAAAATGAGAAAGTTTTCCATAAGGGATATTGCAATATTTTGCAGTATCCCTTATAATATTTTCAGACCATTTCAGGGCTGTTTATTTTTTGTGCACGGATTTTCGCCGCAGGAATATCGTGGCAGCGGACTGAGACGGAGATGTACAGAGGATCCGGCCCAAGGATGGAACTAATCAACAGGAGGAAAGGAAACTTATGGCAAAATGGGTTTATAAGTTCGAGGAAGGCAGCGCCGCGATGCGCAACCTTCTCGGAGGCAAGGGCTGTAATCTGGCAGAGATGACAAACCTTGGAATGCCGATCCCGCCGGGCTTTACGGTCACGACCGAAGCCTGCACCGAGTATTACAACAGCGGGAAGCAGATCACGAAGGAGATCCAGGATCAGATCTTCGTGGCGTTAAAATGGCTTGAGGGAGTAAACGGAAAGAAATTCGGGGACACGGAAGATCCGCTTCTGGTTTCGGTCCGTTCCGGTGCGCGCGCTTCGATGCCCGGCATGATGGACACGATCTTAAACCTTGGCCTTAACGACGTTGCGGTCGAGGGCTTCGCAAAGAAGACGGGAAATCCGAGATTTGCGTACGACTCCTACCGCAGATTTATCCAGATGTATTCCGACGTCGTCATGGAAGTCCCGAAGTCCTACTTCGAGAAGATCATCGACGAGATGAAGGAAGAAAAAGGCGTACATTACGACACCGAGCTGAACGCGGATGACTTAAAGGAACTGGCCGAAAAGTTCAAAGCCGTCTACAAAGAGGCGATGAACGGCGAGGAGTTCCCGCAGGATCCGACGGATCAGCTGATGGGAGCGGTCAAGGCCGTTTTCCGTTCGTGGGTCAACCCCCGTGCGATCGTATACCGCCGCATGAACGATATCCCGGGCGACTGGGGCACCGCGGTCAACGTACAGACCATGGTCTTCGGTAACAAGGGCGACACCTCCGGCACCGGCGTTGCGTTCACCCGCAACCCGTCCACCGGTGAGAAGGGCATCTTCGGCGAGTATCTGATCAACGCGCAGGGCGAGGACGTCGTGGCCGGCGTCCGCACTCCGCAGCCGATCACACAGCTTGCGAAGGACCTTCCGGACTGCTATGCACAGTTTATGGATCTTGCAATGAAGCTGGAAAATCATTTCCACGACATGCAGGATATGGAATTTACGATCGAGGAAGGAAAGCTTTACTTCCTGCAGACCCGTAACGGAAAGAGAACGGCTCCGGCCGCCATCAAGATCGCCTGCGATCTTGTCGACGAGGGCCAGATCAGCCCCGAGGAGGCCGTTTGCAGGATCGAGGCCAAGTCCCTCGACCAGCTGCTCCATCCGACGTTCGATCCCGACGCGCTCAAGGCCGGCGAAGTGATCGGCGAGGCGCTTCCGGCGTCTCCGGGCGCTGCCGCAGGTAAAGTCGTCTTCACCGCGGAGGACGCCAAGGCTGCCGGTATCGGCGGCAAGGGCGACCGTGTGATCCTTGTCCGTCTCGAGACTTCTCCCGAGGACATCGAGGGCATGCACGCGGCGCAGGGTATCCTGACCGTCCGCGGCGGAATGACCTCCCACGCGGCCGTTGTCGCGCGCGGCATGGGGACCTGCTGCGTATCCGGCTGCGGCGATATCAAGATCGACGAGGAAGCGAAGGAATTCACGCTCGGCGGCTACACCTTCCATGAAGGCGATTACATCTCTCTCGACGGAACGACCGGTAAGATCTACAAGGGCGATATCCGGACGAAAGAGGCTTCCGTCGGCGGAAACTTCAAGAGGATCATGGACTGGGCGGACGAGTTCCGCACGCTCGGCGTCCGCACCAACGCGGATACCCCGGCCGATACGGCCAACGCCGTCAAGCTGGGCGCGGAGGGCATCGGCCTCTGCCGTACCGAGCATATGTTCTTCGATCCGGAAAGGATCCACAATCTGCGCAGAATGATCCTCTCCGATACCGTTGAGGCGAGAGAGGAAGCGTTAAGCAAACTGATCCCGTATCAGAAGAGCGATTTCAAGGCCATGTACAAGGCTCTGGAGGGCAGACCCATGACCGTCCGTTATCTGGATCCGCCGCTGCATGAGTTCACTCCCAAGACTGAGGAGGAGATGGCCGACCTGGCGAAGGATATGGGCTTAACGGTCGAGACCGTCAAGGCGAAATGCGACGAGCTCCACGAGTTCAACCCGATGATGGGCCACCGCGGATGCCGTCTGGCCGTCACCTATCCGGAGATCGCCAAGATGCAGACGAGAGCCGTCATGGAGGCCGCGATCGAGGTCAAGGCCGAGGACGGATACGACATCGTTCCCGAGATCATGATCCCGCTGGTAGGCGAGAAGAAAGAGCTCAAGTTCGTCAAGGACATCGTTGTGGAGACCGCGGAGCAGGTCAAGAAGGAAAAAGGTTCCGACATGAAGTACCACATCGGTACGATGATCGAGATCCCGCGTGCGGCTCTGACCGCAGGCGCTGTCGCCGAGGAGGCGGAGTTCTTCTCCTTCGGTACGAACGACCTGACCCAGATGACGTTCGGCTTCTCCCGTGACGACGCGGGCAAGTTCCTCGACGCTTACTACAAGGCGAAGATCTACGAGTCCGATCCGTTCGCGAGACTGGACCAGACCGGCGTAGGCCGTCTTGTCGAGATGGCGGTCAGAGAGGGCCGTGCGACACGTCCGGACCTCAAGTGCGGCATCTGTGGCGAGCACGGCGGAGATCCGTCGTCCGTAGAGTTCTGCCATAAGACCGGACTGAACTATGTATCATGCTCTCCGTATAGAGTTCCGATAGCCCGCCTCGCAGCCGCGCAAGCCGCCCTGCACGAGAAAGGCTACAAATAAGAGAATGTGATAAAACAAGTTCATATTGTTTTCGGAGTGCGGCATGATTTCGGTCATGCCGCAGTTCCGTTTATGAGGCCGTTCAAAAGTGAGGCGCAGAAAAATGACCGTCCTCCAAGCTGCGGTGAACGGCAATTTTTATTCGTGGGATACTCCCAACCCTTATGAATAATAGAATACTCGTGAAATTTTTGCAAAACAACTTGCAAAGCAGAAGCAACCTGATTATAATAATTATTAGATTAGATTGGGAGGTAAAAAGACGTCAATGCTTATTGAAGGCAAAACGGTCGAACTTAAGCGAGAGTATGTGGACGATATCAAAAAAACGGTTGCGGCCTTCGCAAACTGTGACGGAGGCACGGTCTATATTGGAATAGACGACGACGGTTCGGTTTGCGGGGTGCCTGATGCGGATGCCACGATGCTTCGCGTGACCAACGCCCTGCGCGACGCTATAAGGCCGGATATGATGATGTTTGTGGACTGCCGTTACACCGACATAGACGGCAAGGCAGTGGTCACAGTTGCCGTGCAGCGCGGCACGGCAAGGCCGTATTACCTCCGGGACAAGGGCATCCGACCTGAGGGGGTCTATGTGCGTCAGGGCGCATCCACTGTGCCCGCCTCTGACGCGGCTATTCTTAACATGATTCGGGAGACCAGCGGCGACAGCTATGAGGCGGCGCGGTCTATCAATCAACAGCTCACGTTTGAACATTGCTGCGCTTTTTTCAAAAAGCGGGGGTTGGATTTCGGCCCTCAGCAGATGCGGACGCTCCACATGATCGGTGAGGACGGGACGTTTACAAATCTGGCGTTTCTATTATCTGAACAATGCACTCACACGGTAAAATTAGCTGTTTTTGAAGGAAGCAAAAAATCTGTTTTTAAGGACCGTACCGAGTTGTCCGGCTCCCTGTTAGAACAGCTTGAAGCCGCTTTTGATTACATCGACCGCTACAACCGTATTCGTGCGGAGTTTCAGGGGCTTGACCGGCTGGACAGCCGGGA
>CANQGL010000075.1 GCA_947623185.1 uncultured Lachnospiraceae bacterium
GTATCCCTGATCCAGACGATCATCTCCAACGTATCCAACGCCGTTGATATGTGGAGCTGGATCCGCGCGGCGATCGCCGTCCTGCTCGTGGTCCTTGCCGGCGTTCTGGCCGTTGAGGGCGTCAATACCATCAAAAAGCAGGCGAAATAAAAAGGCAGGCGGAACAACCGTCTGAATAAACAAGTCAGGATAGGGGCAGATCCGGATACCCGGACCTGCCCTGAATTTTGCCCTCACGCAGAGAGCTGACCGGACGTATCGCCTTCCCGGATGCGCAGGGCACGGGGCAAGCCGCCGCCGCATAAGATAGAATAACGAATCATCAGGGCGGCATTCGTTGAAGACATTTCCACAACCACTCACTGCGCAGGAAGAAGCGGAGTACCTAAGGCGGCTGAAAGAGGGCGATAAGGAGGCGAAGGATATCCTGATCCGGCGGAACATGCGCCTGGTCGCGCACGTCGTCAAGAAATATCAGGGGACGGACTATGAAAACGAAGATCTGCTGTCGGTGGGGACCATCGGTCTGATCAAGGCAGTCAATACCTTTGACGCCGGAAAAGGGTCGCGCCTTGCGACCTATGCGGCAAAATGCGTGGAAAACGAGATCCTGATGCTGTTCAGGGCAGGGAAAAAATATTCAAAGGAAGTCTCCATCTACGATCCGATCGGGACCGACAAGGACGGCGAGACCGTGAGCCTTCTGGACGTCCTCGAGGCGGAGGGGCGAGGGGCGCTCGAACAGGTGATCTTAAAACAGGATATTCAGAAGCTCTATGAAGCGTACGAGCAGGATCTTAAGGACACGGAGAAGACCGTGATCCGTATGCGGTACGGCCTTTTCGGCTCCAAAGAGCACACGCAGCGCGAGATCGCACAGGTGCTCGGGATATCGCGGTCGTACGTCAGCCGCATCGAAAAGCGCGCGATCGAAAAGATGCGGGAGGAATTCCTGTAAAACCTACGGTTGCAGGGCGCAGCAGCCGCAGTCGGGGAGTAGGATCCTGCCCGCGTAAATAAAAAAGCATATGCAGGCAATAGGAAAAGTGCAGGCAGGAAATAAGAATAAAATAGTGCTTGCATATTTATAATTAATATAATATAATTATGCATAAAGTTTCGTATTACCGGGACGGAAACGGATCCTGAAAGGAGAATTTCATGAAACCGAAGGTATACATTGACGGTAAAGAGGGGACCACCGGACTTCAGATCTACGACCGCCTCGCGGCGAGAGACGATATCGAGCTCCTCCTGATCGACGAGGACAGGAGAAAGGACGCGGATGAGAGGAAAAAGCTGCTGAACGCAGCCGACCTCTCGTTCCTCTGCCTGCCGGATGCGGCGGCGAAAGAGGCGGTGGCGATGCTTGAAAACCCGAAAAGCCGCGTGATCGACGCTTCGACCGCCCACCGCACGGCCGGGGGCTGGGCGTACGGCTTCACCGAGTTGTCCGCCGCGCATCTCGATCACGTTAAAAAATCGCGGTTCGTCGCGAATCCGGGCTGTCACGCCACGGGATTCATCGCGGCGGTCTATCCGCTCGTGGCGGCGGGAATGATCCAAAAGGACATGCCCCTTACGGTATTTTCCCTCACCGGCTATTCCGGCGGCGGGAAAAAGATGATCGCGGAGTATGAAGCCGCGGACAAGCCCGCGCTGTACTTCACGCCACGGATCTACGGGCTGAACCTGAAACACAAGCATCTGGCGGAGATGAAGGCGGTCTGCGGCCTGGAGAAAGCACCCGTGTTCTGCCCGGTGGTGGACGATTTCTACAAGGGGATGGCGGTGACGACCATGCTGCCGAACTGTATGCTTTCGGGCAGTCAGACGGCGGAGACGGTTTGGGAGACGCTGTCTGAGCATTATGCGGGCAGAAAACTCGTATCGGTCCATCCGTTCGGTTATGAGGATCCGATGATCGCGGCCGGGACGATGGTCGGATCGGACAGCCTCACGCTGATCGTGAACGGCCATGAGGACCAGACGATCGTTACGGCACTGTTTGACAATCTCGGGAAGGGCGCATCCGGCGCGGCGGTCCAGAACATGAACCTGATGCTGGGCTTCGACGAGACCGCGGGCCTGACCGTATAAGACCAATGATAGGAGGAATCTGATGATGAACCAGCTGAGTCCGGAGGCAAAGGCCCACATTCTGGTGGAGGCGATGCCGTACATTCAGGAATACTACGGAAAAGTCGTTGTCGTCAAGTACGGCGGGAACGCGATGATCAACGAAGAGTTAAAGAGCGCGGTCATCCGCGACATCGTTCTTTTGAATCTGGTCGGCATCCGCGTGGTGCTCGTCCACGGGGGCGGGCCGGAGATCTCCGATTTGTTAAAGAAGATCGGAAAAGAGTCGAAGTTCGTCAAGGGACTGCGCTATACGGACGAGGAGACAATGGATGTGGTCCAGATGGTCCTCGGCGGAAAGGTCAACAAGGATCTCGTGAGCCTCATCAAAAACGCGGGCGGCCGCGCGGTCGGCTTGAGCGGCATGGACGGCGCGCTCTTTGAGGCGGTGCGGCTCGTCGATCCGGACGGAACGGACTACGGTTTCGTGGGAGAGATCAAAAAGACCAATCCGCAGATCGTCTTCGACATGCTCGAGAAGGGATACATCCCGGTCGTCTCGTCGGTCGCGGTGGGCATGGACGGAGCGGCAAGCTACAACATCAACGCGGACACGGCGGCCGAGAAACTGGCGGTCGCCCTAAAGGCCAAGAAGCTTATCCTTCTGACCGACGTGCGCGGCCTGATGCGCGACCCGTCCGACGATTCGACGCTGATCCCGGAGCTCAAGGCGTCCGCGGTGCCTGCGCTCGTGAAGGAGGGCGTGATCAAGGGCGGTATGATCCCCAAGGTGGAGTGCTGCGTCGAGGCGGTCCGTCAGGGCGTGGAGCGCGCGAATATCCAGGACGGACGCGTGCCGCACTCGATCCTGATCGAGATCCTAAGCGATGACGGCGTGGGGACCATGTTCTCATAGACAATGGCGGGAGGAATAACGATGACAGCAAACGAGATCAAACAGAAGGAATCACAGTATGTGATGCAGACATACGGCCGTTTCGACCTTGTGCTCGACCACGGCTGCGGAGCGACGCTCTACGATACGGACGGGAAGTCCTATGTCGACATGACCGCCGGGATCGGCGTGACCTCGCTCGGACACGGAAATAAGGCGCTTTCGGAGGCGGTCGCCGGACAGGCAGCAAAGCTCATGCACGTCTCGAATCTTTACTATACCGAGCCGATGGTCAGCGTCGCGGAGATCCTCGCCGTAAAGACCGGCATGGGCAAGATGTTCTTTGCGAACTCCGGCGCGGAGGCCAACGAGGGCGCGATCAAGCTGGCAAGAAAATATTCGTTCGACAAATACGGCGAGGGCAGGAACAAGATCGTGACCCTGATCCAGTCTTTCCACGGGCGCACGGTGACGACCTTAAAGGCCACGGGACAGGAAAAGTTCCACCAGTATTTCTTCCCCTTCACGGAGGGCTTTGACTACGCGGAGGCGAACAACGCGGCGGATGTGAAGGCAAAGTGCGAAGGCGCCTGCGCGGTCATGCTGGAGATGATCCAGGGCGAGGGCGGCGTGCTCCCGCTCGATAAGGGTTTTGTAAAGGAGATCGCGCAGTTTTGTAAAGAAAACGACATCCTCCTGATCGTGGACGAGGTCCAGACCGGCATCGGCCGTACCGGTTCGCTGTTCTGCTACGAGCAGTACGGGATCGAGCCGGACATCGTGACGATGGCGAAGGGGCTGGGCGGCGGCCTTCCGATCGGCGGCGTCCTGGCATCAAAGTCCTGCTGCGACGTCCTGGGATCGGGCACGCATGGCTCGACATTCGGCGGGAATCCGGTGAGCTGCGCGGCCGCGAAGGTCGTTCTTGATACGGTGTGCGATCCGAAGTTCCTGAAAGAGGTGCAGGAGAAGGGCGAATACATCATGAAGTCCGTCGCGGACATGAAACTGCCTTCGGTCACCGGGGTCCGCGGGATGGGCCTCATGATCGGGATCGGCGTCGATCCGAAGAAGCGCGCGGGCTATGTGAACAGGCTGATCGAGAAGGGCGTTCTGGTCCTGACGGCCGGTTCGGACGCCATCCGTCTGCTGCCGCCGCTCGTCATAAGCTACGAAGAGATCGATAAGGCCCTCGCGGCCATGAAGGAGGTACTCGCGGAATGAAACATTTGCTGAAACTGCTGGATCTGAGCTCCGAGGAGATCTTTTCCATCCTCGATCTGGCCGACCAGCTCAAATATGAGAACAAACATGACATCCCCCATCCGCTTCTCGCGGGAAAGACGCTGGGAATGATCTTCCAGAAGTCGTCCACCCGCACCCGCGTCTCGTTCGAGACCGGTATGTACCAGCTTGGCGGACACGCGCTGTTTCTGTCCAGCAAGGAGCTGCAGATCGGGCGCGGGGAGCCGGTGCAGGACACGGCCCGCGTGCTTTCGCGCTACCTAAACGGGATCATGATCCGGACGTTCGCACAGCAGGAGGTCGAGGACCTGGCCAAATACGGCTCCATCCCGGTCATCAACGGACTGACCGATTTCTGCCATCCCTGTCAGGTGCTGGCGGACCTGATGACGATCCGGGAGAAGTTCGGCTCGTTTAGCGGCCTTAAGATGTGCTTTATAGGGGACGGTTACAATATGGCGAACTCGCTGATCGTAGGCGGTTTGAAGGCCGGGATGAGCGTCTCGGTCGCGACCCCGCTCACTCACAGGCCGGACGGATCCGTGCTGGCGTTTGCCTCCGGATACGGGGATATGTTCAAGATCACCGACAGCCCGATGGAAGCGGCTGCGGGAGCCGACATCGTGATCACCGACACCTGGGCCTCGATGGGCATGGAGGACGAGAAGGAAGAGCGCATCAAGGCGTTCGCGGGCTACCAGGTCGACGACAGCCTGATGGCGGCGGCGAATCCTGGCGCGATGGTGCAGCACTGCCTCCCGGCCTACCGCGGACAGGAGATCACCGAGAAGGTGTTCGAGGAACACGCCGCCGAGATCTTCGAGGAAGCGGAGAACCGGCTCCACGCGCAGAAGGCCGTGATGGTAAAGCTGATGAAGTCGGAATAAGAAAAGAAACTGTGGGGAATGAAACAAAATGCCGGTTGCTGAACAGTATATACAGTATGTCAGAGAGAGAACGATAAAGGAGCCGGAAAAAAGCTGGGACAAGATCCTTCTGGGATTTCGGATGAACAGTCTGCGGATGCACTTCTTCCCGAACCGGAAGCTCGCGAGAGGATACCAGAAGCTTGAAGAAATGATGATGAAGCATGTTGCGGACAGCCTGAGCCGTCCGCACAGCTATGTCTGGGGAAATATCTTCGCGCCGTGCGAACTGGTGAACGCCTTCGGACTGCGTCTTCTGTCGATCGAGAGCCTGGCCTGCTATCTTTCCGGTTATCACCTGGAAGACTTTTTTATCGATTTTGCACAGAGCATCGGGCTGGCGCCGACGCTCTGTTCGTATCACAAGGCGTTCGTGGGCGCGGTGGAGAGCGGCGTGGTGCCGACTCCGGCCTATGCGGTCACGACTTCGCTCTCCTGCGACGGGAACCTGAACACGTTCCGGTTCCTGCAGAAGAAAAACAACGTCCCGTTCATGCTGCTCGACGTCCCGTACACGGACGACGGCGACGCCATCGACTATCTGGCCGGTCAGCTCGAGGAGCTGGTGCGCGACATGGAGAACCGCCTCGGGTGCCGGTTCCGGATCGAAAAGCTGAAGGAGGCGCTCCGAATCGAGAACGAGACGAGAAAGGAGCTGAATAAGCTCGCCGAACAGCTCCAGGTCCACTATTATCCGGGAGCCGTGATCGATCAAATGTATCTGATGATGGCGACGCATCTCCTGATGGGGACCCCGGAATTCCTTGAGCTGATCCGGTTCATGAACGAGGACATCCAGACGCATCCGGAATTTACCGGGAAGCGCATCCTCTGGATCCACCTGCTGCCGTTTTATCAGGAGAGCCTGAACGGGTATTTTAACGAGAATGAGAAGTACCAGATCATGGCGACGGACATCATCGTCGATTACCTCGGGGACCTCGATACGGAGCGGCCGTTTTACGCGCTGGCGAAAAAGCTGATCGAGAACGTGTTCAACGGCTCCTACGGCAACAAGGCGAAGCAGATCTGCGATTTCGCCGGGGAGGTAAAGCCGGACGCGGCGATCCACTTCTGCCACTGGGGCTGCAAGCAGGCCGCGGGTGGAAGCGTGATGCTAAAGGAAGCCATGCGCAGGGAGGGCATCCCCCTGCTGATCTTGGACGGCGACGGGATCGACAAGCGCAACAGCCATGACGGACAGATCAAAACGCGCCTGGAGGCGTTTCTGGAAATGATCGGGGAAGGAGGCGCGGAGGCATGATCGGTTACATCTGCAAATATACGCCTATCGAGATCTTTGAGTCCATGGGAGAGGAGCTTGAGCGGATCCAGCCGGAGGTGACGTCGTTCAATCAGGCGGATACGCTGATGCATCCGAACCTCTGCAGTTTCGCCAAGGGCGTGCTGGAGGACGCGCTCACCGGCAGGTACGACGGCATCATCCTGACGACCTGCTGCGACAGCATCCGGCGCGTCTACGACGTGCTGAAGGAGCGGCTCCCCGACAAGTTCATCTACATCCTCGATACGCCGCGCATCACCAAGGACGCGGCCGTCCGCCTGTATGAGAAGCGCATCCGCAGCATGATCGCGGAGTACGAGGCGTTCAGCGGACGGAAATTCGACGAAGAAAAGTTCGTCGCGCTGATCCAGAAAAAGAGCCGCGACGATATGATCTCCTTAAAAAAGGACCGCCTGAACGTGGGGATCCTGGGCGCGAGGGCCAACCCGAACATCCAGAAGATCCTCGAGGAACACGGCGTCAACGTCGCGTTCGATCTGACCTGCACCGGTCTGGCAAGAAAGATCCTCGCGGATGATAAGGAACCGTTTGCCGGGTATGTGCGCGGGCTTTTGAACCAGTTCCCGTGTATGCGCATGGAGTCGGCGTCCAACCGCGACCGGCTGATCGAACAGTATGTCGGGAGCGTCGACGGGATCATCTATCACACGGTGCAGTTCTGCGACAATTATTCGTACGACTACGCGTGGCTCAAGGGTATTCTTAAAAAGCCGGAACTTCTGCTGGAGACCGACAACACGAAGCAGAGCTACGGACAGATCCTGACGCGCATCGAGGCGTTCCTCGAATCGTTAAGGGAGACGGGCGCGGGCCGCAGGCAGGGCACACCTGCCGGGGCGGACCGGCATTTATCGGAGACGGAAAGCGGCGGCGGCAATGCCGCGCGGGAAGGGAAAAAGATGTATGTACTTGGTATAGACAGCGGATCCACATCGACGAACGCGGTGATCATGGATTCGGACAGACAGATCCGGGCCTTCGAGGTCGTGCGGACCGGGGCGAAATCCGGCGAGAGCGCGGAGCGGATCCGGGACCTTGTCCTTGAGAAGGCGGGCTTAAAGCGCGAGGACCTTTCGCGGATCGTATCGACCGGCTACGGCCGGGTGAGCATCGCATACGCGGACGAGAACGTGACGGAGATCAGCTGCCACGGCCGCGGGGCGCACTATTTCAACCCGGAGGTGCGCACGATCCTCGACATCGGCGGGCAGGACAGCAAGGCGATCCGGCTCGATGCAAACGGCGAGGTGGTCGATTTCGTGATGAACGACAAGTGCGCGGCGGGAACGGGACGCTTTCTGGAGGCGATCGCCCGCACGCTGGAGATCGACATCAGCGAGGTCGGTCCGGAGGCATTAAGATCCACGGAGGAGATCGAGATCACCAGCATGTGCACGGTCTTCGCCGAGTCGGAGGTGATCTCGCTGATCGCGAACAATAAGGAGAAGTGCGACATCGCGAACGGCATCTGCCATGCGATCGCCAACAAGGCGTACTCGCTGATGCGCCGCGTCGGCATGGAGCCGGTCTACATGATGACCGGCGGCGTCGCCAAGAACTCCGGCGTCGTGCGCGCGGTGGAGGAGAAGATACAGGCGAAGCTTTATATCTGTCCCGAGCCGGAGATCGTGGGAGCGGTCGGGGCCGCCCTGTACGCGTTGGATACGATCTGATAAACCGAATAAACGCATCTGCAGCCATGTCCGGCTTACGCTGAACATGGCTGTTTTTGCGCCCGGATACGGCTGATTTGCATTTCAGTATAGCAATTTTGCATTTAAGTATAGCTGCTTTGCATTTTAGGACCATATTGCAGAAGCACAGAACAAATGTTCGATGTTCCGGTTGCATTTCCTGAACGGATGTGTTAGAATAATTCTATAAGAACATATGTTCGAGGTATCTGACATGATCATTCAGGAAAATCTTGACCTTAAGAGGAAGCTCGAGATCCTTACGGACGCGGCAAAGTACGACGTCGCCTGCACGTCGAGCGGTGTATCGCGCGGCGGGAAGCGGGGCTATGTCGGCAATACGGAGGCGGCCGGGATCTGCCACAGCTTTTCCGCGGACGGGCGGTGCATCTCGCTTCTCAAGATCCTCTATACGAATCAGTGTATTTACGACTGCAAATACTGTGTGAACCGCGTCTCCAACGACGTGGTCCGCACGGCCTTTACGCCGGAGGAGGTCTGCACCCTGACGATGGAGTTTTACCGGCGCAACTACATCGAGGGGCTTTTTTTAAGCTCCGGCATCCTCTACAGCGCTGATCATACGATGGAACAGATCTACCGGGCGATCCGCGATCTGCGGACGGTGCACCGGTTCCGCGGCTACATCCATGTCAAGGCGATCCCCGGGACCGATCCGGCTCTGATCGAAAAGATCGGGTACCTTGCGGACCGCATGAGCGTCAATCTTGAGCTGCCGACCGCCGAGAGCCTGAAACGGCTGTGCCCCGGCAAGTCGCGCGAAAAGATCCTTCTTCCCATGCGCGGGATCCAGTGCGGGATCGCCGCGAACAGAAACGAGCTTGCCGTGTACCGGAACGCGCCGCGCTTCGTCCCGGCCGGTCAGAGCACCCAGATGATCGTCGGGGCGACGCCGGAGAACGATTTCCAGATGATCCGAACGGCGGAGGCGTTGTACCGGAATTTCGACCTAAAGCGCGTGTTTTACTCCGCGTATATCCCGACCGTGCCGGATAAAGAGCTCCCGGCCCCGGCGGGCGGTCCGCCGCTTCTCCGCGAACACCGGCTTTACCAGGCGGACTGGCTCCTGCGCTTTTACGGCTTTGAGGCGGACGAGCTCCTTTCCGCGGAGCGGCCGAACTTCAACGTCCTGCTGGATCCGAAGTGCGACTGGGCCGTGCGCCATCTGGAACGGTTCCCGGTGGAGGCGATGACCGCCGAATACGACACGCTCCTGCGCGTGCCCGGTCTCGGCGTGCGCTCGGCCAGGCGGATCGTGGCCGCGAGAAGACACGGGAAACTGGACTTTGCGGATCTTAAGCGGTTCGGCGTGGTGCTAAAGAGAGCCGCGTATTTTCTGACCTGCGGCGGGCGGACGTACTTCCCGTTCCGCTTCGAGGAAAACTTTATCACGGACTGCCTGATCGGTGACGAACGGCGGAACGCGTGGGAGATCTCGCACGGGACCGCCTTCAGGCAGCTGTCCCTCTTTGACGATATGAAGCTGGAGGCGGAACCGGACCGGACGGACGCGAAGAAAGCGCTTTTCGGGGAGTTGTGAGCGATGACGGTATTTTTATGTGAGAACGGTTTTGACGGGATCCTCAGCGGCGTCTACGACGTCTACGCGAGCCGTCTTGGGATCGATAACTGCCGCCTCGAACTGGCGGACGGCTACGAACCGGAGCTGTTCTGCGACGTCAGGGAGGTCCCAAGGGAGCGGGAGAAGGCAAAAAAGGTGGCGGAGACGGTACGCAGACGCATGTCGGAGGAAGCCTGTCTCAGACTGTACCGCGCCTCCCTGCACAAAAGTCCCGCCCGGGCCGACGCGATCCTGCGCTTTATCGCGCTGGGGCTCGGCTGCGGGAGCCGCATCCTGCGGATGCTGCAGGAGAAGGCCGTCTACGAGATCTTCCGGATGGACCGCGCGGTCGCGAACGAGGCGCACAGCCTGGTCGAATTTGCGCGTTTTGAACGGTTGCGGTCCGGGCTTTATTATGGTATGATCGGACCGGAGAACGATGTGATCGAACTGGTCGCCGGACACTTCGCGGACCGGTTCCCGGATACGGACTGGCTGCTTTGCGACGAAGTCCGGCGAAAGGCGGCGCTCCATTCGCACGGGGGAGCGCTCGTGATCCACGCCGGCATCGAAAAGGAGCGGATCGAAGCCCTGCGCGCCGAAAAGGCTGGGGATCCCTATACGGACCTGTGGAAGACGTTTTTCCGCACGATCGCGATCGAGGAGCGCAGGAACCCGAAATGCCAGCAGAACATGCTTCCGCTCCGTTACCGGAAATACATCACGGAGTTCCAGTGAGTGAAAGAGAGGGGGATATTATTAATGAAAGAACGCGAGTTTTATCTGCCTTCCTGCGACGGAAGATCCAGGTTGAGATGTCTCGAATGGATCCCGGACGGAGAGGTCCTCGCGACCGTTCAGATCTCGCACGGGATGGTCGAGCATATCGGCCGCTACCGCGAGTTCGGCATCTGGCTGGCGGAGCGGGGGATCGCAGTTTACGGCCATGACCATCTGGGCCACGGAAAGACTTCCGCGCCGGAGGACCTTGGATATTTTGCGGAGAAAAACGGGGCCTCCTGCGTGATCCGGGACATAAGGCGTCTGACCCGCTACGGTATGAAGAAATACCCGGGCGTCAGGCATTTTCTTCTCGGCCACAGTATGGGTTCGTTCTTTGCCCGCGCGTACCTGACCGTGTACGACGACGGGCCGGACGGCGTCATCCTGTCCGGGACCGGCGGACAGCCGCTGCCGCTTGTCGCGGCCGGATACGGCCTGTGCAGGCTGGTCTGTGCGATCGACGGGGACCGCGGACGCAACCGGCTCCTTTTCAAGCTCTCGACCGGCGACTACAACCGCGCCTTCCGTCCCAACGTGACCGGCTGCGACTGGCTGACGCGCGACGTCGAGAAGGCGAGGGCGTACGAGCAGGACGAATTCTGCCGGTTCCGCTTCACAAACGGCGCGTACCGTGATTTCTTCGGGCTGATTTTGCGCCTTACGCAGCTTGAGAAGGCGGGTGAGGTACGGACGGATGTGCCGGTGCTGTTCCTCTCGGGCGATCAGGATCCCGTCGGGGAGCGCACGCACGGCGTGCGGCGTGTCTTTAAGCGCTATCACAGCGCCGGACTGGAAGATCTGACGCTCGGCTTTTACAGCGGCGCGCGGCACGAGATCTTAAACGAAACGAACCGCGAGGAGGTCTATACGGATATTCTGGACTGGATCCGGGAGCGCATCTGAAGCTTCTTCGGTCCGGTTGCGGCGTTTTCATACGGCGGGGATTTCCCCGCCGTATTACTTGATTTTACCGGGAGTTATGGAAGCTATACAACCCCGTTAAAAACTTCTTGACAGGATCTCAGATTTTCGGTATAAAATAATTAGAGATAAGCGATGCTTATCGTACGGGAACCACAGTTCCCGTAAAAAGCAGTGAGTCCTACTGAGAGTGGAGACGATAAAAGCAGTGAGTCCTACTGAGAGTGGAAACGATAAAAGCGGTGAGTCCTACCGTAAGTGGAAACGATCAATTTAAGGCTGCGCACCAGCGCAGCCTTAAGTTTTACCTGCAGGCTGGATACGGAAATACAGGGGGAGCAGTCATGAAACAGAACAGGCTGAATTTATATCTTATTGACATGAAATATGTACGGAATCTTGCAAAAACGGATGACCATGTGATGTCGGTATCACCGCAGGCAGGAAAGGAAACCAGGCCGTTTGTGGATGTTGTGGTCATATGCGGGACAGAAAAATACTGTATTCCGTTAAGCTCGCCGAAGCCGAAACACAGATCCATGAAGAATGATGTGGATTTTACAAAGATCGTGGACGGGGAAAGACTGATCGGGGTTTTGAATTTTAACAACATGATCCCCGTGGACGAAAGCTGTATTTCGCTGCTTGATCTGAAAGTCAGCCTTAAAGATGATGCCCAGACAAAAAGTTATAAAATCATGGCGGCAAAGCAGCTAAGCTGGTGCCAGCGGAATCAGGACGCTATCATCAAAAAGGCAAATAAGTTGTATCTGCTTGTGCAGTCCGAAAAGGCCGGCAGTTTTTTAAAAAAACGGTGCTGTGACTTTAAAAAACTGGAAAAAGTTCTGCAGAAATGGACAGGGGTTCAAAATGGATGAAAAATGATAATTTCTGCTTTTCTGAGAAGATATGAAAAATTTTTTGAGTTCGCACAAAGAGATTCTATTCTCTGCCTCCGCAGGTTGTGCTTGCAATTCTTTCCCGTTTCCTGTATAGTGTTGTTACACTCTTATACATTCTATCGGTCTGGAATTTCATCTTATCTCTTGTTTTTCTTTCGGAGATCCACGGAATGGTATGGGAAGAAAACCTGAAAGGGGGCTTTTTGTTGTTCAGTAAAACAAACAGTATCTATCTGCGCGGCCTTTTGGGAACGCCCGTTACGGTCGAGGCGGATGTGAGCGACGGCCTGCCCGGCTTTGTGCTGGTGGGCTATCTGGCGTCCGAAGTGCGCGAGGCGCAGGACCGGGTGCGCACGGCGCTCAAAAGCCTCGATCTGGGGCTTCCGCCGAAGAAGGTGACGGTCAACATTTCGCCCGCGGGATACCGGAAGGAGGGGA